>NZ_DASZUF010000018.1:0-12526 GCF_035547795.1 Nocardioides sp.
GTGCGGCGGTGCCGCGGGTGTGCTTGCCCATGGTGGTCCTTCCCGAGGTTGACGCCGGGACCCGCGGCGCCTGATCGGAACCTTACGGCCCGCTCCGCGCCGTCGGCCACCACCGTTCGGGGGACCTGTGGAGGACGGTTCGACCAACAGCCAGCAGGCGATCCCTAGACCTAGGAAGCGTCCGGGATCACGAAGGTGATGGTGGCCTCCGGCGGCTTGGTGCCCTCGTTGTCGGAGTCGTCGTCGACCCGCGCGGTGAACGTGTAGGTGCCGGGCTGCAGCTGGGAGAGGTCGACCTTCGTCTTCCACGGGTATGCCTTGTCCATCCAGCCGTCGGCGGTGGCGTGCCCGGAGGCGACGACGCCCTCGATCATCGAGTCGACCTCCCAGGGGACGTTCGCCTCGGGGGAGTTCGCGGTGCCCGAGACCACCAGCGTGCCGGAGGCATGAGTGCCGCTGGCGGGGGAGTCGATGCTCACCGAGGCCGGGGCGGCGCCGTCGGCGATCGGCGAGCCCGTCTCGGCCGAGGCCGGCGTGGAGGAATCGGCCGGAACCGGGGACGAGGGAGCCGGCGAGGTGTCGACCGCGGTCGGCGCGCTGCTGGTGGCCGGCTCGGACGGGTCGCCTGCCGTCGTACTCCCCGACGAGCCGCAGGCGGCCAGACCCCCGATGAGGATCAGGCCGGCGGCGAAGAGGGCTGCGGGACGGTGGAGCGCTCGCGTGGTCATGCCCCCATGATCCCGCGCCGGCTGGAACAACGCAGGTGTGCCGCGCCGTTGACCCTCGTAGCATGAAGACACACGAGGCATACGTCGACCTGGAGAGGGGCCCACGCCGGGCATCTATGACCGACCAGCAGCAGGAAGCACGTCCGACCACCAAACACACCGTGGTGGTGCCCAACAGCGTGGACATGGTCAGCGTCCTCGGACCCGCCGACGAGTACCTCGGCATCATCGAGAGCCATTTCGACGCCGACGTGCACGTCCGCGGCAACCGGATCACGCTGCACGGCGAGCCGCACGAGATCGCCCTCATCGAGCGACTCCTGGAGGAGCTCGTCCAGATCATCCGCACCGGCCAGGGGATCGCTCCGGAAACCGTCGAGCGCGTGATCGCGATGCTGCGGGCGGAGACGACCGAGAAGCCTGCCGACGTACTCTCCCTCAACATCTTGAGCAATCGCGGTCGAAGCATCCGGCCCAAGACGCTCAACCAGAAGCGGTACGTCGACGCCATCGACAAGCACACCATCACCTTCGGCATCGGCCCCGCCGGCACCGGCAAGACCTACCTGGCGATGGCCAAGGCCGTGCAGGCGCTGCAGTCCAAGCAGGTCAACCGGATCATCCTCACCCGGCCCGCGGTGGAGTCGGGGGAGCGGCTGGGCTACCTGCCCGGCACGCTGACCGAGAAGATCGACCCCTACATGCGCCCGCTCTACGACGCGCTGCATGACATGCTCGACCCCGATCTCATCCCCAAGCTGATGGCCGCCGGGACGATCGAGATCGCGCCCCTGGCCTACATGCGCGGCCGGACGCTCAACGACGCGTTCATCATCCTGGACGAGGCGCAGAACACCACGCCCGAACAGATGAAGATGTTCCTCACCCGGCTCGGCTTCGGCTCCAAGATCGTCGTCACCGGCGACATCACCCAGGTCGACCTGCCCGGCGGCACCCGCTCGGGCCTGCGCGTGGTCGAGGAGATCCTCGAGGACGTCGAGGACCTGGCGTTCAACCGGCTGACCAGCCACGACGTGGTGCGGCACCGCCTCGTCGGGCGGATCGTGGCGGCGTACGACGACTACGATGCCCGCAACGAGCGCCAGGCCATGACGAAGGGTGAGAAGTGAGCATCGAGGTCCTCAACGAGTCCGGGTACGACCTGGACGTGGACCGGTTGGCCAAGCTGGCCCGCTTCGTGATGGACCGGATGCGGGTGCATCCCCAGGCGGAGTTGTGCATCAAGGCCGTCGACGAGCCCACCATCGCCCAGCTCAACGAGCAGTGGATGGAGAAACAGGGCCCGACCGACGTGCTCGCCTTCCCGATGGACGAGCTGCGCCCCGGACTGGTCGACGAGGAGCCCGAGGAAGGCGTGCTGGGTGACCTGATCCTGGCGCCGAGCATCGCGGAGAAACAGGGCGAGGCGGCCGGGCACGGGCTCATCGCCGAGATCGAGCTGCTCACCACCCACGGCATCCTGCACCTGCTCGGCTACGACCACGCCGAGCCCGAGGAGCACCGGGAGATGTTCGGTCTGCAGGCCCAGCTCCTCGCCGAGTGGGGCTCGAAGGCCACCGCTCCGCAGTGAGATCCCGGTGAGATCCCAGTGAGCGACCCGGCGCTCGTCGTCATCGCGGCCGTCCTGGTCGTCCTGGCGGGGCTGTTCTCGGCTGCCGACGCCGCGTTGGGACTGTTCTCGCACGCCCGCGCCGAGGAGCTGCTCGAAGAACGGCGCCCCGGCGCCCGCCGGCTGGTGGCGCTGCTGGAGGACCCGCCGCGCTATCTCAACACCGCGCTGCTGCTGCGGCTGCTGTGCGAGATCGCGGCGATCGTGATCGTGACGCTGCTGGTCCGCGGCTGGTACGGCGGCGCCGGGCCGGCGACGTACGCCACCTGCATCGCGGTGATGCTCGTCGTCTCCTTCGTCGCGATCGGGGTGGCACCCCGCACGGTCGGGCGCCAGCACAACGAGCGGGTCGCCCTGCTCGCGGCGATGCCGCTGACCGCCGTGACCCGGGTGCTGGGACCGCTGCCGCGACTGCTGATCCTGGTCGGCAACGCACTCACGCCGGGCCGCGGCTTCAGCGAGGGCCCGTTCTCGACCGAGACCGAGCTGCGCGAGCTGGTCGATCTGGCCGAGGCCTCCAACGTCATCGAGGACGACGAGCGCTCGATGATCCACTCGGTGCTGGAGCTGGGCGACACCGTCGCCCGCGAGGTGATGGTGCCCCGCGGCGACGTGGTCTTCGTGGAGCGGCACAAGAACCTGCGCCAGACCCTGTCGCTGTTCCTGCGCAGCGGCTTCTCCCGCATCCCGGTCATCGACGACAGCCTCGACAACGTGGTCGGGATGGTCTACCTCAAGGACGTCGTCCGGCGTGACTTCGAGGCGCCGGACGTGGAGTTCACCCAGCGCGTCGACGAGCTGATGCGCGCGGTCATGTGGGTCCCCGAGTCGAAGCCGGTGGACGACCTGCTGGCCGAGATGCAGCAGCGTCGGCAGCACGTGGCGATCGTCATCGACGAGTACGGTGGCACCGCCGGGCTGATCACCATCGAGGACATCCTCGAGGAGATCGTCGGCGAGATCACCGACGAGTACGACACCGAGGCCCGCGAACCGGTGCGGCTGGAGGACGGCGCCTGGCGGGTGCCGGCGCGCTTCCTGGTCGACGACCTGGAGGAGCTGGTCGGCTTCGAGGTCGAGGAGGAGGACGTCGACTCGGTCGGCGGCTTGCTTGCCAAGCACCTGGGCCTGGTGCCGATCCCGGGCTCGCAGGTGGAGGCGCACGGGTTGCGGTTCACCGCCGAGGAGACGGCCGGGCGGCGCAACAAGATCACCACGGTGCGGATCGAGCCGGCCGGTGGCTGATCGCCCGGTTGTCCACAGGAGGCGATGACGTCCCTTGTCCGGCGTCCGCTCCTTGCCCAGCATGGAGATGTCGGCGACGATCTCGGGAGGCGCCGGCGAGAGGAGGTCAGTCATGAGCATCGTCCGTCCCACCGAGGACGACCTGGTGCGCATTCCGATGTCCTGGGAGGAGTACCTCGCGCACGACGAGCTGGTCCCGAGTGAGTACTACGAGGGGGCGCTCGTCCTGATGAACCACCCGCGGCGACACCACCAAGACATTGTCGGCCGGCTGTTCGATGTGCTCCGGGAGACGAAGCCTGTCGGAGCCGGCGTCACGATCGGCTGGGGCTGGTCGCCACCGGACGTGCGCGAGGAGCTGATCCCCGACCTGATGGTCCATCCGGTCACCGCCGAGGACCACACCTTCACCGGCACGCCGCTGCTGGTGGTCGAGGTGCTCTCCAGCAACCGCCGTGACGACCTGTTCGCGAAGTTCGTGCGCTACGCGCGCTGGGGCGCCCGGCACTACTGGATCGTGGACCCGCGCGATCGGCTGCTGCTGGCCTTCGACAACCACGACGGCACGTTCGTGGAGACCGGCCGCCACACCGCCGGCCAGGTGACGGTCCCCTACGCCGACGTGGCGGTGTCGATCGACCTCGACGAGCTGTTGGCGCCCTGACGCCGCTATCGTCTGGCGGGTGAGTGAGCTGAGCGCGGAGGACCGCAAGCTGGTGACGCTGGCGCGCGCGACGAGGGCGCGCACCGGAGCCGCGGAGGGGGCCGCCGTCCGCGACACCGACGGCCGCACCTACGCCGCCGGCACCGTCGCGCTGCCGTCGCTCCAGGTATCCGCGGTCGGCGTCTGCGTCGCGATGGCGGTCGCCTCGGGGTCGAAGGGGCTCGAGGCGGTGGTGCTCCTCACCGAGGCCGACGAGATCGCCGACGCCGACCTCGCCGTCGTCCGCGACTTCGCCGGCGCCGGCGTGACGATCCACGTCGGCGACCCGCGCGGCACCCTCGGAGCGACTCTGGCCTCGTGAGGCATTGACTTTCCCGTCGGGAAAGTGAGACTCTCTTTCCATTTAGGAAAGTGAGGAATCGATGGACCCCGTCGCATCGCAGGACGCAGGGGAGGCGCTCGCCGCCGTCGCCCACGCCCGCCGCCAGGTCGCCGAGGAGATCGGGCTGCCGCGCGGCTACTGGTGGGCGATGGCGGCCGGCTGGGTCGTGCTCGGCGTGATCGGCGAGTTCGGTCCGTCCTGGCTGGTCATCGTCGCCACCGTCCTCTTCGGCGCGGGCCACGCGGCGCTCGCCTCGCGGCTGCTCGACGGCCGACGCGGCAGCGACGGGGTGAGGGTGAGCGCGGCGGTCGCCGGCCACCGCACGCCGTACGTCGTGGTCGGCATGCTCGTGCTCCTCGTCGCGCTGACCGTGGCGGCGGCGCTGCTGATCGACGCCGACGGCGCCGGCCATGCCGCCCTCTGGGCCGCCGTGGTCGTCGCGGCGGTGGTGGGCTTCGGCGGCCCGGAGATCCTCCGCACGCTGCGCCGCTGGGTGCGGGCATGACGACGGCGCGGTTCGACGAGCTGATCCATCCCGCCACGCGGCTCTCGCTGGTGGCGACGCTGGCCGCGGCTGACTGGGCCGAGTTCGCCTATCTGCGCGACCGGCTGGGCCTGTCCGACTCGGCGCTCTCCAAGCAGTTGGCCACCCTCGAGGAGGCCGGATATGTCGCCACCGAGCGCCGGCTGGAGGGCCGCCGGCACAAGCTGCGGGCGCGCCTCACCGCGGCGGGGCGGTCGGCGTTCGAGGGGCATGTGGCCGCGCTGGAGGAGATCGTCGCGGCGGCGGGCCTGGCCACCGGCTGACCCTGCGGAGCCAGCGGCTGTGCGGCAGGAGGCTACCGCCGCTCGGCCCGGGGGAGGGACTCGAAGATCGGGGCCAGTCGCCGCAGCTCCTCCACATGGACGGCGGTCAGCTCGGCGAGTCGGGCCGCGCCCTGCTCGGTCAGGCCGAGGTGGACCCGCCGGGTGTCCTCGCGGTCGCGCACCCGCGCCACCAGCCCGAGCTCCTCGGTGCGGTCGATGAGCTCGGTCGCGGTGTGGTGCCGCACCAGCAGCGCCTCGGCGATCTCGCCGATGGTGGGGCCTCCCGGCGTCGTACTGCCGCGCACGGCGAGCAGGAGTTGATGCTGTGCGTGGGTGAGGCCGTGGGCCTGGGCGGCGTCCCGGCTCCACCGGTCGAACCGGCGCAGTGCGTTCCGGAATGCGAGCAGCCGCTGGTACTGCGCGTCGGTCACCACCCCGTCACTGTAATATGTCGTAATACGACATATCGAGAGGAGACCGCGTGCCCGCGACCACCGCCGGAGCTGTCCGCGACGTCCGCCACCTGGGCGACTTCTCCGCGAGGCCGCGCATGCTCCTCGTGGTCGCACTCGCCCTGCCCGTCGGCGCCGGCGGTGCGGTCGCTGCTTGGGCGCTGACCCGGCTGATCGGGCTCATCACGAACGGCGTCTTCCGTCACCGGGTCTCGACCGCCCTGGTCTCGCCCGGGGAGCACGCGGCCTGGTGGCTGGTGCTGCTCGCTCCGGTCGTCGGTGGCCTGATCATCGGACTGATGGCGCGCTACGGCTCGGAGAAGATCCGTGGGCACGGGATGCCGGAGGCGATCGAGGCGATCCTGCTCGGGGGCAGCAGGGTCCAGCCCCGGGTGGCGGTACTCAAGCCGATCTCGGCGGCGATCTCGATCGGTACCGGCGGCCCGTTCGGCGCGGAGGGGCCGATCATCATGACCGGCGGCGCGCTCGGCTCGCTGCTCGCGCAGTGCCTGCGGCTGACCGCCGACGAGCGCAAGACGCTGCTGGTGGCGGGCTCGGCCGCCGGCATGGCGGCGATCTTCAACTCGCCACTGGCCTCCGTCTGCCTGGCCGCGGAGCTGCTGCTGTTCGAGTGGCGTCCGCGCAGCCTGGTCCCGGTCGGGCTGGCCGTCGTGGTGGCCACCGTGCTGCGCCACCACCTGCTCGGCGCCGGCGCCATCTTCCCCGTGCACGGGGTCCTGCACCTGAGCGACGTGGTCTACCCGCTGTGCGTCCTCTCCGGCGTCGTCTCCGCGCTGCTGGCCATCCTGGCCACCGTGCTGGTCTACTTCTCCGAGGACATGTTCCGCCGGCTGCCGCTGCACTGGATGTGGTGGCCGGCCATCGGCGGCCTCGTGATCGGACTGGGCGGGCTGGTGGTTCCCCAGGCCCTCGGCGTCGGGTACGACGTCATCGACGCGGAGCTGACCGGCCGGATCGGGCTCGGTCTCGTGGTCGGCATCCTGGTGGTCAAGACGCTGATCTGGTCGCTCTCGCTGGGCTCGGGCACCTCGGGCGGCGTCCTCGCGCCGATGTTCATGATCGGCGGCGCCATCGGCGCGCTGGAGGGGCAGGTGTTCCCGCACGTCGGCGCCGGCTTCTGGGCGACGGTCGGCCTGGCCGGTGTGCTGGGCGGCGTGATGCGCTCGCCGCTGACCGGCGTGGTGTTCTCTCTCGAGCTGACCCAGCGCTGGGACGCCCTACTGCCACTGACCGCCGCGGCCTTCACGGCGTACTGCGTCTCCGTGCTGCTGCTCAAGCGCTCGGTGCTGACCGAGAAGATCGCCCGACGGGGCTACCACCTCAGCCGGGAGTACGACGTCGACCCGCTCGAGATCGTGTTCGTCTCCGAGGTGATGCTCACCGACGTGATCGAGCTGGAGCACGATCTGACGGTCGCCGCGGCGCGCGCCGAGCTGAGCGGACCGGAGCAGAGCTGGCGCCAGCGGCTCTACCCGGTGGTCGACGACGGTGGCCGGATGATCGGCGTGGTCACCCGGGGCGACCTGCTCGCCGCCGGCGAGGGTGACACCCGCACCGTCGCGGAGCTGATGCTCCCCGACCCGGTCGTGACCCACGCCAACCAGCCGCTGCGGGCCGTCGCCGAGGAGATGGCGATGGAGGACGTGACAGCGCTGCCGGTGGTCGAGCGCGAGGACGAGTCGCGGGTGGTGGGCATCGTGACACTGCGCCACCTGCTCGCCGGCCGCCGCCGCGACCAGGTCGAGGCGCGCGAGCGGGAGCGGGTGCTGCGGATCCGTCGGGTGGAGCCGCAGCTCACTCCAGCGGGAGCGTCCCGAGCTCGATCGTGAGATGGATGCCGTCGTCGTCGCGGTAGGCGGTCAGGCCCGGCATCGTGGCCATGTCGACCTTCTTCTCCCGCATGTGGTTCAGCAGCTGTTCCACGGCCAGCGCGACGCGCGCCTGGGTGACGGGCTTGCTGCGCCACTTGACCTGGTTGGCCTCGAAGTACGGCGTGGCCTTCTCCGCAATGGAGGCGATGGCGTCGCGCTCGGCTGCGCTGGGCAAGGGGGTCCTCCCGAAAGACCTCGGTGGGGTGGTGGGGGTAGGGCGCAGTTTACTGAACCCGCCGATGCCTGGCCCATCGGGGACGAGCCGCGTCAGGGGCCGACGGCTCAGGGTAGGTTGAGGGTGTGAACAGCGCCTGGGAGCAGCACGAGGCGGCGGTCGCGAGGCTGCGTGCCTCCTACGCCGCCATCCCCGCGGGGGAGCCGGTCCGGTTGGCGAAGCGGACCACCAACCTGTTCCGCGCCCGCACTGCCACGTCCGCGCCCGGGCTCGACGTCAGCGGCCTGACCGGGGTGATCGAGGTCGACCCGGCCGCGCGGACGGCCGACGTGCAGGGCATGTGCACCTACGAGGACCTGGTCGACGCCACCCTCCCGCACGGTCTGATCCCGTTCGTGGTGCCCCAGTTGCGCACCATCACCCTGGGCGGCGCCGTCACCGGCCTCGGCATCGAGGCGACCAGCTTCCGCAACGGCCTCCCGCACGAGTCGGTGCTCGAGATGGACGTCTTCACCGGCGCCGGCGAGGTGGTCACTACCCGCCCCGGGGAGGACCTGTTCGACACCTTCCCCAACTCCTACGGGTCGCTGGGCTACGCCACCCGGCTCAAGATCAGGCTGGAGAAGGTGCCGCCGTACGTCCGGCTGCGGCACGTCCGCTTCGACGACGCCGACCTGCTCGCCAAGACCATCGCCGAGGTCACCCTCAGCAAGGAGTACGGCGGCCAGCGCGTGGACGGGCTCGACGGGGTGGCGTTCGGGCCCGGCGAGTACTACCTCACCCTGGCTCGCTTCACCGACATCTCCACGATCCCGCGCACCGGCCAGGGCCCCTCGGACTACCACTCCGGCCAGGCGATCTTCTACCGCTCCATCCAGGAGCGTGAGACCGACCTGCTGACCATGTACGACTACCTGTGGCGCTGGGACACCGACTGGTTCTGGTGCTCGGGTGCGTTCGGCGCGCAGCACCCGCTGATCCGCCGGTTCTGGCCCGAGCGCCTCCGGCGCAGCGACGTCTACATGAAGCTGCTCGGCCTGGACCGACGCTTCCACATCGCCGATCGGCTCGACCGGCGGGCGGGCCGCCCGCTGCGCGAGCGGGTGGTGCAGGACATCGAGGTGCCGGTCGAGAACCTCGCGGCGTTCCTGGAGTGGTTCGACGAGGAGATCGGGATGCGGCCGGTGTGGCTGTGCCCGCTGGTGGCCGGCCGGGCCTGGCCGTCGTATCCGCTCGAGCCGAACCGCACCTACGTCAACGTCGGCTTCTGGGGCACCGTCCACGTCGGCCCCGAGGCGGTCGAGGCGCCCAAGAACCGCGCCATCGAGGCCAAGGTGCACCAGCTCGGCGGCCACAAGTCGCTCTACTCCGAGGCGTTCTACGACCAGGAGACCTTCGACGCGCTGTACGACGGGGCCAACCTGGCGGCCGTCAAGCGTCGCTACGACCCCGACGACAGGCTCACGAGCCTCTATGACAAGGCGGTGAAACGGCGATGAGTGGCATCGCATCCACGCTCGACTCGTTCTTCGAGGGCGGTCTGCCCGTCAGGCTGAGCGCCTACGACGGCAGTGTCGCCGGCGACCAGGACTCGCCGTACGGGCTGCGGCTGGTCAACCAGCGCGGACTGGCCTACATCCTCACCGCGCCCGGTGACCTCGGCCTGGCGCGCGCCTACGTCAGCGGTGACCTGGAGCTGGAGGGTACCCACCCGGGTGACCCTTACCCGATCCTGCGACTGATCGTCGGCAAGACCGACTTCAAGCGGCCCGCGGTGACCGAGCTGGTCGGCATCGCCCGCACCCTGGGGCTGGGCAGCTTCAACCCGCCGAAGCCGCCGCCGCAGGAGCACCTGCCCGGCTGGCGGCACCGGGTGGAGCACGCCCGCGATCTGATCGGCTGGGGCCGGCACAGTCAGCGCCGGGACGCCGACGCGATCCATCACCACTACGACGTCTCCAACACGTTCTACGAGTACGTCCTCGGCCCATCGATGACCTACACCTGCGCCGTCTTCCCGACCGAGGACGCCACGCTGGAGGAGGCGCAGGCCAACAAGTACGACCTGATCTGCCGCAAGCTCGACCTCAAGGCCGGGCAGCGGCTGCTCGACCTCGGCTGCGGCTGGGGCGGCATGGTCCGGCACGCCGCCAAGCACTACGGCGTCAAGGCGCTCGGCGTGACGCTGAGCGAGCAGCAGGCGCTGTGGGCGCAGGAGGAGATCAAGCGGCAGGGCCTCGACGACCTGGCCGAGGTGCGGTTCTCCGACTACCGCAACGTCGCCGAGGGCGACTTCGACGCGGTGAGCTCGATCGGGCTGACCGAGCACATCGGGGTGGGCAACTATCCGTCGTACTTCGGCTTCATCCGGTCCAAGCTCAAGGACCAGGGGCGGCTGCTCAACCACTGCATCACCCGCGACAACAGCCGAGGCAGGAACAGCGCGGGGGCGTTCATCGACCGCTACGTGTTCCCCGACGGCGAGCTGACCGGCTCGGGCACGATCGTGACCGCCGTCGAGAACGCCGGGCTCGAGGTGCAGCACCACGAGAACTTCCGGATGCACTACGCCAAGACGCTCACCGGGTGGAACAGGAACCTGGTCGAGAACTGGGACGCCTGCGTCGCCGAGGTCGGCCTGGGCACGGCCAAGGTGTGGGGCCTCTACATGGCGGGCTCGCGGGTCGGCTTCGAGACCAACCAGATCCAGCTGCACCACGTGCTCGCCACCAAGACGGTCGGTGGGGTCGGCGGCTATCCGCTGCGGCACGACTTCGGTGTCTGAGGGGTGCGGCCACTAGCCTTCTCTCGATGAGCACCAGGGCCCAGCAGTACGCCGCACACGTCGTCCGGCGCGAGCAGCTCAGCGATCACTTCGTGCGGATCGTGCTGGCCGGGCTGGACGGCTTCGCCTCGACCGGGATCCCGGACGAGTGGGTCGGGCTGGTCGTGCCGGGGCAGTTCCAGAGCCGCTACTACACGGTGCGGTCGTGGGAGGGCGCCGAGCTGACCCTGGACGTCGTGGTGCACGAGCAGGGCCTGGTCACCGAGTGGGCGCAGCGTGACGTGGTGGGGGAGACCGTCACCGTCACCGAGCCGAAGGGCTCCTTCGCGCTGCCCGCCGGCGCCGGCTGGCTGCTGCTGGTCGGCGACCTGACCGCGCTGCCCGCGATGGCACGGATCGCCGAGTCGAGCACGCTGCCCACCAGGCTGTGGGTCGAGTCGCCGGACGTGGTCGAGGGCTACCTGCCGGCCGACGCCGACGTGCGGTGGTCGACTCCGCCCCGCGATGGCGCGTCGGCGATCGCCGAGGTGGTCGAGTCGATCGACTGGCCCGCGGGCGAGGGCTACTTCTGGATGGCCGGGGAGTCGTCCCAGATGCGGGCGATCCGCAAGCACCTGATGCGGGTGCGGCGGCTGCCGTCGTCGGCGTACGACGTGATGGGCTACTGGCGCGGCGGTGCCGTCCGCCAGCCGCGGGCGGTGGACCCCGGGCCGATCTGGCGGGCGGGCAAGGCCGCCGGGCTCAGCGACGAGGAGATCTGGGCGAAGTACGACGATGCCCAATCACAGGCACAGGAGCGGCGATGACCGGCTACAGGAGTGGGTTCGCGTCGTTCGTGGGGCGCCCGAACGCCGGCAAGTCGACGCTGACCAATGCCCTGGTCGGGCGCAAGGTGGCGATCACCTCCGACAAGCCGCAGACCACCCGGACCGTGGTCCGGGGCATCGTGCACCGTGAGGACGGCCAGCTCGTCCTGGTCGACACCCCCGGGCTGCACCGGCCCCGCACCCTGCTCGGGGAGCGACTCAACGACCTGGTCGAGGCGACCTGGACCGAGGTCGACGTGGTCGCGATCTGCTTTCCTGCCAACGAGCGGATCGGCCCCGGCGACCGACGGATCGCGGAGAGCGTCGGCAAGCTGAAGAAGGGCATCAAGCGGGTCGCCGTGGCCACCAAGACCGACCTGGCCACGCCGGAGCGGATCGCCGAGCACCTGCTCGACATCGCCGCCCTCGGCCGCGAGCTGGGCATCGAGTGGGCCGAGATCGTGCCGGTCTCCAGCGTCTCCGGCGACCAGGTGGCGCTCCTCGCCGACCTGCTGCTGGGGCTGCTGCCCGAGGGGCCGCCGCTCTATCCCGAGGGCGAGCTGACCGACAGCCCCGACGAGATCCTGGTCGCCGAGCTGATCCGCGAGGCGGCGCTGGAGGGTGTCCGCGACGAGCTGCCGCACTCGATCGCGGTGGTGGTCGAGGAGATGGGCCTGCGCGAGGGCCGGTCCGAGGACAGGCCGCTGCTGGACGTGCACGCCAACCTCTATGTCGAGCGCGACTCCCAGAAGGGCATCGTGATCGGGCACAAGGGTGCCCGGCTCAAGGACGTGGGGAAGCGGGCCCGACTGCAGATCGCCGACCTGCTCGGCGTACCGGTCTTTCTGGACCTGCACGTCAAGATCGCCAAGGACTGGCAGCGCGACCCCCGCCAGCTCCGCAAGCTCGGCTTCTAGCTCGAAGAGTCACTTTTGGCGGGTTGAGTGTCCAGCGAGCTGG
>NZ_DASZUF010000019.1:0-16170 GCF_035547795.1 Nocardioides sp.
GCCGCGGAGGCTCCCGCCGCCACCGAGGACGGCCCCGAGCCGCCGGCTGCGCCCGCCGCTCCGGCTGCGGGGACTCCGGGTCCCCGGCCGGCCGCCCCGCGTCCCGCTGCCAAGCCCGGCGCTCCGCGTCCGGGCAACAACCCGTTCGCCTCCAGCCAGGGCATGGGTCGCCGCCCGGCCCCGGCGCCGCGCGACGGCGGTGCCCCGGGCGCTCCCGGTGCGCCCGGCGACCAGCGTCCGCCGCGTCCCCCGGCCGGCCGGGACGGTGGAGCCGCGCCGCGTCCGGGCATGCCGCGTCCCAACCCGGCGATGATGCCCAAATCCTCCTCCGCGTTCGGCAGCCGTCCCGGCGCCGCGCCCGGTCGTCCGGGTGCCCCGGGCCGTCCCGGCCCCGGTGGCGCGGGTCGTGCCGGTGCTCCGGGCCGCACCGGTGCTCCGAGCCGCGGTGGCTTCGGCGCCCCGGCCGGTGGCGGCGGTGGTGGTCGCCCCGGTGGCGGCGGCCGTCCGGGCCAGCGTGGCTCCACCCAGGGCGCGTTCGGCCGTCCCGGTGGTCCGTCGCGTCGCGGTCGTAAGTCGAAGCGGGCGCGTCGCCAGGAGTTCGAGGCCATGGAGGCCCCGACGATCGGCGGCATCCGCGTCCGCAAGGGCAACGGCGAGACCATCCGGCTCCCGCGGGGCGCGTCGCTGACCGACTTCGCCGAGAAGATCAACGTCGATGCCGCCCAGCTGGTGCAGATGCTGTTCAGCCTCGGCGAGATGGTCACCGCGACGCAGTCGGTCGGTGACGAGACGCTGGAGCTGCTCGGCGAGGAGCTGAACTACGTCGTCCAGGTCGTCTCCCCCGAGGACGAGGACCGCGAGCTGCTCGAGTCCTTCGACATCGAGTTCGGCGAGGACGAGGGCGACGAGTCCGAGTGGGTCGTGCGCCCGCCGGTGGTGACCGTGATGGGTCACGTCGACCACGGTAAGACCAAGCTGCTCGACGCGCTGCGCAACGCCAACGTGGTGGCCGGTGAGGCGGGTGGCATCACCCAGCACATCGGCGCCTACCAGGTCGCGACCGAGGTCGACGGCCAGGAGCGGGCGATCACCTTCATCGACACCCCGGGTCACGAGGCGTTCACCGCCATGCGTGCCCGCGGCTCGCAGTCCTCGGACATCGCGGTCCTCGTGGTCGCGGCCGACGACGGCGTGATGCCGCAGACGGTGGAGGCGCTCAACCACGCGAAGGCCGCCGGCGTACCGATCGTGGTGGCGGTCAACAAGATCGACAAGCCGGAGGCGGATCCGACCAAGGTCCGCGGCCAGCTGACCGAGTACGGCCTGGTGCCGGAGGAGTACGGCGGCGACGCGATGTTCGTCGACGTGTCCGCCAAGTCCGGGCTCAATCTCGACAAGCTGCTCGAGGCGATCGTGCTGACCGCCGACGCGTCCTTGGACCTGCGGGCCAACCCCACCCAGGACGCCCAGGGTCTGGTCATCGAGGCGCACCTGGACCGTGGCCGCGGCCCGGTCGCCACCGTGCTGGTCCAGCGTGGCACGCTGCGGGTGGGCGACTCGATCGTCGCCGGCCCGGCGTTCGGACGCGTCCGCGCCATGCTCGACGAGTACGGCAATGAGCTGGAGGAGGCGGCGCCGTCGCGTCCGGCGATGGTGCTCGGCCTGTCCGCCGTCCCCGGTGCCGGCCAGAACTTCCTGGTCGTCGAGGACGACCGGATGGCTCGCCAGATCGCCGAGAAGCGCGAGGCACGGGAGCGTGCGGCCATGCAGGCCAAGCGCCGCGTGCGCCGTACCCTCGAGGACTTCATGGCCTCCATGGAGAAGGGCGAGAGCCAGGAGCTCAACCTCATCCTCAAGGGCGACGTGTCCGGTTCGGTCGAGGCACTCGAGGACGCGCTGTCGAAGATCGACGTGGGTGGCGACGAAGTCTCCATCCGGGTCATCGACCGCGGCGTCGGTGCGATCACCGAGACCAACGTCGACCTGGCGGCCGCCTCGGACGCGATCATCATCGGCTTCAACGTCCGCCCGCAGGGCAAGGCGACCGAGCTGGCCGAGCGCGAGGGCGTGGAGATCCGGTACTACACCGTCATCTACCAGGCCATCGAGGAGATCGAGGCCGCGCTCAAGGGCATGCTCAAGCCGGAGTACGAGGAGATCACCCTCGGCCAGGCCGAGATCCGGGCGCTGTTCCGCAGCTCCAAGGTCGGCAACATCGCCGGTTGTATGGTCACCAGCGGCGTCATCCGCCGCAACGCCAAGGTCCGGGTCATCCGGGACGGGAGCGTGGTGGCCGACAACCTCGACCTGGCGTCGCTGCGCCGCGAGAAGGACGACGCCGCCGAGGTCCGCGAGGGCTTCGAGTGCGGTCTGGTGCTGCGCAACTTCCAGGACATCAAGGAAGGCGACGTCATCGAGGCCTTCGAGATGCGGGAGATCCCGCGCAGCTGACGCGCGCAACGTTGAGAGGTCAGTTTCTGCGGGTCGAGTGGCCGCGAGTGCCACGATGATTTGCAGGAACTGACCTCTCGCACTGCCATAAGTGACTTCTCGAGTCGCAAGAAGTGACCTCTCAACGAGGAGATGAGATGAGCAACCCGCGCGTGCGCAAGATCGCGGACCGGATCCAGGTGATCGTCGCGCAGATGCTGGAGCGCCGGATCAAGGACCCGCGGCTCGGTTTCACCACCGTCACCGACGTCCGGGTCTCGGGCGACACCCAGCAGGCCACGATCTTCTACACCGTCCTGGGTGCCGACACCCCGGCCGAGCTGGCCTCGACCGCGGCGGCGCTGGAGTCGGCCAAGGGCCTGATCCGCTCTGAGGTGGCGAAGCAGTTGGGCATGCGGCACGCCCCGACGCTGGAGTTCGTCCACGACGCGCTGCCGGAGACGGCCCGCCACCTCGACGAGGTGCTGGCCAAGGCGCGTGCCCAGGACGAGGCGGTGGCGGCCTCCCGCGGCACCGCGTACGCCGGCGACGAGGACCCCTACAAGAAGCCGCGCGCCGAGGACGCCGACGAGGATCTCGACGAGGATCTCGACGAGTGAGCGCCGCGTGAGCGTGGAGTCCGGCCTGGTCGTGGTCGACAAGGCCGGCGGCATGACCTCGCACGACGTGGTCGGCCGCGTCCGGCGCCTGGCCGGCACCCGCAAGGTCGGCCACGCCGGCACCCTCGACCCGATGGCCACCGGCGTGCTGGTGGTCGGCGTGGAGCGCGCCACCCGGCTGCTCGGCCACCTGATGCTGACGCAGAAGCGGTACGACGCGACCGTACGGCTCGGCCAGACCACCAGCACCGACGACGCCGAGGGCGAGACCGTGGCGCGGGCCGCGGCCGGTGCGCTCGACCGGCTCGACGAGGCGGCCGTGCGGGCGGTGTTCGCGACCCAGGTCGGCGACCTGCTGCAGGTGCCCAGCGCGGTCAGCGCCATCAAGATCGACGGCAAGCGCGCCTACCAGCGGGTGCGCCAGGGCGAGACGGTCGATCTCGCGGCCCGTCCGGTGACCGTCCACGAGCTGGTCGTCCACGACGTCACGCCGGCGGCCGACCACCTCGACGTCACCATCTCGGTGCGCTGCTCCAGCGGCACCTACGTCCGCGCCATCGCCCGCGACGTCGGGCAGGCGCTCGGGGTGGGCGGTCATCTGACGGCGCTGCGCCGGACCGCAGTGGGGCCCTACGGCCTCGACGTCGCGCACACCCTGGAGGAGCTGGGGGAGGAGTTCGTGGTGCTGCCCATCGCGGCGGCCGCGCGGGCGGCGTTTCCCGCCATCGACCTGGACGAGCGCCAGGCCGGTGCGGTACGGGTCGGCAAGCGCCTGGACCTCGAGCTGTCCGGGCTGAGCGCGCTGTTCGCACCGGACGGCGAATTCCTCGCGCTCTACCAGCCGACCGGGGCGGCAGCGCGTCCGGTCGCGGTCTTCGTAGGATGAGGCCGTGGTGAAGCTGTGGCGCAGCCTGGCCGAGGTGCCGGCAGACCTCGGGCCGACGGCGGTGGTGATCGGCAACTTCGACGGTGTGCACCTCGGTCACCAGCACGTGCTCGCCCGGGCCCGGGAGCTGGCCGACGAGCGCCGGCTGACGCTGGTCGCCGTCACGTTCGACCCCCATCCGATGGCGGTGCTGCGGCCAGAGCACGCCCCCGTCATGCTCACCTCGGTCGAGCAGCGCGCCGAGCTGCTCGCCGCGGCCGGAGCCGACGCCGTACTCGCCCTGCCGTTCGACAAGGACATGGCCGGCTGGAGCCCGGACGAGTTCGCCCAGCGGGTGCTCGTCGAGGGTCTGCACACGGCGGTCTGCGTGGTCGGCGCCAACTTCCGCTACGGCTGCAAGGCCGCCGGCGACGTGGCCTGCCTGAGGGCGTACGGCGCCGAGCACGGGTTCGGTGCCGAGGGCATCGCGCTCGACGGCGGTCCGCAGGTGTGGTCCTCGACGTACATCCGCACCTGCCTGGCCAGTGGCGACGTCGCCGGCGCCGCCGAGGCGCTCGGTCGGCCCTATGCCGTGCGCGGCGTGGTGGTCAAGGGCGACCAGCGCGGTCGCGAGCTGGGCTTCCCGACCGCGAACGTGCCGGCGACCACCGCGGCACCTGCCGACGGCGTGTACGCCGGCTGGTTGACCCGGCGCGACACGGGCGACACCTATCCGGCCGCGATCAGCGTCGGCACCAACCCCACCTTCGACGGCGTCGTCGGCCGGCGGGTGGAGAGCTACGTCATCGACCGCACCGATCTGGAGCTGTACGGCGTGGAGGTCGAGGTGGCGTTCGTCGAGCGGCTGCGCGGCATGGTCGCGTTCGACTCGGTGGACGCGCTCGTCACCCAGATGAACGCCGACGTCGACCGCACCCGCGAGCTCTTGGGCTGACCGGCTAGGTTCGCCGCATGCTGGTGCGCACCTTCGGCGTCTCGGTGCTGCTGACGGCCGCCGGGCTGGTCGCCGCCCTGCTCTACGACGGCCCGAAGGCGCTGTTCGTCACCGCGATCCTGGTGGTGCTCGAGGTATCGCTCTCCTTCGACAACGCGGTGGTCAACGCTCGGGTGCTGGAGCGGATGTCGGCGTACTGGCAGCGGCTGTTCCTCACCGTCGGCATGGTGGTGGCCGTCTTCGGGATGCGGCTGGTCTTCCCGCTGCTGGTGGTCGGTGTGACGGCGCACCTCTCGCCGTGGCGCGCCTGGCGGCTCGCGCTCGAGCGCGGTGATCCCGACACGCCGGGCAGCTATGGCTACCTGCTGCATGACGCCCACCCGGCCATCGCCGCCTTCGGCGGGATCTTCCTGCTGATGATCTTCTTGGACTTCCTCATCGACGAGCACAAGCAACTGCACTGGCTGGACCCGGTGGAGCGGCTGATCCAGCGTGCCGGGCTGCTGCGCTGGGCCAGCGAGCTGATCGCTCTGGTCGCGCTGGTCGGGTTCACGCTGGTCTACCGGCACCACACCGTCGAGGTGCTGGTCTCGGGCGTGGCCGGGCTCGCCAGCTATCTGCTGGTCAACGGCGCGGCGCATCGCTTCCAGGGCAGCGGCGAGAACGGCGGTGCCGCCGGGGCGGTGGTGGCAACCGGCAAGGCGGCGTTCTGGCTCTTCGTCTACCTGCAGGTGCTGGACGCGAGCTTCTCCTTCGACGGGGTCATTGGCGCGTTCGCGATCACCTCCGACCCGGTGGTGATCGCGCTCGGCTTGGGCATCGGCGCCCTCTACGTCCGCTCGCTGACCGTGCTGCTGGTGCGCAGGGGCACGCTGGGACGGCTGGTCTTCCTCGAGCACGGGGCACACTGGGCGATCGGCGCGCTGGCGGTGCTGCTGTTGGTCAGCATCGAGCACGAGGTCCCCGAGGTCGTCACCGGCCTGATCGGGGTTGGCTTCATCGGCGCCGCGCTGGTCAGCTCGTTGCGCCGCAACCGGCTGCACCCGGCCTGATCAGGCGCGTCTGGCACGACTCACACCCGCAGCCAGGCGAGCACCGCGCGCACCCGACGGTGGTCGTCCTCGTCGACCGGCAGGTCGAGCTTGGTGAAGATCGCGTTGATGTGCTTCGAGACCGCCTTCTCGGTGACGCTGAGCCGCTGCGCGATGGCGGCATTGGAGCGACCCTCGGCCATCAGCCCCAGCACCTCCCGTTCGCGGGCGGTGAGCCGGTCCAGCGGCTCCTCGCGGCGGCGCGCCAGCACGGTGGCGACCACCTCCGGGTCCAGGACCGTCCCGCCCGCGGCCACCCGTCGTACCCCTTCGGCGAACTCCGCCACGTCGGCCACCCGGTCCTTGAGCAGGTAGCCGACTGCGCCGGTGCCGGAGGCGAGCAGCTCGCGGGCGTAGAGCGACTCGACGTACTGGGAGAGCACCATCACCGGGAAGCCGGGGCGTGCGGCGCGGGCCGTGATCGCCGCCCGCAGCCCCTCGTCGGTGAACGTCGGCGGCATCCGTACGTCGAGGACCGCCGCCTCCGCCGCCGGGTCCGCGAGTGCGGCGTCGAGGTCGGCGGCGTGGTCGACCGCATGCAGGATGCTGAAGCCGTGGCTCTCCAGCAGGGTGCTCAGTCCGGCTCGGAGGAGGGCGTTGTCTTCGGCGAGGACAAGCCGCACGGGACCTCCAGGGTGATGATCGTCGGGCCGCCGGCCGGGCTCGAGACGGACATGGTGCCGTCGAACGCGGCCAGCCGGCGCATCACCCCCAGCATGCCCGAGCCGGTGGCCGGATCGGCGCCACCCCGGCCATCGTCGCCCACGATCGCGCGCAGCACGCCGTCGCGGTGCCGTATCCGCACCCAGGCGTGCTCGGCGCCGGCGTGCTTCCCGACGTTGGCCAGGCACTCGGCGATGCCGAAGTAGAGCGCCGACTCGACCGGCGCCGGCGGCCGGCCCTCCAGGCGAGCCTCCACCTCGACCGGCAGCGGCAGGTCGAGCGCGAGCGCCTCGACGCCGCCGGTCAGCCCGCGGTCGGCGAGGACCGGTGGGTGGATGCCGCGCACCACGCTGCGCAGGTCCCCCAGCGCGGCGGTGGTAGTCGAGCGGGCCTCGCTGACCAGCCGACGGGCGCGCTCCGGGTCGGTGTCGAACGCCTCGTCGGCCATGCCGAGGCTCATCGAGAGCGCTACCAGCCGGGCTTGGGCGCCATCGTGCAGATCGCGCTCCAGCCGACGCAGCTCGGCCGCGGAGTGATCGACCACGTGCGCCCGGCTCTGGGTCAGGTCGGCGACCCGCTGCTCCAGCCGCTCGGTGCGGCCGTAGCTGAGGAAGAGACAGTCGAGCCGCGCCCGGGCCCGCATGATCGGCTCGATCCCGAACCACCACAGCGCCCCGGTGACGACGCAGACGAACAGCAGCACCGCGATCATCGAGAGCAGCAGGCCGAGGGTGACCGAGACCAGTGCCCAGGCGAGCTCGCGCCAGGTCATCGGGTCGAGCGCCCAGACCATCACCCGACCGACCAGGTGGGTGCCCTCGGGCACCGGGCGGTACTCGGCCGGCACGGGTACGCCGAGCGTCTGGGCGGCCATCGCCCGATGCCGGCCGGCCAGCCAGCGCATCATCGGTACCACCCACAGCAGCAGGCCGATCCCGAGCCAGGCGATCGCGAGGGTGCCGCCCAGCACCATGAAGACGACCGCGACCAGTGTGGGAATCCACAGCAGGAGCTGCCAGGCGGCGTACGACGTCAGGCGCAGCCGGCCTGGCGCTCGGGTCGTCTCCAGGGGCAGGGTCACGGCGGTCACGCCCCCATCCTGGCGCGGCGCCCCGGCTCGCGCAGTGGTGCTGGCACCACCATCGGTTCGGGAGCGCGCACCCCCGACAGCGCGCGGCGGGCTCAGCAGGCTGAGGACATCCCTCGAAAAGGAGCCCGACATGAACGCACGAACCCGGTCCGGCCTGCCGTTGCGGATCGCGCGATGGAGCGCGACCCACCCCTGGCGGGCGGTCGCCTGCTGGCTCGCCTTCGTCATCGTGGCGGCCGCGCTGGCCGCCGCGATCCCGACCAGGCAGACCTCCGACGCCGACTACGACGTCGGCGACTCCGGCCATGCCGCCGCGCTCGTCCGCGGTGCGGGCATGGACGCCCCCGACACCGAGAACGTCCTGGTGACCGGCGGCGACGCGGCCGACAGGACGGCCGCCGCGACCGACCTGGCCGCCCGGGCGCACCGGCTCCCGATCGTGACCGACGTCGCGCCACCGGCGACCAGCCCGGACGGCGATGCCGTGCTGGTCACCGTCGACCTGGTGAAGGACACCGACGACGTCGGCACGCTGCGGGCCGCCACCGACGCGGTGCAGCACGCCCACCCGCAGCTCACGATCCGGCAGACCGGCGACGTGTCGATCAACGACGCGGTCAACAAGCGGGTCGGGGAGGACCTGCACTCGGCCGAGGGCATCAGCCTGCCGATCACGCTGGTGCTGATGCTGCTCGCCTTCGGTGCCCTGATCGCGGCCGGCATCCCGGTCCTGGTCGGCGCCACCAGCGTCGTCGCGACCATCGGCCTCAGTGCCCCGAT
Organism: Nocardioides sp.; assembly: GCF_035547795.1. GTDB lineage: Bacteria > Actinomycetota > Actinomycetes > Propionibacteriales > Nocardioidaceae > Nocardioides. The sequence goes on from NZ_DASZUF010000019.1 coordinate 8,495, forward strand.
CTCCCACCTGGTCCACGCCGAGCCGACCGTCAGCAGCATGATCGTGCTGATCGGCATGGCGGTGGGGGTGGACTACTCGCTCTTCTACCTCAAGCGCGAGCGCGCCGAGCGTGCGGCGGGTCGTAGCACCGTGGACGCGGTCGAGATCGCCGCCGCCACCTCCGGCCACTCGATCCTGGTCTCCGGCGGTGCCGTGATCGCCGCGATGGCCGGGCTCTTCCTGGTTGGCAACGTCACCTTCGACTCGCTCGCGACCGGCGCCATCGTGGTGGTCGGAGTCGCGGTGCTCGGCTCGATCACCGTGCTGCCGGCTCTGCTCGCCGGTCTCGGCCGCTGGGTCGACCGGCCCCGGATCCCGCTGCTGTGGCGGCTGCGCCGGCGCACCGGCACCGGCGGGATCAGCACGCGACTGCTGGGTCCGGTGCTGCGGCACCCGGTCGCCGCCCTGGTCGCCGGCGCGGTCGTGGTCCTCGGGCTGTCGGCGCCGGCCCTCGGCATGCGGATCCACCAGGCCAACCTGGCCACGCTGCCGCAGTCGATCCCGCAGGTGCAGACCTACCGCGCGATCGAGGCGGCGTTCCCCTCGCAGTTGGTGGGCGCCGACGTGGTGGTGCCGGTGACGTCCGGGCAGCAGTCCGCCGTGCGCGTCGACCTGGCGCGGCTGCAGGCCGAGGCGGGCCGCACCCCCGACTTCCGGCCCGGCCCGGCCGACATCTCGCTCGCCAAGGACGGCAGCGTCGCGGTGCTGCGGCTGACCACCCGCTACACCGACGACGACCCGCGCGCCGACGACGCCGTGCTCCACCTGCGCCAGCGGCTGGTGCCGCAGGCGCTCGGCGGCCATCCGGCGTACGTCGGCGGCGACGTGGCGGAGTCCTACGACGCGACCCACCTGCTCCACGACCGGCTGCCGCTGGTCATCGGCGTGGTCCTGCTGCTGACGGTAGTGATGATGGGGCTGGCCTTCCGCAGCGTCGCGCTCGCGCTGCTGACCTGCGTGTTGAACCTGGCCTCGGTGGGCGTGGCCTTCGGCGTGCTCACCCTGGTCTTCCAGCACGGCTTCCTGCAGGGACCGCTCGGCTTCACCTCGCCGGGGTTCATCGTGGACTGGCTGCCGCTGTTCGTGATGGTGGTGCTGGTCGGCCTGTCGATGGACTACCACGTCTTCGTGCTCGGGCGGGTGCGTGAGCACGTGCGCAGCGGGCTGCCGCCGCGGCTCGCCGTGCGGCGCGGCATCGCCGACACCTCCGGCGTGGTGACCAGCGCGGCGGCGGTGATGGTCTCGGTGTTCGCGATCTTCGCGACGCTGAGCATGCTGGAGATGAAGACCATGGGCGTGGGCCTGGCGGTCGCGATCCTGCTCGACGCCACCCTGGTGCGCCAGGTGCTGCTACCGGCCGCCCTGGTGCTGCTGGGCGAACGGGCCTGGTGGCCCAGCCGGGTCGCCGCGCCCGCCGGGACCCGCGTCGAGGAGCCGGCGCTGGCCACGGAGGCCGGCTGAGGCTAGAGGTCCTGGACCACCCGCGGGTTGGCCTTCGGGCGCAGCCAGTGGACCAGCCAGTGCATCGACCGGGGGTTGCCCACCTGGGTGCAGCCCTCGGTCGGCGCCCACGGGTGACCGGGCAGCGAGGTGTGGTAGAAGATCGCGCCGCCCTTGCCCGGGACCGGGCGGGGGCCCCGACCGGGCGTCAGGCGCGGATGGTTGTAGTCGACGACCCAGCCCCAGCGCATCGACGGCCGGTTGCCGCTGGTCCGTCCGGGCACCTCGAGCCAGGTGTTGTAGTCGGCGTTGTGGCTCATCGAGAGCACCGAGGTCGGCTTGCGCCGTCGCCATGGCATCTTTCCCGGGCGCGCGCCGGTGGAGAAGGTGACGGTGATCTGGTAGACCCCGACGGGGGAGCGGTCGTCGCCCTCCCGGGTCTTGCCCCAACCGCGCGAGCCGATCGTGGAGCGGAACTGCCGCACCAGCTTCCAGACGCCGTCCCTCTTCTGCCAGGCCTGCGTGACGGTGCAGTACGTCGCCCGGCACCACCGGTGGCTGGAGATGGTGCGCACGACCTGGGTGGTGCTGGCCGGGACCCGGTCGGCGAAGGCCGGCGCGTGCGGATCGGCGTGGTGATGGGTGATGCTCGCCCCGGCGGTCGGCGCGACGAGCAGGTCGGCGGCCAGCACGACCCCGGCGAGGGCGAGTCCGAGACGGTTCACCGGCTCATGGTGCCACGTCGTGGATTCGGCCGCGGCGCACGGCGTTGGTAGTCTTCTCCGGTTGCCGTCGAACGGCCGCGGATCAAGAGTGCCCCGGTGAACAGGCCCGGGCGCGCCGCGCAACGAACTGGAAGGAGCCCCGCATGTCGGTCGGTACTGACGCGGAGACCAAGAAGAAGATCATCGCCGAGTACGCCACCACCGAGGGCGACACCGGTTCCCCCGAGGTCCAGATCGCGCTGCTCAGCCACCGTATCTCGCACCTCACCGAGCACCTCAAGCAGCACAAGCACGACCACCACAGCCGTCGTGGCCTGCTGCTCCTGGTCGGCCAGCGCCGTCGCCTGCTGAACTACCTGCAGAAGACGGACATCGAGCGCTACCGCTCCATCATCGAGCGCCTCGGCCTGCGCCGCTGATCAGCGCCGTCTGGCGGAGCGTCTGCTGCGTTGTCGGCCCTCGACGGCCCGCTTCGCTTGACGGCCGCCTACCGCGCTCGGCGCACGTGACCGAGCAAGCTCGACACGCGGCCTCGCTCCGTCGCCTTCGGGCCTCCGCCTTGCAGCCGCATGCCCCAGACGACGCACGCCCCGGACGCCGCTCAGTTCGCTGAGTGGGGTCCGGGGTCTGCTGCGTTATAGGCTGGGCCCGAACAACAGAGTCCATCCATGCGTGAGGCGCGACGCCTCCGACGTACGACAAGAGAAAATCTGTGACTGAACCCGTCATCACTGCGGTCGAGACCGTCATCGACAACGGCAAGTTCGGCAAGCGCACGGTCAAGTTCGAGACCGGTCTGCTCGCTCGCCAGGCCGCCGGCTCCGTGACCGCTTACCTGGACGACGACACCATGCTGCTGTCGGCCACCACCGTCTCCAAGCAGCCGAAGGAACACTTCGACTTCTTCCCGCTCACCATCGACGTCGAGGAGCGGATGTACGCCGCGGGTCGCATCCCCGGCTCGTTCTTCCGCCGCGAGGGCCGCCCCTCCGAGGACGCGATCCTGACCTGTCGGCTGATCGACCGCCCGCTGCGCCCGACGTTCAAGAAGGGCCTGCGCAACGAGGTCCAGGTCGTCATCACCGTGCTGGCGCTCGACCCCGACACGCCCTACGACGTGTTGGCGATCAACGCCGCCTCGATCTCCACCCAGCTCTCCGGCCTGCCGTTCTCCGGCCCGGTCGGCGGCGTGCGGGTGGCGCTCATCGACGGCCAGTGGGTCGCTTTCCCGACCCACAGCCAGCTCGAGGAGGCCGTCTTCGACATGGTCGTCGCCGGGCGCGTCACCGAGACCGGCGACGTGGCGATCATGATGGTCGAGGCGGAGTCCACCGAGGCGACCTGGGACCTGGTCAAGAACCAGGGCAAGCAGGCCCCGACCGAGGAGGTCGTCGCCGGCGGTCTCGAGGCGGCCAAGCCGTTCATCAAGCAGCTGGTCGAGGCTCAGGCCGAGCTGGCCAAGCAGGCCGCCAAGCCGGTCGCCGAGTTCCCGATCTTCCTCGACTACCAGGACGACGTGTACGCCGCGGTCGAGGCCGCCGCTGCCGCGGACACCGCCGAGGCTCTCAAGATCGGGCCGAAGCAGGAGCGGGAGGCCCGGCTCGACGAGATCAAGGCCGCCCTGCTGGAGAAGATCGCCGGCGACTTCGAGGGTCGCGAGGGCGAGATCGGCGCGGCGTTCCGCAGCCTGAACAAGTTGCTCGTGCGCGAGCGCGTGCTGCGCGACAAGGTCCGCATCGACGGTCGCGGCCTGGCCGACATCCGGCCGCTGCACGCCGAGGTCGACGTGGTCCCGCGGGTGCACGGCTCGGCGCTGTTCGAGCGCGGCGAGACCCAGATCCTGGGCATCACCACGCTCAACATGCTCAAGATGGAGCAGCAGCTCGACACGCTCTCCCCGGAGACGCACCGCCGCTACATGCACAACTACAACTTCCCGCCGTACTCCACCGGTGAGACCGGCCGCGTCGGCAGCCCGAAGCGCCGCGAGATCGGTCACGGTGCGCTCGCAGGTCGTGCCCTGGTGCCGGTGCTGCCGAGCCGCGAGGAGTTCCCCTACGCGATCCGCCAGGTCTCCGAGGCGATGGGCTCCAACGGCTCGACCTCGATGGGCTCGGTCTGCGCCTCGACGCTGTCGCTGCTGCAGGCGGGTGTCCCGCTCAAGGCGCCGGTCGCGGGCATTGCGATGGGCCTGATCTCGGGTGAGGTCGACGGCAAGACGCAGTACGTCGCGCTCACCGACATCCTCGGTGCCGAGGACGCCTACGGCGACATGGACTTCAAGGTCGCCGGCACCGCCGAGTTCGTCACCGCGCTGCAGCTCGACACCAAGCTCGACGGCATCCCGGCCGAGGTCCTCGCCCAGGCGCTGAACCAGGCCAAGGACGCCCGGCTGACCATCCTGGACGTGATGGCCGAGGCGATCGGCGGCCCGCAGGAGATGTCGGCGCACGCGCCGCGCATCATCACCGTCAAGGTCCCGGTCGACAAGATCGGCGAGGTCATCGGCCCGAAGGGCAAGGTGATCAACCAGATCCAGGACGACACCGGCGCGACCCTGTCGATCGAGGACGACGGCACCGTCTACATCGGTGCCACCAACGGCGAGGCCGCCGAGGCCGCCCGCGCCGCCGTCAACGCGATCGCCAACCCGACGATGCCCGAGGTCGGCGAGCGCTACCTCGGGACCGTGGTCAAGACCACCAACTTCGGTGCGTTCGTCTCCCTGCTCCCGGGCAAGGACGGCCTGCTCCACATCACCAAGCTGCGCGCCCTCAACGGCGGCAAGCGGGTGGAGTCGGTCGAGGACGTCGTCGAGGTCGGCCAGAAGATCCAGGTCGAGATCGTAGAGATCGACGACCGCGGCAAGCTCTCGCTCTCCCCGGTGGTCGAGGAGGCCGGCGAGGACGCCGCTGCGGTCGAGGCCGAGGCGGCCGGCGAGGAGTGAGTTCCACCCGTACCACCCAGACGGCCGGTCGGCAGGAAACTGCCGGCCGGCCGTCCGGCTCTGCCCACTGTGCCACCCACCCCGGCGCGGCCCAGCCGCCCGGCACCACCGAGGAGCTGGAGCCGGGCGTACGCCGTACCGTCCTGCCCAGCGGGCTGCGGATCGTCACCGAGTCGATGCCGGCGGTCCGCTCGGCGGCAATCGGCGTATGGGTCGGCGTCGGGTCGCGCGACGAGACGGTGGCCCCCGACGCCACCTCGACCCACGGCTGCTCGCACTTCCTCGAGCACCTGCTCTTCAAGGGCACACCCACCCGCACCGCGCTGGACATCTCGGTGGCACTGGACGCGGTGGGCGGGGAGTTCAACGCCTTCACCGCCAAGGAGTACACCTGCTTCCACGCCCGGGTGCTCGACGAGGACCTGCCGCTGGCGATCGACGTCATCGGTGACATGGTGACCTCCTCGCTGATCACCGCCGAGGACGTCGAGGCCGAGCGGGACGTGATCCTGGACGAGATCGCGATGCACGACGACGACCCCGACGACGTGGTGCACAACCTCTTCGCCGCCCAGGCATGGGGTGCCGACACGCCCCTGGGTCGCGGCATCGCCGGTACGGCGGAGTCCATCGCGGCGATGAGCCGCGATCAGATCGAGGCGTTCTACCGGCAGCACTACCGCGCCGACAACATGGTCGTCTCGGCCGCCGGCAACCTGCGCCACGAGGACGTGGTGGCGCTGGTGGAGCGGGCGTTCGCCCGGGCCGGCTTTCTCGACGGCGAGGCCACCCCGGTCCCGCCTCGCACCGGCGAGCGCATCCCGGTGACGGCGGGGGAGAGCCGAGCGCGGCGACCGTTCGAGCAGGTCAACGTGGTGCTGGGGATGGAGGGGCTCTCCCGCGACGACGACCGGCGCTTCGCGCTCGGCGTACTCAACGCGGCGCTGGGCGGCGGCACCTCCTCACGGCTGTTCCAGGAGGTGCGCGAGCGCCGCGGCCTGGCCTACTCGGTCTACTCCTTCACCGGGAGCCACGCCGAGTCCGGCGTGGTCGGCGTCGGGGTGGGCTGCCTGCCGAGCAAGCTGGACGACGTCCTCGCCGTGGTCCGCGCCGAGTTGCGCCGGGTGGCCGCCGAGGGGATCACCGCCGAGGAGGTCGCACTCGGCAAGGGCCAGTTGCGCGGCGGTCTGGTGCTGGGTCTGGAGGACCCGGCGTCCCGAATGTCGCGGCTGGGCAAGGCCGAGCTGGTGCACGACCGGCTGCTCACCATCGACGAGGTGCTGACCCGGATCGCGGACGTCAGCGTCGAGGAGTGCCGGGTGGTCGCCGTGGAGGTCTTCTCCCGCCCGGAGATCCTCGCCGTTGTCGGCCCCTGACCACGTCGAATCGGGGATTTTGCCCCTCTGAATCGGGGATCTTGCACCCGTGAATCGGGGCGGTATCGACGACTCGACTGTGCGAAATCCCCTACTCGGAGGTGCCAAACCCCCGATTCAACGACGGCCGATGATGCCGACCGCGGCGGGCTGCTTGGAGTCGATGATCGAGACCCGGAAGCCGGCCGCGGCGAGCGCCTTCGACGTACGCTCCACCATCTCGGGCACCTGCTCGCGATGGGTGGCCTCGTAGAAGATGTAGACGCTGCCGCCGGGCAGCACGCGCTCGTGCAGCAGCGCGATCTCAGCGCTGGCGTCGCGCACCCAGAACAGGTTGACGTTGAACGCGAAGACCTTGTGCAGCCGCTTCACCGGCACCCGCAGCGTGGCCAGGTCGATCTGGCGGACGGTCAGCCGGCCGGCGTCGATGAACTTCTGGCAGCGCCGCTTGGTGCGGTCCACGCCCGACTCGGAGCGGTCGATGGCGAACAGCTTGCCGGTCACCAGGCGGCTGCAGATCAGCTCGGCGCCGGCGCCGGGACCGCAGCCGATCTCGAGGATGTGGTCGCCGGGCTGGACGTCCATCACGTCCACCGCCCACCGGATCCGCGCCGGAATCGTCTGCACCACCATGGGCCCAAGCCTGCCAGATCCGTCCGCCCGACGTGCGCGTGGGCACACCGACACCCCGGGCCGGTAGGTTGGCCGTCGTGATCAACGTGGGTGTGCTGGGCGCACGGGGCAAGGTCGGATCCGAGATCTGTACGGCGGTGGAGTCCGCCGACGATCTGTCCCTGGTCGCCCGGGTGGACGCGGGGGACCCGATCGCGTCGCTCGAGCAGGCCGAGGCCCAGGTCGTGGTCGACTTCACCCACCCGGACGTGGTGATGGACAACCTGCGGCACTGCGTCGAGCACGGCATCCACGCCGTGGTCGGCACCACCGGCTTCGACGAGGAGCGGCTGGCCACGCTGCGCGGCTGGCTGGCCGACGCGCCGGGGGTCGGCGTCCTGATCGCCCCCAACTTCTCCATCGGCGCCATCTTGATGATGCGCTTCGCGGCGCAGGCGGCGGCCTTCTACGAGTCGGTCGAGATCGTCGAACTGCACCATCCGACCAAGGCCGACGCGCCCTCCGGCACGGCGCGC
>NZ_DASZUF010000020.1:0-28047 GCF_035547795.1 Nocardioides sp.
CAGGCGGCCCACCCCCGACGACCTCGCCGAATGGGCCGTGGCCGACGAGCTGATCTGGGGCGTGCCCGACACCGAACCCGCCGCCGTACTCGCCCATCTGGACAAGCTCGCGGCACGGCTCGGACTGCTGCCATAGGTGCACTGAGGACTCCGCGGGGTACCGAGGACTCACCGATCGAAGCTGGGAGTCGAGCGTGCTGACACTGGTCGCCGAGCCGGCCGGGCTGCTGCCCGCGCGCGAGCAGATGGCCCTGTCGCTGGGCTGGCACATCATCCTGGCCGCCTTCGGCGTCGCCTTCCCGGCCATGATCTTCGTGGTGCACCGCCGGGGCCTGCGCGGCGACGCTACCGCGCTGCGCCTGGCGAAGCGCTGGTCGAAGGTCGCCGCCGTGCTGTTCGCCATCGGCGCCGTCTCCGGCACGGTGCTCAGCTTCGAGATGGGGCTGCTGTGGCCCGGACTGATGGGCCGCTTCGGCGACGTACTCGGGCTGCCGTTCGCGTTCGAGGGGCTGTCGTTCTTCACCGAGGCGATCTTCCTGGGCATCTACCTCTACGGCTGGGACCGGCTCCCGCCCCGGCTGCACCTGTGGATGCTGGCGCCCATGATGGGTGCCGGCGTCTTCGGCAGCTACTGCGTCATCTCCGTCAACGCCTGGATGAACATGCCCACCGGCTTCACCCTCACCGCCGACGGGCGGGTGACCGACGTGCACCCCTGGCATGCGATGTTCAACCCACGGTCCTTCCTGCAGTTCGCCCACATGTGGCTGGGCGCCTACATGCTCGTCGGCTTCGTCGTCGCGGCGGTGTACGCCGCCGGGATGCTGCGCGGGCGCCGCGACGCCCACCACCGGCTCGGGCTGATGGTTCCGCTGACGTTCGCGTCGGTCGCCGCGATCATCCAGCCCGTGGTCGGCCACGTCCTCGGGATGGCGCTGGGTTCCATCCAGCCGGCCAAGCTGGCCGCCTTCGAGCTCGACACCACCACCGAGAACCCCGCCCCCCTGCATCTGGGCGGACTGCTGATCGACGGTCGGGCCGTGGGCTACCTGTCGATCCCGAAGTGGGGCTCGTTCATCGCGCGCGGCTCCTTCCACAAGCCGGTTCGCGGGCTCGACACCTTTCCGGCCTCCGACCTGCCGCCGGTCAACACCACCCACGTCGCCTTCCAGGCCATGGTCGGGATCGGCACCCTGGTGGCGGTGGCCGTGGTCGTCTTCTGGATCGCTCGCTGGCGCGGGCACGACCTGACCCGGCACCGCTGGGCGCTGGCCTGCCTGGTCGCGGCCGGCCCGATCGCCATCCTCGCCCTCGAGTGCGGCTGGGTGGCCACCGAGGTCGGTCGACAGCCCTGGACGGTCTACGGCATCCTGCGCACCGTGGACGCCGCCGGCGACAATCCCGGCCTGTGGTGGGTCTTCTCGGGGGTCGCGGTCGTCTACCTCGGCATGACCATCGGCGCCTACGTCGTACTCCGGTCCATGGCCCGGCGGTGGCGGGCCGGCGAGGAGGAGCTGCCCAGTCCCTACGGCCCCGACCGTGAGGAGGCGGCCCGGTGACCCTTCAGATCGCGGTCGCGGCCGCCCTGTTCGTCGGCGTCTTGGCCTATGCCCTCTTCGGCGGCGCCGACTTCGGCTCCGGGTTCTTCGACCTCACCGCCGGCGGTGCCGCCCGGGGCGCGGAGACCCGCAGCCTGGTCGACCACAGCATCGGCCCCGTCTGGGAGGCGAACCACGTCTGGCTGATCTTCTGCCTGGTCACCTGGTGGACGGGCTTCCCTGCCACCTTCGCCGCCGTCACGACCACGCTGTTCGTGCCCCTCGTCCTGGCCTTGGCCGGCATCGTGCTGCGCGGCGCCGCCTTCGCCTTCCGCAAGTACGCCCCCTCGATCGGCCAGGCCCGGTTGTACGGCGCCGTCTTCGCCGGCTCGTCCCTGATCACGCCGTTCTTCCTCGGCACCGTGGCCGGTGCGATCGCCTCGGGCCGCGTGCCCGCCGACGGGTACGGCGATCGGGTGACGTCCTGGCTCAACCCGACCTCCGTCTTCGGTGGCGTGATCGCGGTCGGCACCTGTGCCTTCCTCGCCGGGACCTTCCTGTGCGCCGACGCCGAGCGCACCGGGCATCGCGGCCTGGTCGCGACCCTGCGTCGCCGTACCCTCGCGGTGGGCGTCGTCACCGGCCTGATCGTGTTCGCCGCCCTCGTGCCCATCCAGCACGACGCGCCGACCCTGGCGCACGGACTCGAGCACCAGGCCGCCCCAGTCATCGTCGTCTCGGGCATCGCCGGGCTCGTCACGCTGGCGCTGCTGTGGCGGCACCGGTTCGCGGTCGCCCGGATCTTTGCGCTGATCGCCGTGGCCACCGTGATCTCGGGTTGGGGCATCGGTCAGTACCCGTGGCTGCTGGTGGACCAGGTCCGCATCAACGACGCCGCAGGCGCGCACGCCACCCTGGTCGGACTCCTCGTAGCGGTCGGCTGCGCGGCGCTGATCGTCCTGCCACCGTTGGCCGCGCTCTACTGGTTCACACAGGCCGCCCGCTTCAGGGAGGACGCGCACTGACCGCGGCCCACTCGGTCCCCGAGGGCGGCGGCCGGAACGACAGGAGCCCGTGCCTTCCGGCACGGGCTCCTGGTCTGCGCGGCTGTAGGTGTGTTCCTTCAGGACATCCCGGACTGATCTCGCAAGACATCCCGGACAGAGCAACCACGGTGTCATGACACCGGCGAGAAGCATGCGGGCATGTCGAAGGCCCGTTTGGTCATCACCGCCGTCGAGCTCGAGGGCCGCACCGTCGCCGACGTCGTCACCGACTACGGCGTCTCGAAGTCATGGGTCTATGAACTCCTCGCCCGCTACAAAGCCGAGGGGCAGGCCGCGTTCGAGCCCCGCTCCCGACGCCCACACACCAGCCCCACCGCGATCAGCCTCCGCACCATCGAGTTGATCATCGAGCTACGCAAGAAACTCACCGAAGCAGGCCTCGACGCCGGCCCCGACACCATCACCTGGCACCTCGAACACCACCACCAGATCAAGACCTCGGTCGCCACCATCTCCCGAACCCTGACCCGCCACGGCCTGGTCGAGCCGAGTCCGAAGAAACGACCCAAGAGCTCCTACATCCGCTTCCAGGCAGCCATGCCGAACGAGACCTGGCAATCGGACTTCACCCACTACCCACTGACCGACACCAAGACATTCCCCAAAGGAGTCGAGGTCATCACCTGGCTCGACGACCACTCCCGCTACGCCCTGCACGTCACCGCGCACCACCGCATCAACGGCCCCATCACCCTCGCGACCTTCCGCGAAGCCGCAGGCCAACACGGCTACCCAGCCTCAGTACTCACCGACAACGGCATGGTCTACACCACCCGGTTCTCAGGCGGACGCGGCGGCAGAAACGGCCTCGAATCCGAGCTACGCAGGCTCGACATCGTCCAGAAGAACACTCGGCCGAACCATCCGACCACCACCGGAAAAGTGGAACGGTTCCAACAGACCATGAAGAAGTGGCTCACCGCCCACTCACCCCAGCCGGCCACCATCGCCGGACTGCAGACACTCATCGACGCCTTCGTCGCGGAGTACAACCACCGCCGCCCGCACCGATCCCTGCCACACCGCTCAACCCCGGCGACCGCCTACACGGCACGGCCGAAAGCCACACCCAGCACCGACCGCAGCAGCGACGTCCACCACCGAGTGCTGCATGACAGCGTCGACAAGGACGGCAAGCTCAGCCTTCGGCTGAACGGCCGCATGCACCACACCGGCATAGGCGCCGAACACCGGCGAACCCCCGTCATCAAGATCGTCGACGACCTCCACGTCCGCGTCGTCAACGCCGCCACCGGAGAGCTCCTTCGCGAGCTCACCATCGACCCCACCCGCGACTACCAGCCACTAGGCCGACCACCCGGACCCAAACCCACAAAACACAGAAGGCCAGACCCCAGTTAGGGGCCCGGCCTGTCCGGTATCTCTTGCGAGATCACACTGCGCGGCTGTAGGGATTCGAACCCCAGACCTTCTGATCCGTAGTCAGATGCTCTATCCAGCTGAGCTACAGCCGCTTGTCCTCGCGGACTGAACGAGGATAGCGGACGCGGAATGCACAGCCCTAATCCAGGCCACTGTGGGATCATCGGCGCCGTGGTGGACGGGTCGGTCGATCGTGCGTTGCTGGAGGGGGCGGGCACCGAGCTCTACGGTGCCGCCGTCGCCGAGGGCGGCCTGGCCGCGAACGACCCGCGGATCCGGGCGCGCGGCAGTCACCGCGCGGCGTTCGACCTGTTGGTGTCTCTCGGGCTGCTCCATCACGACCCGGACGAGGACCGCTGGCTGCCCGACGACCCGAACACCGCGCAGGCGCGGGTGATCGCCCCGCTCAGCCTCGAGGGCGCCCGGCTGCTGGAGGAGTCGACCCGGCTCGCCCACGACTTCGCCGCGCTGGGGCAACTGTGGCGGCGCGGCGCGACCACGTTCAGCAGCGGGCCGTTCACCTACCTGCGCGGACCGGCCATCGCGCCCTACATCTTCGGGCTCGCGGCCGAGGCCACCGAGGAGGTCCTCACCGCCCAGCCGCAGACCGGACGCGACCTTGGCGGGGCGCTGAAGGAGACCGTCGAGTGGGAGCGGCGGCTGCTCGACCGCGGCGTCCGGGTGCGCACGCTCTACCAGCACGCGGCGCGACGGAGCACCGCCACGCAGCGGTACGCCGCCGCGGTCACCGAGCTCGGCGCCGAGGTCCGCACCCTGGACGAGTTCTTCAATCGGCTCATCGTCGTGGACCGCCGGATCGCGATCATCCCCAGCCCGGACGACCTCGGCGTGGCCCTCGCCGTGCGCGAGCCGACGGTGGTGGCCTATCTCGTCGACGTCTTCCACCGCTCCTGGGAGCGCGCCCGACCGTTCACCGCCACCGGCGACGACATCGCCAAGCGGATCGCCGGCGAGCAGCGCGCCATGACCATCCGGATGCTCATCGAGGGGCATGCCGACCCGGTGGCGGCCAAGCGGCTCGGCGTCAGCTCACGCACCTACGCCGCCTACGTGGCCGACCTGAAGGAGGAGTTCGAGGCGGATACCCGCTTCCAGCTCGGCTATCTGCTCGGCCGACGGAACATCACCGGGGAGACGACGCACGAAGGGCAGTGATCTGGCTGATCACTGCCCTTCTCGAAAGTACGGCGGCGGAAAGGTGGGGGAGGGGACTCCGGCCGCCGTCTCTGTAGCTAGCGCGCTGCCTTGTGGATGCTGTAACCCCAGGTCAGGTCGGCGTGTGCCGGCGCGGTGAACCCGACGACGCCGACGCCGATGGCAGCCGTGGCGACGACGATGGCGATCTTGCGGATCATGCTCATGAGAGACCGTCCTTGTCTCAGGCCCTGGCGGCCCAGTTTTCCTTGGTCCTAGTCTGCCTGCCGAGGCCGCCTGTGCGGGAGGGTCGCCTTGCCTCACTTTTGTGCAGTGCAAAAACGTGCAAGGTCAGCCTAGAAGCGACGACGCGGGGGCTGAACCGGCGCAATCGACACGAGGCCCGAGCCGTCCGGCTCGGGCCTCGTCGCTGCGGAGATGGAGGGATTTGAACCCTCGATGGGGTTGTAGCCCCAAACCCGCTTAGCAGGCGGGCGCCATAGACCTGACTAGGCGACATCTCCTCATCAGCCCGCACAGGTTACAAGGCCGTGCGGTGCCGCGCCCAATCTGGGGTCACTGCAGCGGCCGCACCCGCTGTCCGGCGCCGAGATGGCGCTGCATCTGCCGGACGAACTCCTCACGGTCGATCGCCAGCAGCGGGACCGGGATGGAGGTGGTGCCACCGTCGTGGAGGCGCAGGACCAGGCACGGGATGCCGCGGGTCGTGGTGGTGACCGCGTCCGCCACGTCGGTCCAGGCGGCCCGGCGTACGCCGGCGCCACGGACCAGCCGGACGGCGTACCCCTCCTCGCCGCAACGCACCACCCAGGCACGGCTGCGCAACCACCACGTGGCGCCGAGCACCACCAGGGCGCCCAGCAGCACGATCCCGATCACGATGTCGATCGACCCGTGCGCCACGGCGACCACGATCGTGGTCACGAAAGCGATCACGGCCAGCCCCACCAGCGCGAGTCCGAGGATCCGCGCGACCACGGCCGGCGCCAGGCGGTAGTACGTCATGTCCCGATTGTCCCCAATATCGCGCCGGATCCCGCATTCGCTTGTTCCTGGACGTGAGCCGGGTCACACTCGTGCCATGGCGACCCTCAGCTCCGGGATGGTGGAGGCCCTGCGCGGACTCGAGCAGGCGATCGTGCCGCCGCGCCCCGGGGTGCCGCTGGGCAACTGGCGCTGGTCGCTGCGGCAGCGGTTGGCCGCCGTACGCGACGCGCTGGTCGACGAGAACCCGACGGCCGCCGACGGCTGGCTCGCCGCGCGCGGCGGCCAGGCGTTCCGCGAACGAGGCCAGCTGATCGCCCGACTCGCAGAGCTGGCCGACACCGCGCTGGTCTCCCCCGACCCGGAGGCCCTGCGCCAGGACCTGCGTCGGCTGATCGGCGACATCGGCCGCCATGTGCAGCGGATCAACGACCTGGTGTACGACGCGGTCGAGCTCGAGCTGGGCGGGGAGGAGTGACCAGCCGACTCCCCTAGACTCCTCGGGTGTGCCCGGCTCGCCGGGCCCGGGAGGGGTGCCGGAGTGGCCGATCGGAACCGCCTTGAAAGCGGTCGTGGGGAGACCCACCGCGGGTTCGAATCCCGCCCCCTCTGCTGACGCGGCTGCCACCATGGAGGAGTGCATCCGCTCACGGATGACAGGTTCATCGTCTTCGGGCCGCAACACCTCCTCGTGCTGGGCCTCTTCGGGTTGGGGTGCCTCGCCGCCGCCCTCGCCGGCTCCCGGCTGCGGGCGCAGCCGCGCACCGAGGCCTGGGTGGGCCAGGTCGCGGGAGCGCTCATCCTCCTCGCATGCGGCCCCTTCGAGGTGTTCGACTGGCTGCACGCCGTCGGGCACTGGCGTACGGCGCTCCCGGTGCAGATCTGCGACTTCGGCTGGCTGGTCGCCGGCGTCGCGCTCACCACGCGGTCCCGCACCTGGTCGGCGCTGCTCTACTACTGGGGCCTGACGCTGTGCGTCCAGGGCGTGCTCACCCCCGACCTGGACCATGTCTTCCCGCAGGTGCAGTTCTTCGGCTACTGGCTCCGCCATCTGGCACCGCCCTGGGCGGCGGTGTATCTGGTCGGCGCGCGGGTAGGACCGTCGTGGCGCGACTACCGGGTCGTCGTGGCCGTGACGGTGGTGGTGACAGGCCTGGCGATGGTGCTCAACCGGGCCTTGGGCAGCAACTACGACTACCTCAACGCCAAACCGGTGACGCACTCGGCGCTGGACCTGCTCGGCCCCTGGCCGTGGTACGTGGGCGGCGAGGTGGTGCTGATCGCCGGCTTCTGGGCGCTGATCACCTGGCCGTGGAACCGGCGCCGACCCGCTGTCAGCCGTTGAGCTCGACCAGCACGTCGCCCTCCTGGACGACGTCGCCGGGGGCCACCTTGACGGCGCTCACCACGCCCGCCGTCTCGGCGAGGACGGGAATCTCCATCTTCATCGACTCCAACAGGACGACGATGTCGCCGGCCGCCACCGTGTCGCCGGCCGCCACGCTCACGCTCAGCACGTTGGCGACCATCTCGGCGGTGATGCTGCTGGCGGTCTGACGAGGCATGCCGCGAGGCTATGCCCTACCTCTCGGTAAAGCACGTCGGGCTAGAGCAGTGCCTGGGTGCGCGCCGGCTCGGGGCGTACGGCGGCCGCCTCCTCCGCCTCGCGCGCCGCCCGCCGGCCCGGGCCCGTGGCCGGCCGGTCGGCTCGCGCGACCCGGGTGCCGCGGGCGGGCGAGCCGGTGAGATACAGATCGATGCGGATGACGACGTACCCGATGACGAGGCCCACCACGACGCTGTAGCCGGCGGTGACCAGGGCCTCCCCGACCGACACCTCCGGGTTGCCGAGCGTGGCAGCGATGGGCGCGGTCGCGGCCACCCCGAACGCGCAAACCCACCAGCCCTGGCGGCGACGGGCGCGCATGTGGGTGCCCCAGACCAGGGCGGGTACGCCGAGGAACGCCTCGATCGGACGCGGGTAGCCGCCCAGGTGATGCCGGCACCAGCGCACCCCGTCGAACAGCGACCGGACCAGCCCCGGGGTGCCGTAGCGCCGAATCAGCTCCGCGTAGAGCAGCGTCGCGGCGAGGATGACCGCGCCCAGCGCCACCGTGACGACGCCTCGTCGGCCGAGCCCGTGCAGGCCCGCGCCGAGCCGGTAGACCAGGACGAAGACGCCGACCAGGGCGAGCAGCAGCACGGCGTACTGGTAGCGGCTGACCACCACGACCGGGTCGAACCCGATCGCCGCCAGCGACCCGACCGCGGCGACCACGACCGCGGTCAGGCACTCCCGCACCGCGCGGGTGAAGCGCACCGCCGGGGTCGTGCCCATCACGCCCAGCACCGCGCCGGTGGCGGCGACCATGACGGCGGCCCCGGTGCGCAGCTGGTCCCGGTCGAGCACGGCGACGCCGACCCCGACGACCAGGGTCAGCAGGCTGTAGACGATCGGCCGACCGCCCGTGCGGGCGGCCAGTCCATAGACGTAGGCGGTGCCGATGGTCACGCCGCCGACCCGGGCGAGCACGTCCGGCCCGATCCCGAACGCCGCCAGCAGCAGGCAGCCGAGGCCGAGAGCCACGACCACGCTCCAGACGACGGTCCGCTGGCGTCGGCCGAACCGGCGCCGCCCGGTCTCCGGCTCCGCGACACGGCGGCGCGAGGCGGAGCGGGACATGGGACCGAAGGTTACAGGCGGCGGTTGGCCAGCGACGGGTTGAGGGCGCGGGCCTCGTCCAGCCGCTCGCGGCCGATGGTGGCGCTCACCGTCTCGGCCCCGTCGCCGGCCTCGACCAGGACGTCGCCGAGCGGGTCGACCACCATCGAGTGGCCGCAGTAGCGGGGCGCGGGCTGGGCCGCCGCGGCGACGTACACGGTGTTCTCGATGGCGCGCGCCCGCAGCAGCGTGCGCCAGTGGTCGACCTTGCGCTGGCCCGCGACCCAGGCGGCGGGTACGACGATCAGCTCGGCGCCGGCGTCGACCAGTGCCCGGGCGAGCTCGGGGAAGCGCAGGTCGTAACAGGTCATCAGCCCGATCGGGACGCCGCCGATGTCGACGACGACGGGGGTCGGTGCCCCACCGGTCAGCGCCTCGGACTCGCGGTAGCCGAACGAGTCGTAGAGGTGGATCTTGCGGTAGCTCGCCTCCACCGCGCCCCGCACCACCAGGGTGTTGAAGGGCAGATCGTCGGTGCGCTCGAACATGCCCGCCACGATCGTGGTGCCACGCTGCGCCGCGACCCGGCCGACCTCGGTGGCGAACGGGCCGTCGAGGGGCTCGGCGTACTCCCGCAC
Organism: Nocardioides sp.; assembly: GCF_035547795.1. Classification (GTDB taxonomy): domain Bacteria; phylum Actinomycetota; class Actinomycetes; order Propionibacteriales; family Nocardioidaceae; genus Nocardioides. Next base: position 9,449 of record NZ_DASZUF010000020.1, read on the forward strand.
GTCGGAGCCGGCCTTGCCGAAGTCGCGGGCGAAGACCTCCGGGAAGACGACCAGATCCGCGCCGGTCGGCGTCAGCGGCTCCAGTCGGGCCCGGTTCTCGGCCGGGTCGAGAGTGGCGGCCTCCTGCACCAGGGCGATGTCGAGGGTGCTCCAGGTCATGGTCCCAGAGTGTCAGGATGTGCCTCGTGCTGGAACCGTGGGCGGCCATCATCCTCGCCGGCGGCCGTGGGTCGCGGCTGGGCGGCGTGGACAAGGCCGGCATCGAACTGGGCGGGCGGACACTGCTGGAGTGGGCGCTCGACGCGGTCATCGACGCGCGTGAGGTGGTCGTGGTCGGGACGCCGGTGCCGACGGAGCGGCCGGTCACGTTCGTGCGCGAGAACCCGCGCTACGGCGGCCCGGTGGCCGGGATGCTCACCGGGCTGGACGCACTGCAGCGGATGCCGGCGTACGTCGGGGTGGTGGCCGTCGACATGCCGCACCTGAACCACGGCACCTGGCGGCGGCTGCTGGACGCCGCCGCCGGCACCGACGGCGCCCGACTGGTCGGGCCGGACGGGCATTGGCAGCTCGCGCTGGCGCTGGCTACCGCGCGGCTGCAGCAGGTGCGGCCCGACTACGAGGGCCAGCACGACCATCCGCTCAAGGCGCTGCTCGCCCAGCTCGACCTCACCCCGGTGCTGGCGCAGGGCCGCGAGCACGAGGACATCGACACCTGGGAGGACCTGCGCGACTCCTGACGCCTGCCATGACTGACCCGAGCCTGTCTAGGGTGGGGTCATGCGCGCTGTCGTCGCCGCCGAGCCGGGTGGCCCCGAGGTCCTCTCCCTCAGCACGGTCACCGACCCCGTGCCGGCCGCGGGCGAGGTGCTGATCCGTGTCGCCGCCGCGGGGCTCAACCGGGCCGATCTGCTGCAGCGGCAGGGCCATTACCCACCTCCGCCGGGGGCCTCCGACATCCTCGGCATGGAGGTCAGCGGCACCGTCGCCGCGCTCGGCCCGGACGTCACCGGCTGGCAGGTCGGGGACGAGGTGTGCGCGCTGCTGGCCGGAGGCGGGTACGCCGAGCTGGTCGCCGTACCCGCCGGGCAGGTGATGCCCGTCCCGGCCGGCGTCTCCCTGGTCGAGGCGGCCGCGCTCCCCGAGGTGGCCTGCACGGTGTGGTCCAACGTCTTCATGGTGGGTGCGCTGCAGACCACCGAGTCGTTTCTCGTGCACGGCGGCGCGGGCGGCATCGGTAGCTTCGCGATCCAGCTCGCCCATGCGCTCGGGTCGCGGGTCTTCACCACGGCCGGTACGCCGGAGAAGCGCGCGCTGTGCTCGGCCCTCGGCGCGGACGTGGTGATCGACTACCGCGAGGAGTCCTTCGCCGATGTCGTGGCCGACCAGACCGAGGGACGCGGCGTCGACGTCATCTTGGACAACATGGGCGCCAAGTACCTGGCCGCCAACGTGGAGGCACTCGCCGACCAGGGCCGGCTGGTCATCATCGGGCTCCAGGGCGGCACCCGCGCCGAGCTCGACATCAACGCGCTGATGCGCAAGCGGGGCGCCATCATCGGCACCACCCTGCGAACCCGCTCGGTCGCCGGCAAGTCGGCCATCTGCGCCTCGGTCGTCGAGCACGTCTGGCCGCTGGTCGCCTCGGGAGCGATCAAGCCGGTCATCGACGCCGTACTCCCCCTCGACCAGGCCGTCGAGGCGCACCGGCGGATGCAGGCCGGCGAGCACAGCGGGAAGCTGCTGTTGGCGCTCTGAGGCACCTCGGACCGAGCATGCAGGCCCGCTCGCTAGGCTGGCCAGCATGACCGAAGAGCAGCAGGTGATGGTGATCGGTCCCGACGGGCAGCCGGTCGCGGTGAGCGTTCCCGAGCAGTCCGAGGAGGACCGCGACATCACCGATCTCGTCGAGCAGCCGGCCAAGGTGATGCGGATCGGGTCGATGATCCGCCAGCTCCTCGAGGAGGTGAAGGCCGCCCCGCTGGACGAGGCCTCGCGCAACCGGCTCCGTGAGATCCACCAGTCGTCGATCAAGGAGCTGGAGTCGGGCCTGGCGCCCGAGCTGGTCGAGGAGCTGGAGCGGCTCAGCCTGCCGTTCAACGAGGAGCACACCCCCTCCGAGAGCGAGCTGCGGATCGCGCAGGCCCAGCTGGTCGGCTGGCTGGAGGGGCTCTTCCACGGCATCCAGACGGCGATCTACGCCCAGCAGGTCGCGGCCCGGGCGCAGTTCGAGCAGATCCGGCGCGGGCTTCCGCAGGGGATGGGCGCGCCGCATCCGCAGCAGTCCCAGCAGCCCGGCCAACCCCAACGCCAGGGCCAGGACGACGAGCACCCGGGCAGCAGCGGCCTCTACCTGTAGAGCAACACGCCGACCGCGGCGGCCAGCAGCAGCGTCGTCACCACGCCCCGGCGCAGTACGAGCAGCAGCACCAGCGCGCCGGCGAGCACGCCGTACTGCCACGACAGCGTCAGCGCCCGGGCGAGCGTGATCGACGACCCCAGGATCGCCCCGATCGCGGCCGGACCGGCGCCGTCGAGCAGCGCCCGGGCGGGCGGGTAGCCGCGGATCGCGTCGAAGTGGCGACCGCCGAGGATCACGAAGAGGTACGACGGCACGAACGCCAGCACGTCGGCGAGCAGCGCACCGCCCAGCCCGGCCGCGGCGTACCCGACGACGCCGACGGTGTGCGTGACCGGACCGGGCGTGACCTGGCCAAGTGCGACCGCGTTGAGGAACTGCGCGCCGCTCATCCAGTGGTGGTGCGACACCGCGTCGGACTGCATCAGCGGGATCACCACGAAGCCGCCGCCGTAGGACAGCGCGCCGACCTTGAGGCCGGTCCACGCCACGCTCACCAGCGTGCCCGCGACGCCCGAGCCGATCAGTCCGGGAAAGAGTGCCAGTGCCGGCACCCCGAGTCGCCGCGGCGGGTGCTGCGCGATCATCTCCGCCAGCCCGCAGCCGAGCAGCACCAGCACGACCCATCCGCCCACGAGCGGCGTGGCGACCAGGGCGAGCACCAGGTAGCAGACCCAACGGGTAGGCGAGGCCGCCCGCGCCCACGACGAGGGCACCAGCGACCAGCCCGCGTCGACCGCCACGGCGGCGACCGCCGCACCACCGCCAGCGCCCGCGCCGAGCACCCCCAGCGGCGGCGTCCCGGAGAGGAAGAGCACCGCGAGCAGCACGATGACGACGCCACCCGGGGCGATGAAGGCGGTTCCGCCGACCAGCGCTCCAGGCGTGCCGGCCACCCGCCACGCGGTGTAGATCGACATCTGCGTCGATGACGGCCCGGGCAGCAGGTTGCAGGTCGCGACGGCGTCCTCGAACTCCTCCGCGGAGACCCAGCCGCGTCGCTCCACGGTGAGCTGGCGCAGCAGCCGGATGTGCGCCGGCGGGCCGCCGAAGCCGAGCAGGCCGATACGTCCCCACTCGCGGAGCACGGTGCGCAGCCGGACCATGGTCGCGCACCCTAGTGGCCGCCGATGAACGGTAGGTTCGGCCCGTGAACCAGATCCGCACCCGCACCGTGCGCAGCACCGACGGCCTCGACCTGGCGGTCTACGAGCAGGGGCCCGAGGGCGCCGAGACGATCGTGCTGGTGCACGGTTATCCCGACAACCACACGGTCTGGGACGGCGTCGCGGACCTGCTCGCGGCGGACTTCCACGTCGTGCGGTACGACGTGCGCGGGCACGGGGCCAGCGAGGCCCCGACCACCACCAGCGGCTACGCGCTGCCGCTGCTGTCGCAGGACCTGCGCTCGGTGATCGAGGCGACCAGCCCGGATGCGCCCGTGCATCTGGTCGCCCACGACTGGGGCTCCATCCAGTCCTGGGAGTCGGTGCTCGACCCGGCGTTCACGCCACTGCTGCGCTCCTACGTGAGCATCTCCGGCCCGAGCCTGGACGCGGCCGGGGTGTGGCTGCGCCGCGGCTTCCGCCACCCCCGCGCGATGCTCAGGCAGCTGGCCGCGTCCTACTACGTGTTCGCGTTCCAGCTGCCCTTCCTGCCCGAGGCGGCGGCCCGCTCGGGTGTGCTGGACAAGGCCGTCAACCACAGCGCCAACATCGGCGTCACCGACCCGGCCCACCGCACCCACGAGCGACGGCCCGAGCACGACCTGGTCAACGGGATCGAGCTCTACCGGGCCAACTTCCTGCCCCGGATGCTGCGGCCGCGGCTGCGCACCTCGACGGTGCCGACGCTGGTGCTCGCGCCACGCCAGGACGCCCATGTCACCGTCGAGCTGCAGACGCAGGCGCCGGCGCCGTACCTGACCGACTACCGGTTCGAGGAGATCGACGGCAACCACTGGGTGGTGGCCCAGGAGCCGGTGCTCGTCGCCGGCAAGATCGTGGCCTTCCTCAGCGAGTCGGGTCGATGAGGATCTTGGCGTGCTCCTCGGGGCGCCCCAGCGCCTCGAAGGCACCCGCCACCCCGTCGAGGCCCACCGTGCCCGTGTGCAGCGGCGAGGGGTCGACGGCGCCGGACGCGATCATCTGCAGCGTGGTCTGGAACTCCTCCGGGTCGTAGCCGTAGACGAACCGGATCTCCACCTCCTTGATGATCGCCCGCGCCGGCATGAAGCTGTCCTGCTCCATGCACACGCCGACCACCACCACCCGCGACATCAGCGGGACCTCCTTGACAATGCCCTCGAGCATCCCGGGCACGCCGACGCACTCGAAGACCACCGGCCCGCTCGGCCCCTGCCCCAGCGAGTCGGCCAGCCGCATCAGCCGGCCCCAGGGCAGCAGTGGCACCCGGCGCAGCGCGCCGACGGCGTCGATCCCGAAGCTGGCGTACTCCGCCGGACCGCCGACCGGGCCCTTCTGCCGGTAGGAGCGGTACGGCGACTCCTCGCGCGGATCCACCACCACGTCGGCGCCGCACCGGGCGGCCAGTGCCCGGCGTGCCGCGGAGAGGTCGGAGGCGATCACCTTCCTCACCCCGGCCGCCTTCAGCATCAGGACGACCGCCAGCCCGATCGGGCCGCAGCCGATCACGATGGCGGGCCGGCCCTTGGCGACCTGGGCACGGCGCACGGCGTGCCAGGCGACGGCGAGCGGCTCGGTGAACGCCGCCTTGTCCTCGGCGACACCGTCCGGGACCGGGAACGTGAACGCCTCCTGGGCCACCACCTGCTCGGCCATGCCGCCGGACGCGGCCTCGTCGAAGCCGACCATGCGAACGGTGCCCTCGCGGCGCACCACCGGCATCGTGACCACCAGCTGGCCGGGCCTCCACGCCCGGCGGGTGCCGGCGCCGTACTCCCGGACCCGGCCGAGGATCTCGTGACCCAGCACGACCCGGTGCTGGGGGCGCATCAGCGTGGGCACGTCCATCTCGGCGCCGATGTCGGCGAGCTGGTCACTGTGGGTGCGGGCATGCAGGTCGGAGCCGCAGATGCCGCAGCGCACGACGTCGAGCAGCAGCTGGCCCTGACCGGGCGACGGGGCGGGCACCTCCGCGACGGAGAGCTCACCCTGGTGACAGACGACGGCCTTCATGGAGGCCAACCTACTCCGCAGTAGCAGTTGGGCGGGATCGCTCGCGCGGGTCACATTCCGGCGGTATGTTGGCGTCGTGCTCAGCAAGATGACAGCCGTGCCCACCAAGGTGGCCCTGCATGCCCGCAACGTCGCCTTCGAGTGGACCGGTCTGCCGCTGGCGTGGATCCCGGGCGAGGTCTTCTCCTCGCACCTGATCAACGTGCTCCACCTGCTGCTGCCCGAGGGCGAGCGCTGGTTCGTGAAGGTCTTCTCCGAGGCGCTGCCACTCATCGAGGACGAACAGCTGCGCGAGGACGTCATCGGCTTCATCGGTCAGGAGGGCGTACACGCGGCCTCGCACCAGGGCGTCTTGAACTACTTCGACGAGCACGGCCTGGACACCCGGGAGTACGTCGCCCAGGTGGCCGCGCTGTTCCAACGCATCCTCGGCGACCGCGGCCTGGAGGGGAAGGCCAAGGAGGAGTGGCTGGTGATGCGCGTCAGCGTCGTCGCCGCCATCGAGCACCTCACCGCCGTGCTGGGCAACTGGGTGCTCAACAGCCCGGCGCTCGACGCGGCCGGTGCGGACGAGACGATGCTCGACCTGCTGCGCTGGCACGGCGCCGAGGAGGTCGAACACCGTGCGGTCGCCTACGACGTCTTCTGTCACCTCGACGGCCGCTACTCCCGCCGCATCCTGGCCTACGGCGTGGGTGGCCCCGCGCTGATCTGGATGTGGATCCAGGGCGTCCGCTATCTGATGGAGCACGACACCGTGAACGGCCCCGCCAAGCCGCGCGTCCGCGACTGGCTGAGGGCCAGCGCCAAGGGCATGGTGCCCGGTCCGCGGCTGCTCGCCACCTCCTCGCTGAAGTATTTCTCCCCGCTCTACCACCCCGCCAAGGAGGGCGACACCTCCCAGGCGGTCGCCTACCTCGCGAAGTCGCCGGCCGCCCGCCGCGCGGACGCGCTGGCCGGAACCGACGTGTCGTGACCACCTCGAACCTGCCCGGGACCCCGTTCGTGCGGGTCCCGCCGGCGGAGCGGCTCAACGGCACCATGGCCGCGCTCGACAGCATCGTCGACCACCTCTTCATCCCGCTGGCGAAGAGCACCTGGGCGACGCGTCGCCCCGCCGGCCACGTCGATCGCGACCTGCCCGTCACCGTCAGCGATGTCCACGACGTCGCCGAGGGTGTCCGGGCGATCACGTTCCGCCACCAGGACGGCGAGCGGCTGCCGCCGTGGTTCCCCGGCGCCCACGTCGACGTCGTGCTGCCCTCGGGGCGGATGCGGCAGTACAGCCTCAACGGCCGCCGCGACGACCAGCACCACTACCGCGTCGCCGTACGCGCGATCCCACTCGAGCAGGGCGGTGGCGGTGGCTCGCTCGAGATGCACGGGCTCGAGATCGGCCAGCGGGTGACCCTCAAGGGCCCGCGCAACGCGTTCCCGTTCATCTTCAACGAGGCGGGCTACCTCTTCGTCGCCGGCGGCATCGGCATCACGCCGATCCTGCCCATGCTGCGCCGGACGGCGCGGCTCGACCGGGTCCCGTGGACGCTGGTCTACACCGGCCGCAGCCGAGCCTCGATGCCGTTCATCGACGAGATCACCGAGATCACGGCGGCCCACCCCGACCGGGTGCACATCTGGCCCGACGACGAGCGGGGGATGCCGAAGGCGCAGGAGATCGTCGACCTCGCTCCGCCAGGCGCGATGCTCTTCACCTGCGGCCCTGCCCCGATGATCGAGGCGTTGCGGGCGATCATCCCCGCGCCGCGGATCGACTCCCTGCACTTCGAGCGGTTCTCGCCGCCGCCGGTGCGCGGGGGTACGCCGTTCCTGCTCAGCCTGGCCCGCGCCGGTCTCGAGGTCGAGGTCGGCGCCACCGAGTCCGCACTCAGCGCGGTGCGGCGGGTGCGGCCCGAGCAGGCCTACTCCTGCCAGCAGGGGTTCTGCGGTACCTGCAAGGTGCGGGTGCTGGAGGGCACCGTCGAGCATCACGACCACGTCCTGGCGCCGTACGAGCGCGATGGCCACATGATGCTGTGCGTCTCGCGCGCCACCGAGGAGAACGGGCGGCTGGTCCTCGACCTGTGAGTCTCCTTGTGACCCGGACCACATACCGTCAGGATGTGTTCCATGCAGGGACTGATGCAGGACGCACCGCTGACCATCACCTCCATCCTCGACCGCGGTGAGCGGGTCTTCCCGACCCGCGAGATCGTCACCCGCACCGCCACCGGCATCGAGCGGGCGACCTTCGCCGACCTCGCGGTGGAGGTACGACGCCAGGCCAGCGCGCTCGACGCGCTCGGCATCAGCCCCGACGGGCGGGTGGCATCGTTCGCGTGGAACACCTTCCGCCACCTGGCGCTCTACTACTCGGTCCCCTGCACCGGCCGCGTGCTGCACACCGGCAACATCCGCTACTTCCCCGAGCAGCTCGTCTACACCCTCGAGCACGCCGAGGACGAGGCCGTCTTCGTGGACCGCTCGCTGCTCGGGCTGCTCGGGCCGCTGCTGCCCCAGCTGACCACGCTCAAGCACGTCGTGGTGATGGACGACGGCGCACCGACACCGCTGCCCGACGACCCGCGGGTGGTGTCCTACGCCGAGCTGATGACCGGCGCACAGGAGACCGACCTGACCGGGCTGGTCACCGACGAGCGTCAGGCGGCCGGGATCTGCTACACCTCCGGCACCACGGGCAACCCCAAGGGCGTGGTCTACTCCCACCGCTCCAACTGGCTGCATGCCATCGCCTCGCTGACCTCCAGCGTGTTCGGGATGACCGACCGCGACCGGGTGCTGCCGGTGGTTCCCCTCTTCCATGCCAACGGGTGGGGCTACGCCCACTCCCCGATCATGGGCGGCGCGTCGCTGGTCATGCCCGGCCCGGACCTGTCGCCACAGGGCATCGTCGACCTGATGGCGGCGGAGAAGGTCACCGTCGCGGCCGGCGTGCCGACGATCTGGATGGGGGTCGCGCCGCTGCTCAAGGAGCACGACGTGTCCGCACTGCGGGCGGTGATCTGCGGTGGCTCCGCCGTACCGAAGGCCCTTTCGGAGGCCTGGCGCGACGCGATCGGCGTGCCCATCACGCAGGCATGGGGCATGACCGAGATGTCGCCGCTGGGCAGCGTGGCGTCGCTGCGCGCCGAGATCACCACGCGCGAGGAGGAGGTCGACACCCTCGCGACGGCCGGTCTGATCGCGCCCGGCGTGCAGGCTCGGATCGTCGATGCGGTCAGCCGCGAGGAGCTGCCCTGGGACGGCGAGACCAGCGGCGACCTGGAGGTGGCCGGCCCGTGGATCGCCCGGCAGTACTACAAGACCGACGAGCCCGGCGACTCCTTCAGCCCGGACGGCTGGCTGCGCACCGGCGACGTCGCCGCGATCACGCCGCTGGGATACATCCGGATCGTCGACCGGACCAAGGACCTGGTGAAGTCGGGCGGCGAGTGGATCAGCTCGGTCGCCCTGGAGAACCAGATCATGGGGCACCCGGCGGTCAAGGAGGCCGCCGTGATCGCGATGCCGCACCCGAAGTGGGGCGAGCGGCCGCTGGCCTGCGTGGTGGTGCGCGAGGGCGCCACGCTGACCCGCGAGGAGCTGCTCGGCTGGCTGGGCGAGCGGCTGGGCAAGTGGCAGGTGCCCGACGACGTGGTCTTCATCGACGAGGTGCCCAAGACCAGCGTCGGCAAGTTCTCCAAGAAGACCCTGCGCGAGCAGTACGCCGGGCACGTCCTGCCGACGGTCTGACCGCTTCCGCGTCATGGGTCCGGCGCGGGCCCGTCTCCTGGTCGTCTCGGGATACCGACCAGGAGGATCAGCATGTCCGTCGTCAAGCCGGTGGCCCGGCACCGGGCCGCCGCGGTGCCCGACCGCACTCCCGCCCGCGCCGCCGGACGACCGCAGCATCGCGGCAGGCTCATCCCGATGTCGATGGTGACCGGGCTGGTCGGCGCCGCGGCCGTGTTGCTCGCGCTGGCGGTGGTCCTGGTCGGCGTCCTCAGCCGCTGAGCCGGCGCCGGAGGGCTCAGCCGCGCAGCTGCGCGGGGAGCCGCTCGAAGCCGCGCAGGATGCGGGTCGGACGCCGCTCGGCGCCTGGCGTCAGCCGGACGTCGGGGAAGCGCTCGAAGAACATCCGCAGGCCGACCTCGCCCTCCATCCGGGCGAGTTGGGCGCCCAGGCAGTAGTGCCGTCCCGCGGAGAACGAGATGTGGTCGCGGGCGTTCTCCCGGGTGATGTCGAAGGTGTTGGGGTCCACGAAGACCTTCGGGTCGCGGTTGGCGCCGGCCAGCACGGTGCTGACGATGGAGCCCTCGTGCACCCGCTGGCCCGCCACCTCGGTGTCGCGGGCGGCCACCCGACCGGTGAGCAGCACCGGCGGGTCGAAGCGCAGCACCTCGTCGACGGTGTTGGCCCACAGCTGTGGGCGATCGCGCAGTAGGGCGCGCTGGTCGGGGTGCTCGTACAGCAGCGCGATGCCGTTGCCGAGCAGGTTGACGGTGGTCTCGAAGCCGGCCGCGAGCACCAGGCCAGCGGTCGCCTTCAGCTCCCGCGGAGTCAGCCCGACGCCGTCCTCCTGGGCCGCGACCAGCTCGCTGAGCAGGTTGTCGCCGGGCTCGCGGCGCAGCTTCTCCAGGTGGGCGGTGAGCCAGCCGTCGAACTGCCGCAGCCCCGCCTCGACCTGCCGGAACGTCGACCAGTCCAGGCCCATGTCCAGGCTGGGGGCGGCCGCCGTACCGAACTCGAGCACCTTGGCCCGGTCCGCCAGCGGTACGCCGAGGATCTCCGCGATCACCGTGACCGGCAACAGGCCGCAGTAGGAGGCGACCAGGTCGACCTCGGAGTCGGCCTGCTTCTCCAGGTCATCGAGCAGCCCGGCGGCGATCTCCTCGGTGCGGCTCTGCAGCCGATGCACCGCCTTGGCGGTGAAGACCCGGGTGACGAGCTTGCGGTAGCGGGTGTGGTCCGGCGGCTCGGTGACCAGCAGGGACGGCGGCTCGACCGGGCTGAGCACGTCGGCGGCCGACCACTGGGCGAGCCGGTTGATCATCCCGCTGCCGCCCATCGCGATGCCGGTGCGGAAGTCGTTGCTGGTCAGCACCTCCCGCACCACCGCGTGGTCCACGGTGACGTAGGCGATCCGGGTGCGCACCAGCGGCCCCCGGGCACGGACCTCCTCCAGCATGGAGAGGATCTCGAAGGTGTGCCTCCCCCCGGCGGCGTCGGCCACGAGCCGGCCCTGCACGTCGCCTCGTCGGGCGGCGGCGCGGAGCAGGACGCGGGGCAGCCCGTGGTTGACGCCCCATCGCACGACCGGCTTGGCGGGATCCAGCAGCGGCATCGCATCCTCCTTGGCTGGTACGTCGGCGTACCACTGGTACCAGAACGTACCCCTCTCCGGCCGTTCTGGCTAGGGTGTCGCTCGTGACCGTGACGGCGCTCGACTTCCGCGCCCGCCTGCTGGGTGGCCTCTCGGACGCGCTTCGTGAGCGCCCGTACGCCGAGGTCACCGTCGCCGACGTGGTCCGCTGCGCGAAGACGTCGAAGCGGACGTTCTACGAGCACTTCGCCGACAAGGACGAGTGCCTGGTCGCGCTGCTGACCCGCGCCAACGTCGAGCTGCGCGAGGCGATCGCCGAGGCGGTCGACCCGCACGCGGAGTGGACGACGCAGATCCGGCAGGGGGTGCGGGCGCTGCTCGCGCACGTGCACGACCAGCCGCACCTGTTCCTCAACGGCTTTCGCTCCGTGCACGCGCTCGACCAGGGCCGTCAGCTCATCCGCGAGGGCATGGCCACGTTCGTCGACCTGCTCCGCACCCTCGGTGACACGCCGGAGCTGCAGCGCGCCGGCGTGACGGCGCCCACCCGAGAGCTGGGCATCATGGTCTTCGGCGGCGTGCGCGAGCTCATCGTGGACGCGCTGGAGGAGGGTCGCGACCCCGCCGAGTTGCTGGAGCCGGTCACCGAGGCCCTCACCGCGCTGCTCGGGCCGCGCGCCTGAACTCAGCTGAGCAGGCCGTAGTAGCTCGGCAGCTTGATCGGAGTGCCGACGTGGTCACCGCGCAGGTCGGTGGCACGGTTGCCGATGTCGAGGACGACGGTGTAGCCCCGCGCCGCGATGCCGGCCCGGCAGCGCTGCTTGCCCGCCGTCAGCCCCTCGCCCGGCCTGCGGCCGCAGATGCCCTGGTAGCGGTAGCCGGCGGCGGTCAGCACCGGCTCGACCTGCGTCAGCCCGCGCTGGGCACGGCCGGTGACGAAGAACAGCGTCACGCCGTGCCGGGCGGCGTACCGGGCGACCTTGCGCACCGGCCTGACCGGCTTCGGCCAGGCGTAGTGGGTCTGGATCGAGGTGTTGTCGATGTCGAGCACCATCGCCGGCCGCTCGCCCTTCGGCGCCGCCGCGAGGGCGGCGTCGATCACGGCGTCGGCCCCGGCCACCTTCGTGCGCACCTTGGCCAACCAGACCTTCCTCGGGGGCAGGGTAGTGCGCCGGGCGTGGGCGTGCGTGGCGATCCGGTGCCCGTCGACCGTGGGCGCCGGAGCGGCCTCGGCCACGCTGGCGGCAGACAGGGCGGAGAGCAGGGCGACGGCGGCCAGGACGGAGCGGAGGGTGCGGCGCATGGGCTCGAGCCTAGGCGGTCAGCCGAGCTGACCGAGGACCTCACTCCGGATCCGGGCGATGGCGTCGCGACGCCGCTGCGCCGGCCCGACCAGGATGCCGCAGTTGAGGACGAACTCGTCGAAGCCGAGTCCGGCGTACTGCCCGACCAGGTCGACCACCTGGGCCGGCGACCCGGCCAGGGTTCGCTCCCGCGGGGCGCGCTCGCCCTCGAGTGCGATGAACGCGTTGACGCTGCAGTGCAGCGTGCCGGGGTCGCGGCCGACCTGCTCACAGGCCGCCTCGAGGTTGCGGCGCTTGGCGGCGGCTACCTCCGGCGTACCCCAGGTGTTCCACTCGTCGGCGTAGCGGGCGGTGATGCGCAGCATCCGGGGCCCCGCGGTGCCGACCAGGATCGGCAGCCGGTCCTGGACCGGCTTGGGCTCGCAGGGCGCGTCGGTGACGTCGTAGACCTTGCCGTGGAACGTCGTGCGCGGCTGGCTCAGCAGGCTGCGCACGACCCGGAGGCACTCCTCGAAGCGGGTCACCCGCGCCCCGGCCGGCTCGAGCTCGATGCCGTACGCCGCATGCTCGATGACCTGCCAGCCGGCACCCAGCCCGAGCACCATCCGGCCGCCGGAGAGGTGGTCGAGGGTCGCGGCCCGGTTGGCGAGCACCGCCGGATGGTGGATCGACGTCGGGCTGACCAGCGTGCCGACCCGCACCCGGGTGGTGGCCGTGGCGATGGCCGGCAGCAGTGTCCACGCCTCGTGGGTGGGGCCGTCGCTCGGCGTGTCGTCGGGCGTGTTGGGCATGTAGTGGTCGGCGATCCAGACGCCGTGCCAGCCCTCCGCGTCGGCCTGCCGGGCCTCGGCGACGATCTCAGCGGGCGGGTTGGCGGCCGAGGGCCACAGCGAGAACCTCACGCTTCCCGAGACTAGAGGGCCGGATCCACGCCCGCGGCCTCGACGTACCGGATCAGGGCGGGCTCGGCCGACTCGAACCGGTCGGCCTCCTCACCCCCGTCGCAACGACACAGCGAGATCGTGAGCGTGTCGCCGTGACGGCGCTCCAGCTGCCAGGTCCCGCCGGCGTTCTCCCAGCGGCGGAGCCTGTCCAGGTCGACGGTGTCGGTCATCGTTCCTCATCGTCCCTCGGTCGCGCCGCCGGCGCCACGGCCTCGCGGGCCCAGGTGTCCCAGTCGACACCGCGGATCACCGCGTCCGGTCCGGGGAGGACCGAGCCGCTCGCCATGCTGGCTGCCGCCGGCACCGCCTCGACGGCGACGTCCTCGCCGCGGAGGCCGACGAGCCGGCGGACCAGGTCGACGAGGCTTTCCCGACGCGGACCGGCGAGGTCGACGTCGCCATCCCCGTCGTCGGTGGCGAGCTCGACCAGCATCCGGGCCACCTCGACGGAGGCGACCGGCTGGGTCGGCATGTCCATGATCAGCGCCCGGTCGCCCTGCCGGGAGCGTTCCAGGACCTGGCCGGGGAACTCGTGGAACTGGGTGGCGCGCAGCACCCGGGCGCCCGGGGCGTGCTGCCGGGTGGCGCGCTCGTGGGCGAGCGTGGCGACGTACCAGCCGTAGTCCTGGCTGCGGTCGACGCCGACGATGGAGAGCACGACGGTGCGGGCGACGCCGGCCGCCCGCGCCTCGGCGCCGAGGTTCGCCGCCACCGTGGTGAAGAAGTCGACGGCCTCCTGTTCGTCCATCGCCGGCGAGCGGGTGACGTCGATGACCGCGTCGACCCCGTCGAGCCGGTCGCCGATGGAGTCGGGCTCGGTGAGATCCACGCCGCCGCTGCGGCTCAGCGCCACCACCTCATGGCCGGCCGCCCGCGCGATCCGCACCACCTGGGATCCGATCAGGCCGGTCGCCCCGGCCACCGCCAGACGTCGCGTCGACTCCACGGATTCGATGCTAGTCCGGCGCGCCGGGGCTCCCCTGGACGTACGGCGAGAGCGCGGCGGCGAGGATCCGATTGGCGGGCGTGGGGACGGCGGCCAGCTCGCCCATCTCGACGACCGCCCCGCCGAGCCAGGGCAGTTCGAGTCGCCGACCATGGAGGAGGTCGTGGAGCATCGACGAGCCCATCTGCTCGGGCAACGTGTCACAGAAGGCGACCTGCTGGGCGGCGTAGTCCGCAGGGAGGCGTACGCCGCGGGCCCGGGCCACGGCGACCACTTCGGCCATGACCTCGTGCAGCAGCTCGCGGGTGGCTGGCACGGCACGCAGGACGCCGATCGGCTGGCGGGTCGCACTGGTCACCGACGACAGGCCGACCAGGAAGACGAACTTGCGCCACAGCACGGCGGCGATGTCGTCCGAGATCTCGGCGTCGATACCGGCACCGGCGAACGCGTCGCCGATCGCTCGGAGCCGGTCGGTGGAGCGGCCGTCGTACTCCCCCATGATGATGCGTGCGAGGGTCCCGTTGTGGCGCACGACGCCGGGCGACTCGATCGAGGCGGAGATGTAGCACGCACCGCCGATGATGCTCTCCGACGGGAGGTGTCGAGCCAGTTCCTCGTCCTTCTGGACGCCGTTCTGGAGCGAGAGCACGGCCGCGCCTCCCGCGGCGAGCGTGGTCAGCTGCCGGGCGATGTCCTCGGTGTCCCACAGCTTGACCGCCACGATGGCCAGGTCTGCGTTCCCCGCCGCGGTGACGTCATCGGTGGCCTGCACCTCAGTCAACGTGACTGGTGCGTGGTCGCTCTCGACACGCAGGCCGCGCTCGTTCAACGCCTGGAGCTGCCGGCCGCGGGCGATGAACACGACGTCGTGCCCGGCCAGTGCGAGCTGACCGCCGAAGTACCCTCCGACACCGCCGGTGCCGACGACGATGATCCTCATTCAGAACTCCTTCATTCCAGATCCATGTCCGATGGTCCGCCCCTGGCTCCGATTCCGCATCACGCACGTGCTCATCGCCGGGTTCGCCGGCTCCTGCGCCATCGCACGGCTCATCTCGGCCACCTGGTCGGCGATCGTCTTCTCGGTCATCTCACTCCTCGTCGTGGGGGCCCGGGTGCACCCACCCGGTCACTGTGTCTGTGCCGTCCGGGGCCTCTTCCCTTAT
Organism: Nocardioides sp.; assembly: GCF_035547795.1. Lineage (GTDB taxonomy): Bacteria > Actinomycetota > Actinomycetes > Propionibacteriales > Nocardioidaceae > Nocardioides. Next base: position 24,649 of record NZ_DASZUF010000020.1, read on the forward strand.
CCGTGGAGTTCTTACGGAGCGGTGACGGACCGCCGCCTCCGCTGTCCTCTGCCTCCGACCGCTGCCACCGTGGCGGCATGAACGCATCCCCTCGCGCCGAGATCGCCGTGATCGGCGGCAGCGGCTTCTACTCCTGGCTGACCGACGGCGAGTCGCACGCATCCCATGAGCTCGACACGCCCTACGGCACGCCGTCGGCGCCGGTCACGATCGGCGAGGTCGCCGGCCGCTCGGTCGCGTTCCTGCCCCGTCACGGGGTCGGGCACGCGCTGCCGCCGCATGCGATCAACCACCGGGCGAACCTGTGGGCACTGGCCGCGCTCGGCGTACGGCAGGTGATCGCGCCGTGCGCCGTGGGCGGCCTCCGACCGGAGCGGGTCGCACCGGGCGACCTGGTGGTGCCCGACCAGCTGGTCGACCGGACCACGGGCCGGGTGCAGTCGTTCGTCGAGTCGGGTGCTACCCATGTGCCGTTCGCCGACCCCTACTGCGCCCGGGTCGGCGAGGCGCTGGCCACGGCCGATCCCGACGTGCGCACCGGCGGCACGATGGTCGTCGTCGACGGGCCGCGCTTCTCCACCCGGGCCGAGTCGCGGTGGTACGCCGCGCAGGGCTGGGACCTGGTCAACATGACCAGTCACCCCGAGGCCGTCCTCGCCCGCGAGCTGCGGATCTGCTACGCCGCGCTCGCCCTGGTCACCGACCTCGACGCCGGCGTCGCCGCGGGCGAGGGGGGCGGCGAGGCCGAGGTCTACGCCCGCTTCGCGGCCAACCTGGACCGGCTCGGCGCCGTGCTGACCGCCGCGATCAAGGCGATGCCGGATCCGGACGGCTGCGCCTGCGCCACCTGGGCGGACGGCCTCGACCTCGCCTACCAGGTCCCGATCCGGTGAGGGTGCTGGTCACCGGCGCGGCCGGCTTCATCGGGTCCGCGATCTGCGCCGCGCTCGAGGCCGCCGGCGATCAGGCCGTGCGCGTCGACCTCATGCTCCCCTCGGCCCACGGGACAGCCGAGGCCCCACCCGGCACGCACCGACTCGACGTACGCCGGGCGGCGAGCGACCGCCGCTGGGCCGAGCTCCTCGACGGCGTCGACGCGGTGTGCCACCAGGCCGCCCTGGTCGGAGCGGGGGTGACGGTGGCGGACCTGCCGTCGTACGCGTCCCACAACGACCTCGGCACCGCCGCCCTGCTCGCGGCCATGGCCGCCCACGGTGTGGACCGGCTGGTGCTGGCCTCCTCGATGGTGGTGTACGGCGAGGGTCGCTACCGCTGCCCCGACCACGGACCGCAGCGGCCGGGGCCCCGGCCGGTCGCGGCCCTGGACGCCGGCCGGTTCGAGAACCCCTGCCCGGTGTGCGGCGCTGCGCTGGCCTGGGCGCCGGTGCCGGAGGACGCGCCGCTCGAGCCGGGCAGTGCCTACGCCGTCAGCAAGCTCGCCCAGGAGCACTACGCCGCCGCGTGGGCCCGCCAGGCGGGCGGCGCCGTGGTGGCCCTGCGCTATCACAACGTCTACGGACCCGGGATGCCGCGCGACACCCCCTACTCCGGCGTGGCCGCGATGTTCCGCTCCTCGCTCGAGCGTGGTGAGGCTCCGCAGGTCTACGAGGACGGGCGGCAGACCCGCGACTTCGTGCACGTCGACGATGTCGTCCGCGCCAACCTGGCCGCGCTCGCGGCGGTGCGATCCGCGCCGGCCGAGCGGACCGCGGCGTACAACGTCGCCTCGGGCCATCCGATCACGATCGCCGAGGTGGCCGCGCTGGTCGGCACCGGCTCGGGCATCACTCCCGAGATCACCGGTCGCTATCGGCTCGGCGACGTCCGCCACGTGGTCGCGTCGCCGGAGCGGGCCGCCGCCGAGCTGGGCTTCCGGGCCGCGATCGCGCCCGACGCGGGCCTGCCGGCGTTCTCCACCGCGCCGCTGCGCGCCTGATGCCTCCTCACCAGCTCGTGTAGAGCAGGTGCTGGACGACCAGCGCGGTGACGACCTGGCCGGCCAGCGCGGGACGCCGCCACCCGAGGGGCAGGAACGCCAGGCCGAGGGTGAGCCAGGGGACGAACGGCAGCCAGATCCGCTCCACCTCCGCCTTGCTCATCCGGGACAGGTCGGCGAGGACGACCGCCACCGCCGCCGCGGCGACGAGCAGCACCACCACCCGGCTCCCGCGCCGGTGCTCCCGGGCCGCCCGCCACGTCGCGGCCAGGCCGGCGCCGACCAGCGGCCCGGCGCTGATGGCGAGCGCGGCCAGGTCACCCCACAGCCAGTACGCCGCGGGCCGCACCGCGGCGATTCCGTCCCAGTAGCGCCGGCGCAGCACCGGATAGGCGTCCCACCAGGCGAAGCCGCCGGCCGCGAACGCGAGCACGACGGCCGAGGCGGCCAGGGCCGCCACCGGCAGCGGCCACCACCGTCGGGCGCCGAGCAGCACCGCCAGGGCGAGGAGCGCGGCCAGCGGCAGGCCGTAGGACATCATCACGGCCGCGCCCAGGCACAGCCCGGCGAGCACCGCCCAGGGCCAGCCGGACCGGGCCGGGCGCCGCGTCGGGAGGGCCAGGCACGCCAACCCCCATGCCACCACCACGGCCATCACCGCGTCGGCGGAGACGGCGAGGTAGACCGCGGCCGGGGTCAGCACGAGGTAGGGCGCGACCCGGCGCGCGACCGGCTCCCGGCCGAGCGCGCGCAGGGTGACGAGCACGGCCAGTGGCAGCGTCGCCGCGAGGCCGGTCACCACCAGCCCGGCGGCCAGGTCGCCGCCCAGCCCGAGCCGGACCAGGAGGACGAAGAAGAGCACCATGCCGGGCGGGTGACCGGCCAGATGGACCGGCCAGTGGTGCGGCGCGGCCAGTGGGATCCGCGCCACGTAGGTCTCCAGCAGCCGGTGCACGTCACTGACCTGCCGGGCGGACCGCAGGTACTCGTCAGGGTTGCCCAGCACCCTGCTGATCCCCGCCGGGCCGTCGACCAGCGCCAGGCTCAGCAGCCAGGCCAGGCCGGCGGCGTACGACCCGAGCAGGAGAGGCCGCCACCGCAGCCGATCGGCGAGCGCCGGGCCCCATCGGACGCCGGCGAGCGCCAGGCCGAGCGCGGGCAGCGTCCCCGGTCCGACCTTCGGGTCCCACAGCGCGTGCAGCGGCGCGACTCCGTCGTCGCGGTCCGCCCGGGCGTGCACCTGCCAGCCGGTGGCGAGCGGCACCACGACCGCGGCGGCCACCAGGGTCAGGGTCAGGATCAGCCCGGTCCGGGGCGGGTTGCTCATGCGGCGACCCTAGGAACGCCGCGCCCCGCGGGCGGGCCGGCGACGGGTGCCGTCATCGGACCGTAAGGATTGGGCGCCCCGCGGAGCCGATCGCGTTCCTAGGTTGGAACGCATGCCGGACTGCCAGCTGATCCTG
>NZ_DASZUF010000021.1:0-40287 GCF_035547795.1 Nocardioides sp.
CGGGAGACCCGGCTGGGCATCCCGGCGATCGTGCACGAGGAGTGCCTGACCGGGCTGGCCGCCTGGCAGGCCGCGACGTACCCGACGCCGCTGGCGTGGGGCGCCTCCTTCGACCCGGAGCTGGTCGAGGAGATGGCGGCCGCGATCGGGGAGTCCATGCACCAGCTGGGCGTCCACCAGGGGCTCGCCCCCGTCCTGGACGTGGTGCGCGATCCGCGCTGGGGCCGGGTCGACGAGTGCATCGGCGAGGATCCCTACCTGGTCGGCACGATCGGTACGGCGTACGTCCGCGGGCTGCAGTCCGCCGGGGTGCACGCGACCCTCAAGCACTTCCTCGGCTACTCCGGCTCCAAGGCCGGGCGCAATCACGCCCCGGTCTCGATCGGCCGGCGCGAGCTCGCCGACGTCTTCGCCGTCCCGTTCGAGATGGCGATCAAGGACGGCGGCGCGCGCAGCGTGATGAACTCCTACACCGACCTGGACGGGGTCCCGGCCGCGGCGGATCCCGACCTGTTCACCGGCCTGCTGCGCGAGCGCTGGGGCTTCGACGGCGTGGTGGTCTCGGACTATTTCGCGGTGGCGTTCCTGGCGATCATGCACGCGGTCGCGGCCGACCGCGGCGAGGCGGCGGCGCTGGCGCTGGCCGCCGGCATCGACGTCGAGCTGCCCAGCGGCGACGCCTACCTGGAGCCGCTGGCCAAGCTGGTCGCGACCGGTCAGGTCGAGGAGGCGCTGGTCGACCGGGCGGTGCTGCGAGTGCTGAGCCAGAAGGAGTCCCTCGGCCTGCTCGACGAGGACTTCTCCGGCGAGCCGCCGACGGCGATCGAGCTGGACTCGGCGGCCCACCGCGCTCTTGCGCGCCGGTTGGCCGAGGAGTCGCTGGTGCTGCTGCGCAACGACGGCGTACTGCCGCTGGCGTCGCCCGGCCGGGTGGCGGTGATCGGCCCCAATGCGGACCGGCCCGCGGCCATGATGGGCTGCTACTCCTTCGCCAACCACGTGCTGGCGCACCACCCCGAGGTACCGCTGGGGATCGAGGTGCCGAGCCTGGCCGAGGCCCTGCGCGCCGAGCTGGCCGACAGCGAGCTGACGTTCGTGGAGGGCTGCGAGGTCGAGGGCGACGACACGTCCGGCATCGCCGCGGCGGTGGCCGCCGCGGAGACGGCCGACGTCGCCGTCGTGGTGGTCGGCGACCAGGCCGGGCTGTTCGGCCGGGGCACGGTGGGTGAGGGCAACGACACCGACTCCCTCGACCTGCCCGGCGTCCAGCGCGAGCTCGTCGAGACGGTCGTCGCCACCGGTACGCCGGTCGTGATGGTGCTGCTGACCGGCCGCCCGTACGCGATCGGCTGGGCGCTGGAGGGCGGCCGCGGCCCGGCCGCCGTCCTCCAGGCGTTCTTCCCGGGCGAGGAGGGCGGGCCGGCGATCGCCCGCGTCCTCTCCGGCGCCGCCAGCCCGTCCGGCCGGCTACCGGTCAGCCTGCCGCGCTCGTCGGGCGCGCAGCCGTACTCCTACCTGCGCCCGGTGCTCGGCGGCCCGTCCGAGGTCACCAGCGCCGACCCGACCCCGGTCCGGCCCTTCGGCTTCGGGCTGACCTACACCAGCTTCGTCACCAGCGGTCTGGTCGCGGACGAGCAGGTGCCGACCGACGGCACCATCGGTGTCCGGGTCGACGTCACGAACACCGGGGCCCGCCACGGCGTCCACGTCGTGCAGCTCTACGGCCGCGACCTGGTCGCCTCGGTGGTGCGCCCGGTCGCCCAGCTGCTCGCCTACCAGCGGGTGTCGCTGGCGCCGGGGGAGTGCGCGCGGGTGGAGTTCCGGGTGCCGACCACCCGACTGGCGTTCTCCGACCGCTCGATGACGCGCGTCGTCGAGCCGGGTGAGATCGAGCTGTGGGTCGCGGAGTCGGCGGGGGCGAAGACCGACGCGGTGGTCGCCGAGGGCATCGCCGCCTCGGCCCAGACCGCGGGGGCGGCCGCCGCCGGCGACCAGGTCGAGCGGGTCCGGCTGACGCTGACCGGGGACGTGCACGCCGTACGCGAACAGGACGCTCGACTGGCGACAGCGACCGTCGCTGCTGCGGGTCGTTGACTGATCTGAAAGACTCCCCGCTATGGCGATGACGGCACAGGTGAAGGCGGAGCTTGCGAGCACCCAGATCACGAAGACCTGTTGCCGCAAGGCCGAGGTGGCCTCGATGCTGCGCTTCGCCGGTGGCCTCCACATCGTCAACGGCCGGATCGTGGTCGAGGCGGAGCTGGACACCGGCGCGGCCGCGCGTCGGCTGCGCAAGGAGGTCGCCGAGGTCTACGGTCATCAGGCCGAGGTCGCGATCGTGCAGGGCAACGGCATCCGCAAGGGCTCGCGCTACATCGTCCGGGTGGTCAAGGACGGCGAGGCGCTCGCCCGGCAGACGGGCCTGCTGGACCAGCGGGGACGGCCGGTGCGGGGGCTGCCGCCGGCGGTCGTCTCCGGCGCCGCCTGCGACGCCGTGGCGGCCTGGCGTGGCGCCTTCCTGGCGCACGGATCGCTGACCGAGCCGGGTCGTTCCAGCTCGCTGGAGGTGACCTGCCCGGGGGCGGAGGCCGCGCTGGCCCTGGTCGGCGTCGCCCGCCGGCTCGGCATCCAGGCCAAGGCGCGCGAGGTGCGCGGCGTCGACCGGGTGGTCATCCGCGACGGCGACGCCATCGGCCAGCTGCTCACCCGGCTGGGCGCGCACGAGTCGCTGATGGCCTGGGAGGAGCGCCGGATGCGCCGCGAGGTGCGCGCCACCGCCAACCGGCTGGCCAACTTCGACGACGCCAATCTGCGCCGCTCGGCGCGTGCGGCCGTCGCCGCCGGGGCTCGAGTGGAGCGGGCCATGGAGATCCTCGGCGACGACGTACCCGAGCATCTGCGACTCGCCGGGGAGCTGCGCCTCAAGCACAAGCAGGCATCCCTGGAGGAGCTGGGCCAGCTGCACGAGCCAGCGCTGACCAAGGACGCCATCGCGGGCCGGATCCGGCGGCTGCTGGCGATGGCCGACAAGCGTGCCGAGGAGCTCGGCATCCCCGATACGGAAGCCTCCCTGACCCCCGAGATGCTGGCCGACGAGGCCTGAGTCGGGGCCGATCCGACGCCGCGGGTGTGACGCCTGTGACATTGGATCGTCCCAAACCCGTCGACGGACGGACGGGTGCAGCCTGACTGGCCGGTAGTCGCTAGGGTCGGAGGCGAAGGAAGCCATCCAGAGCAGGAGTCAGCAGTGACCGTTCGTGTAGGTATCAACGGGTTCGGCCGCATCGGCCGGAACTTCTTCCGCGCCGTCCGCGCTTCCGGTCTCGACATCGAGATCGTGGGCGTCAACGACCTGTCCGACAACGCCGTGCTCGCGCACCTGCTGAAGTACGACACCATCCTGGGCACCCTCGACACGGACGTGGTCGCCTCCGACGGCGAGATCAAGGTCGGCGACCAGGTCGTCAAGGCCTTCGCCGAGCGGGACCCGGCGAACCTCAAGTGGGCCGACCTGGGCGTCGACGTCGTGGTGGAGTCGACCGGCTTCTTCACCGATGCCACCAAGGCCCGTGCGCACGTCGACAACGGCGGCGCCAAGAAGGTCATCATCTCGGCGCCGGCGAGCAACGAGGACGCCACCATCGTGATGGGCGTGAACGAGGGCGCCTACGACCCCGAGGCGCACACCGTCATCTCCAATGCGTCCTGCACCACCAACTGCCTCGCGCCGCTGGCCAAGGCGCTGCACGAGGGCATCGGGATCGAGCGCGGCCTGATGACCACGGTGCACGCCTACACCGCCGACCAGAACCTGCAGGACAACATCCACAAGGACCTGCGCCGCGCCCGCGTCGCCGCGATCAACGTCGTCCCGACCTCCACCGGCGCCGCCAAGGCGATCGGCCTGGTGCTGCCCGAGCTCAAGGGCAAGCTCGACGGCTACGCGCTGCGCGTGCCGGTGCCGACCGGCTCGATCACCGACCTCTCCTTCGAGGCCTCTCGGGAGACCTCGGTCGAGGAGATCAACGAGATCGTCAAGAAGGCCGCCGACGGCCGCTACCTGGTCTACTCGACCGACCCGATCGTCTCCTCGGACATCGTGACCAACCCGGCCTCCTCGATCTTCGACGCGCCGCTGACCAAGGTCATCGGCAACCAGGTCAAGGTCGCCTCCTGGTACGACAACGAGTGGGGCTACTCCAACCGCCTTGCCGACCTGATCGACTACGTCGGCAAGACCCTCTGATCGATGGGGGAGTACGCCGGGCTGGGCGAGGTGGCCGGGAAGCGGGTCCTCGTCCGGTCAGACCTCAACGTGCCCCTGCAGGACGGTCGGATCACCGACGACGGCCGGATCCGGGCGTCGGTGCCGACCATCAAGGCGCTCGCGGACGCCGGTGCCCGCGTCGTCGTGACGGCCCACCTGGGTCGCCCCGACGGCGCTTTGGACCCGGCGTACTCGCTGGCGCCGGTCGCCGCGCGACTCGGTGAGCTGCTCGGCGCGCCGGTCGTCTTCGCGACCGACACCGTCGGCGAGTCCGCGAAGCAGACCGTGGCGGGCCTGGCCGACGGCCAGGTCGCGCTGCTGGAGAACGTCCGGTTCAACGCCGGTGAGACCGCCAAGGACGACGCGGTGCGCGGCGCCTTCGCGGCGCAGCTGGCGTCGCTGGCGGACGCCTTCGTCTCCGACGGGTTCGGAGTGGTGCACCGCAAGCAGGCCAGCGTGTACGACGTCGCGCAGCTGCTGCCGCACGCCATGGGCGGCCTGGTGGCCGCGGAGATCGACGTACTGCGGCGGCTGACCGACACCCCGGAGCGGCCCTACGCCGTCGTCCTGGGCGGCTCGAAGGTCTCCGACAAGCTCGGCGTCATCGACAATCTGCTCGGCAAGGCGAACACCCTGCTGATCGGCGGCGGGATGGTCTTCACGTTCCTCAAGGCCCAGGGTCACGAGGTGGGCAGGAGCCTGCTGGAGGAGGACCAGATCCCGGCGGTGCTGGAGTACCTGGAGCGCGCCCGGGCCAACGGCGTGCGGATCGTGCTGCCCACCGACATCGTCGTCGCCGACGCGTTCGGCGACGAGGCGTCGGCGCGGGTGGTGCCGGCGGACCAGATCCCGGCCGACGCGCTCGGCCTGGACATCGGCCCGAGCTCGGGTGCGGCGTTCGCCGTGGTCATCGAGCAAGCCCGCACGGTCTTCTGGAACGGCCCGATGGGCGTCTTCGAGCAGCCCGCCTTCGCGGCCGGGACGAAGGCGGTCGCCGAGGCGCTGACGAAGGTCCAGGGGCTCTCCGTGGTCGGCGGTGGCGACTCCGCGGCCGCCGTTCGTGCGCTCGGCTTCTCCGACGAGCAGTTCGGGCACATCTCGACCGGTGGCGGCGCGTCGCTGGAGTACCTGGAGGGCAAGGAGCTGCCCGGCATCACGGTGCTCGAGGGATGAGCGGCAAGCGAACCCCGCTGATGGCGGGCAACTGGAAGATGAACCTCAACCACCAAGAAGCGGTGGTGCTGGTCCAGAAGCTCGCCTGGACGCTCGGTGACAAGAAGCACGACTACGCCAAGGCCGAGGTCGCCGTGCTCCCGCCGTTCACGGATCTGCGCTCCGTGCAGACCCTCGTCGACGGCGACCGGCTCGCGATCAGGTACGGCGCGCAGGACGTGTCGGTGCACGACAACGGCGCCTACACCGGCGAGATCTCGGCGGCGATGCTGAGCAAGCTCGGGTGCAGCTATGTCGTGGTCGGCCACTCGGAGCGCCGGCAGTACCACGGCGAGACCGACGCGCTGGTCGCGCAGAAGGCGGCGGTGACCCTCAGGGCAGGCATGACTCCGATCGTCTGCGTCGGCGAGGGCCTGGAGGTGCGTCAGGCGGGCACCCATGTGCCGTTCTGCAGCGAGCAGCTGATCGGGTCGCTGGCGGGCCTCGGCGCCGAGCAGGTGGCGGGCCTGGTGATCGCCTACGAGCCGGTCTGGGCGATCGGCACCGGCGAGGTGGCCACCCCCGACGACGCCCAGGAGGTCTGTGCCGCGCTGCGCGCCCAGATCAGGGAGTCGTACGGCGCCGAGGCGGCCGACGCGGTCCGCATCCTCTACGGCGGTTCGGTGAAGGCGAACAACGTCGCCGGCCTGATGACCAAGACCGATGTGGACGGTGCCTTGGTGGGTGGCGCGAGCCTGGTGGTCGAGGAGTTTGCCGCGATCTGCCGCTTCTACGACCTGCCTGTGCTGTGACGGCGCAGGCGTGACGTAGGATTCCGGATCGTGCTGGAACTTCTCTTCACCATCCTCCTGGTGGCCTCGAGCGCCGTGATGATCCTGCTGGTGCTGCTGCACAAGGGTCGTGGCGGTGGCCTGTCCGACATGTTCGGTGGTGGTGTGTCGAGCTCGCTGGGTGGCTCGAGCGTCGCCGAGCGCAACCTCGACCGGCTCACCGTCGGTGTCGGTGCGATCTGGTTCGCCTGCGTCATCGCGCTGGGCCTCCTGCTCGCGTACCGCTGACCTGTTCCAGCTCAAGACAAGGACGAGACGACATGGCTGGTGGAGCTAACGCCATCCGGGGCAGCCGGGTCGGCGCCGGCCCGATGGGTGAGGCGGAGCGCGGCGAGGCCGCGCCCCGCAAGGCGGTGACCTACTTCTGCGCCAACGAGCACCGCTCGGTGATCACGTTCGCCGTCGAGGCGAGCACGCCGGAGTCGTGGGACTGTCCGAAGTGCGGCCTGCCGGCCGGCCTCGACGTCGAGAACGCGCCGCCGGCGCCGAAGATCGAGCCGTACAAGACGCACTTGGCGTATGTGAAGGAGCGCCGCTCCGACAAGGAGGCCGAGGACATCCTGGACGAGGCCATTCAGCTGCTGCGCTCCCGGCGCAAGGCCGGCGAGATCATCTTCTGACGTCGAATCCGGGATTTCGCACGTCCGAATCCGGGGTGGTGACTCAGTAGGCCCCACACCGAAAGGGTGGGGGGGCCTACTCAGTGGTGCGGAATGACCGAATGGGGCGTGTGAAATCCCCTATTCGGGCGTGTGAAATCCCCTATTCAACGGTCAGAGGCGGGAGGCGGCGGCCCGGTCGAGGAACCAGATGGTCTCCTCCTGGCCCTGGACGCCGGCGGCGGGCGTCTGGTGCGGGTCGGCGCCGCCCAGCGCACTGGCCACGGCCTCGGCCTTCCCCTCGCCGCTGACCAGGAACCACACCGAGGCGGAGCGGCGCAGCGCCTCGAAGGTCAGCGAGATTCGCTCCGGCGGCGGCTTCGGGGAGCCGGTGACGCCCACCGCGATGGCGTCGGTGACGTCCAGCTGCGGGAACCCGGGGAAGAGCGAGGCGATGTGGCCATCGGGGCCGACGCCGAGCATCATCACGTCGAAGCGACCGCCGCCACTGTCGCGGACCTCGGCGGCGTACGCCGTGGCGCCCTCCTCGACGTTCGTCGCATCGGCGGTCGAGGCCATCTGGTGCACCCGGTGGTCGGGAACGCCGACGGCGTCGAGGAAGGCGGCCTTGGCCTGGCCGGCGTTGCGGTCGGGGGAGTCGGGGGCGACGAACCGCTCGTCACCGAACCAGAACTCCACGGCGCCCCAGTCCACGCCGGACTCGGGCGCGAGTCGGGCGACCTCGCGGTGGATCGACTCGGCGATGGTGCCGCCGGTGAGGCAGATGTGCGGCACGTGGCCGGCCGCCTGGGCGTCGGCGATCCGGTTCAGCAGCTCGCCGGCGACGGCCGTCGACAGGTCCGCGGCGTCGTCGTGAACCTCGATGCGGGGAGTGTCGGTCACTTCTTGCCCTTCCTGGTGGGGGTCTTCTTGGCAGCCAGTCCGCGGGCGAGGAAGCGCGCGGTGGCGGCGTAGACGTCGTCCTCGTCGAGTCGGCGCAGCTCCTCGGCGAGCAACTCGGGTACGTCGCGCCGCCGCAGCGCCACCGGGCGATCCGGGTTGCCCGGCGAGGAGAACGTCGCCAGCCGGCCGTCGGGTCGCGAGATCCGGATCGGCCCCTTCTTGGTCTCCAGGGTCACCTCGGTGAGGCCGGGGCCGTCGGAGGTGATGCGGCGTACGTCGACCCGCAGCCGCTGGCCCAGCCAGGCCGCCAGCAGGTCGGCGCTGGGGTTGCCGCGGTCGGCGGCCACCGAGGCGCCGGTCACCTTGAGCGGGTGCTGGTCCAACGCGGCGGCCAGCAGCGCCCGCCAGGGCGTCAGCCGGGTCCAGGACAGGTCGGTGTTGCCGGGGGAGTACGCCGCGCACTGCACCTGCAGGGTGCGCGCCTGGGCGGCTGCGGCCGCGCTGTCGGTGATCCGTCGCTGCGCCAGCCGGCCGAGCGGGTCGCCGGCCAGGTCTCTGGGCGCGCGTGAGGCCCACCAGGCGACCACTGGGGAGTCGGGCAGCAGCAGCGGCAGCACCACCGAGTCGGGATGCTTGACCACCTCGCCGACCAGCCGCAGCAGCGCCATCTCGCCACCCCAGCCGGCGCCCACGGTGACCTCCGCGTCCACCTGGCCGGCGCCGCGGGACGAGCCGAGCACGACCCCGAGGACGCGGGCGGGATGCTCGTGCGAGGCCGCGCGGGCGGCCTCGAGGGTGGCGGCGGCGTCCTGTTCCTCGACCACCACGACGACCGTCATCACCATGCCCATCGCCGGGCTGCCGGCCCGGGTGCGGGCGCGCACGAACTCCGCGGCGATCGCAGCACTGTTGGTCGCGGTCAGCGTGGTCGTCATGGCCGCCTCCAGGTCCGTCCGTCGCGGGCCAGCATCGCCTCGGCCGAGCCGGGGCCCCAGCCGCCGGAGGGATACTGCTCCGGTCCGGCCCCACGCTTGTCCTGCTTGGCCCAGAAGTCGAGGATCGGGTCGAGGATCTGCCACGACAGCTCGACCTCCTCGTGCCGCGGGAACAGCGGCGGGTCTCCGAGCAGGACGTCGAGAATGAGCCGCTCGTACGCCTCGGGGGAGGCCTCGGTGAAGGATCCGCCGTAGGCGAAGTCCATGTTCACGTCGCGGATCTCCATCGCGGTGCCCGGCACCTTGGAGCCGAACCGGACCGTCATGCCCTCGTCGGGCTGGACCCGGATGACCAGCGCGTTCTGGGTCAGCTCCTCGGTCGCGGTCGGGTTGAACAGCTGATGTGGGGCCCGCTTGAACACCACCGCGACCTCGGTGACCCGGCGGCCGAGCCGCTTGCCGGTGCGCAGGTAGAACGGCACCCCGGCCCAGCGGCGGGTGTCGACGTGCAGCGTGACGGCGGCGAAGGTCTCGGTAGTCGATGTGGCCGAGATGCCCTCCTCCTGGAGGAAGCCGGGCACCTTCTCGCCGCCCGCCCAGCCGGCGGCGTACTGCCCGCGGGCGGTGGTCGCGCCCAGGTCGGAGGGCAGTCGGACCGAGGAGAGCACCTTCTGCTTCTCGATCCGCAGCGCCTGGGCGTCGAAGGTCGTGGGCTCCTCCATGGCCACCAGCGACATCAGCTGCAGCAGGTGGTTCTGGATGACGTCGCGGGCGGCGCCGATGCCGTCGTAGTAGCCGGCTCGACCGCCGATGCCGACGTCCTCGGCCATGGTGATCTGGACGTGGTCGACGTAGTTGGCGTTCCAGATCGGCTCGAACATCGTGTTGGCGAAGCGAAGCGCCAGGATGTTCTGGACCGTCTCCTTGCCCAGGTAGTGGTCGATCCGGAAGATCGAGCCGTCCGGGAAGACGCCGTCGAGGATGCCGTTGAGCTCGCGTGCCGACCTCAGGTCGTGGCCGAACGGCTTCTCCACTACCACTCGCCGCCAGCTGTCGCCGGCCGCGTCGGCCAGGCCGTGCTCCTTGAGCTGCCCGACCACGTCGCCGAAGAACGCCGGCGGGATGGCGAGGTAGAAGGCGTGGTTGCCGCCGGTGCCGCGGCTGACGTCGAGCTCCTCGATGGTGTGCCGCAGCTGCTCGAAGGCGACGTCGTCGTCGAACTCGCCGGGCACGAACCGGAAGCCCTCGGCGAGCTGGTCCCACACCTCCTCGCGGAACGGCGTGCGGGAGTGCTCCTTGACCGCGTCGTGCACCACCTGGGCGAAGTCCTCGTCGGCCCAGTCTCGCCGGGCGAAGCCGGTCAGCGAGAAGCCGGGCGGCAGCAGCCCGCGGTTGGCCAGGTCGTAGATCGCCGGCATCACCTTCTTGCGCGACAGGTCGCCGGTGACGCCGAAGAGCACCAGCCCGCAGGGACCGGCGATCCGAGGGAGTCGTCGGTCCTGCGGGTCGCGCAGCGGATTGCTAGCCACGGTGTGCGCGGTAGTAGTCGATGAGCGCCCGGGTGGAGGCGTCCTGCTGCGCCTTGGCCTCCTCGTCGCCCCCGACAGCCGGGCTGACCTGGAGCGCGAGCTGCTTGCCCAGCTCGACGCCCCACTGGTCGAAGCTGTCGATGCCCCACACCACGCCCTGGGTGAACGTGATGTGCTCGTAGAGGGCGATCAGCTGACCCAGCACGCGCGGGGTGAGCGCGGGCGCCATGATGGAGGTCGTCGGCCGGTTGCCGGTGAAGATCCGGGCCGGGACGATCGCCTCCGCGGTGCCCTCGGCGCGGACCTCGTCGGCGGTCTTGCCGAACGCCAGCGCTCTGGTCTGGGCGAAGAAGTTCGCCAGGAAGAGTTCGTGCACGTCCGTCTCGCCGTCCTTCAGCGGGTACGGCGGGGTCGCGAACGCGATGAAGTCGGCCGGGATCAGTCGCGTCCCCTGGTGGATCAGCTGGTAGAACGCGTGCTGGCCGTTGGTGCCGGGCTCGCCCCAGAACACCTCGCCGGTGTCGGTCGTCACCGGCGAGCCGTCCCAGCGCACGCCCTTGCCGTTGGACTCCATGGTGAGCTGCTGGAGGTACGCCGGGAACCGGTGCAGCAGCTGTGCATAGGGAAGCACGGCGTGCGTCTGGGCCCCGAGGAAGTTGGTGTACCAGACGTTGAGCAGGCCCATCAGCACCGGCACGTTGTGGGCCAGGTCGGTGTGGCGGAAGTGGTCGTCGAGGGCGTGGAAGCCGGCCAGGAACTCGGCGAAGCGCTCCGGGCCGATGGCGATCGCCAGCGAGGTTCCGATCGCCGAGTCGACGGAGTAGCGGCCGCCGACCCAGTCCCAGAAACCGAACGCGTTGGCCGGGTCGATGCCGAACGCCTTGACCTTGTCCAGTGCGGTGGAGACGGCGACGAAGTGTCGCTCGATCGCCTGGGCCTGGTCGACGTCGGGTCCCAGTCTCTCCAGCAGCCAGGCCTTGCACAGCCGGGCATTGGTCAGTGTCTCGAGGGTGCCGAACGTCTTGCTGGAGACGACGAACAGCGTGCTGGCCGGGTCGAGCCCGGCGAGCTTCTGGGCGGCGTCGGTCGGGTCGATGTTGCTGATGAACCGACACTCGATCTCGCCCTGGTCGTTGGGCAGGGCCCGGTAGGGCGCCAGCGCCTCGTAGGCCATGACCGGGCCGAGGTCGGAGCCGCCGATGCCGATGTTGACCACCGTGCGGATCCGCTCGCCGGTCACCCCGGTCCATGCTCCGGAGCGGACCCGGTCGGCGAAGTCGTACATGCGCTGGAGCACGTCGTGGACGTCCGCGACGACGTCCTGCCCGTCGACGTCGAGGACGGCGTCGGCGGGCAGCCGCAGTGCGGTGTGCAGGACGGCCCGGTCCTCGGTGACGTTGACGTGTTCGCCGGCGAACATCGCGTCGCGGCGGGCCGCCAGCCCGACCTCCTCGGCCAGGGCCAGCAGCGCACTCAGCACCTCGTCGGTGACCAGTCCCTTGGACAGGTCGACGTACAGGTCCGCGGCGGTGAACGTCAGCCGCTCGACCCGCGCGGGATCATCCGCGAACCAGCCGCGGAGGTCCGGGGCGAAGCCGTCGGCAAGGACGGTGAGGCGCTGCCACGCCTCGGTGCTGGTCGCGTCGACGGGCGTGGCGCTCACCTTCAGGCTCCCGCCTTCGCCATCTGCCCCTTCACGGTGTCGATCAGCTCCAGCCAGGAGGCCTTGAACTTGTCGACGCCCTCGGTCTCGAGCACGCGGAATACGTCGTCGAGGTCGATCCCGGCGGCGACGAGACCGTCGAAGACCTCCTGTGCCTCGGCGGCCTTCCCGGTGACCTGGTCGCCGTGCACCTCGCCGTGGTCGGCGAAGGCCCGCATGGTCTTCTCCGGCATGGTGTTGACGGTGTCGGCCACGACCAGGTCGGTGATGTAGAGCGTGTCCGGGTACGCCGGGTTCTTCACCCCGGTGGAGGCCCACAGCGGCCGCTGCACGTTCGCCCCGGCCGCGGCCAGCTGCTGCCAGCGCTCGCCGGCGTGCACCTCGGTGAAGGCGGCGTAGGCGAGCCGGGCGTTGGCGACGGCGGACTTGCCGCGCAGCGCGAGCGCGTCGTCGGAGCCGATCTTCTCCAGCCGGGCGTCCACCTCGGTGTCGACCCGGCTGACGAAGAAGCTCGCCACGCTGCGGATCGTCGACAGGTCGATGCCCGCGGCCTGGGCCTGCTCGAGGCCGGCCAGGTAGGCGTCCATCACGGCGCGGTAGCGCTCGATGGAGAAGATGAGCGTGACGTTGACGCTGATCCCGGCCGCGACGGCGGCGGTGATCGCCGGCAGACCTTCCAGGGTCGCCGGGATCTTGATCAGGGCATTGGGACGGTCCACCGCGGCCCACAGCGCCTTGGCGCTGGCGATGGTCGCCTCGGTGTCGTTGGCCAGCGTCGGCTCCACCTCGATGGAGACCCGGCCGTCGTCCTTGGTCGCCTCGGCGACCGGAGCCAGGATGTCGCACGCGTTGCGGACGTCCTCGGTGGTGAGCTCGAAGATCACCTTGTCGACATCGGCGCCGTCCTTGACCAGCTGCGCGACCTGCGCGTCATACCGCTCGCCGTTGGCGATGGCCGCCGCGAAGATCGTCGGGTTGGTGGTGACGCCCACGACGGAGGAATCCTTGACGAGGTCGGCCAGGTTGCCGGTCTCGATCCGCTCCCGGGACAGGTCGTCGAGCCAGATGGAGACGCCGGCGTCGGCCAGCGCCTTGAGACGGTCACTCATGTGCACTCTCCCGATTCTTTTGATCGTTCCAATCCGACTCTAGCGCGGCGGCGAACGGGCTCAGTGC
This sequence comes from Nocardioides sp., assembly GCF_035547795.1. Lineage (GTDB taxonomy): Bacteria > Actinomycetota > Actinomycetes > Propionibacteriales > Nocardioidaceae > Nocardioides. Next base: position 13,076 of record NZ_DASZUF010000021.1, read on the forward strand.
CGTGCCGCCTCCATGCTGTCCTTGGCGGCCTGCGCGACCGCCTCGGGCGTGAAGCCGAACTCCTTGAAGATGCGCGCCCCGTCGGCCGAGGCGCCGTAGTGCTCGAGGCTCACCATCCGGCCGTTGTCGCCGACGTACTCCCGCCAGCCCTGGCGGATGCCCGCCTCGACGCTGACCCGCGCCTTGACCGAGGGCGGCAGCACCTGGTCGCGGTAGGCCTGGGTCTGCTGCTCGAACCACTCGATCGAGGGCATCGAGACCACACGGGCGTTGATCCCCTCGGCCTTGAGCTGCTCGCGGGCGGTGACTGCCAGCTGCACCTCGGAGCCGGTGCCGATCAGGATGACGTCCGGCTCGCCGCCCTCGGCGTCGATGAGGACGTAGCCGCCCTTGCCGACGTTCTCGGTGGTGGCGAAGCCGTCCACGCCCCGCGGGAAGATCGGCAGGTTCTGTCGACTCAGGATGAGGCCGGCCGGGCGGTCGCTGTTCTTCAAGACCTGGAGCCAGGCGGCCGCGGTCTCGTTGGCGTCGGCCGGGCGGACGATGTCCAGGCCGGGGATGCCGCGCAGCGCCCACAGATGCTCGACCGGCTGATGGGTCGGGCCGTCCTCGCCGAGGCCGATCGAGTCGTGCGTCCAGATCCAGATCGCCGGCGCCTTCATCAGGGCGCCGACCCGGACCGCACCGCGCATGTAGTCGGAGAACTGCAGGAAGGTGGCCCCGAAGACGCGGGTGCCGCCGTGCACCGCGATGCCGTTGATGATCGCGCCCATGCCGTGCTCACGGATGCCGAAGTGCAGCACCCGGCCCTGGTAGGGGTCGCCCTGCCAGTCGTGGGTGGAGCGGTCGGTGGGGATGAACGACTTGGCGCTGGTGATGGTGGTGTTGTTCGAGCCGGCCAGGTCGGCCGAGCCGCCCCACAGCTCGGGCATCAGGTCGGCGATGGCGTTGATCACCTTGCCGGACGCCGCTCGGGTGGCGATGCCCTTGGTGTCGGGCTCCCAGGTCGGCAGCGCGGCCTCGAGGCCCTCGGGGACGGCGCGCTTCTTCATCCGGTCGAGGATGGCGGCCGGCTCCGGGTTCGCGGCGGCCCAGGCGTCGAACTGCGGCACCCACCTGGCCTCCAGCTCCTTGCCGCGGGCCACCAGCCCGCGGGTGTGCTCGAGCACGTCCGGCGGCACCACGAAGCTCTTGGCCGGGTCGAAGCCGAGCAACTCCTTGGTGGCGGCGACCTCGTCGGTGCCCAGTGCGCTGCCGTGCGCGGCCTCGGTGTTCTGGGCGTGCGGGGCCGGCCAGGCCAGGATGGTCCGCAGCACGATGATGCTGGGCCGGTCGGTGACCTTCTCAGCCTCGCGGATGGCGGCGTACAGCGCCGGAACGTCCTCGTGGTAGTTCTTGCCGTCGGTGTGGTCGCCGGCGTGGGTCCAGTCGACGGTCTGGACGTGCCAGCCGTAGCCCTCGTAGCGCTTGGCGACGTCCTCGCTGAATGCGACGTCGGTGTTGCCCTCGATGGAGATCTTGTTCTGGTCGTAGATGAGCGTCAGGTTGCCCAGCCGCTGGGTGCCGGCGATCGAGGAGGCCTCGCCGCTGACGCCTTCCTCCAGGTCGCCGTCGGAGGCGATCGCGTAGATGTGGTGGTCGAAGATCGACTCACCGGTGTTGCCGGGGTCGAGGATGCCCTTCTCGCGGCGGGCGGCCATCGCCATGCCGACGGCGTTGCCGACGCCCTGACCGAGCGGGCCGGTGGTCACCTCGACGCCGGCGGTGTGGCCGTACTCGGGGTGTCCGGGGGTCTTGCTGCCCCACGTGCGCAGGCTCTCGATGTCCTCGATCTCCAGGCCGAAGCCGCCGAGGAACAGCTGCAGGTAGAGCGTGATGGAGCTGTGCCCGCAGGAGAGGACGAAGCGGTCGCGTGCGATCCAGTTCGGATTGGCCGGGTTGTGCCTCATCACCTTCTGGAAGAGCAGGTACGCCGCAGGAGCCAGGCTCATCGCGGTGCCCGGGTGGCCGTTGCCGACCTTCTGCACGGCGTCCATCGCGAGGACGCGAATGGTGTCAACCGCCTTCTTGTCCAGGTCGGTCCACTCAAGGTCCTGGGTTGCGCTCACGGGGGTCCTCTCAACGAGACGTACGGCGAATCCGAGCCTACTCATGCCGGGGGATAGACTCACACCCGCTGTCCAGCGACGGCACCAGTCAGACGACTGCGGCTCCACCAACAGTTGAGGAATTCTGTGACCTACGTCGGCGAGCACGCTCCGGGTGTGACGACCCCGGCAGCGCAGACGCCGCGGGCGACCCTCAAGGACGTCGTCACCGCCTACGTCGGGCTCACCAAGCCGCGCGTGATCGAGCTTCTGTTGCTCACCACGGTGCCGGTGATGTTCTTCGCCGCCCGCGGCGTGCCCGGGCTCGGCCTGGTGGTCGCCACCGTGGTGGGCGGCACGTTCTCGGCCGGGTCCGCCTCGGTGTTCAACTGCGTCTACGACCGCGACATCGACGAGCAGATGCGGCGTACCCGCCGCCGGGCGCTGCCGCGTCACATCGTCTCCCCGGGAGCCGCGCTCGCTTTCGGCACGCTGCTGGGCGTGCTCTCCACCGTCATCTTGGCGATCTTCGTCAACCCGCTCTCGGCGGCGCTGTCGGTGGGAGCGAACGCCTTCTACGTGCTCGTCTACACGATGCTGCTCAAGCGGCGCACCACCCAGAACATCGTCTGGGGCGGCATCGCCGGCTGCTTCCCGGCCCTGATCGGCTGGACCGCCGTCACCGGCCACCTGTCCTGGGCGCCGGTGATCCTGTTCCTGGTGGTCTTCTTCTGGACGCCGCCGCACACCTGGGCGCTGGCGCTGCGCTACCGCGAGGACTACGCGAACGTCGACGTGCCGATGCTGCCGGTGGTCAAGGAGGCCCGCGTCGTGGGCCTGCAGATCGTGCTCTACAGCTGGGTGATGGTCGCGGTCTCGCTCGCGCTGTGGCCGGTCGCCTCGACCGGCTGGTTCTACCCGGTCGCCGCGGTCGTGCTCGGGGCGGTGTTCCTGGTGCAGGCGCACCGGATGTACGGCCGCGCTCGCGGCACCGAGGACCTCTCGGTGATCCAGCCGATGCACCTGTTCCACAGCAGCAACCTCTACCTGTCGCTGCTGTTCGTGGCCGTTGCGGTCGACCCGCTGATCAGCCGCTGATCGCCCTCCCGTTGAGTCGGGCGGGAGCCTGCCGCCCCGCCACGAGGGTGCCTTCGGGCATGTAGGGATAGGGGCACGATCGTGGCCCTATCCCTACATGTCGAGCAGGTCCCCCGAGGTGTAGCTGGCCAGGACGTTGGTAGCGGCGAGCCTGGTTGAAGAAGCGAGAACCGCCGAATGGGATGTGGCTTGTCTCAGGCCCACCGCCACCCGGAGGTTCTCGCGTCCCACGCCAGTGCCCCCGGCTGACCGTTCACGGTCGCCGGCTGGCGCATCCACGGCCGGAGCAACGTCGAGCGGGACCGCGTCCACGGACCCGGCACCGCCGATCAGCCGCCTGCAACCACCCTGATGGCCGGGCACATCTCGACGGCCAACGGCATGGCGCCCGTCAGGCCGCGGCCGGCTGACGCTCGTCGTCCGGCACGCCGGCCCGCACCCGCAGCAGCACCCAGGTGACCGCCGCCGAGATCAGCGCCGCACCGAGCATGTGGAACATGACCAGCACGATCGGCACGTGGGTGAAGTACTGCACCCAGCCGATGGCGCCCTGCGCGAGCTCGACGCCCAGCAGGATCCATCCCGCGCGCACGCTCGCGGCGGGCGCCTTGAGCGCGTACGACAGCACCACCAGGCCGATGGTGAGCCCGATGAACAGGCACACCAGGTCGGCGTGCAGCTGGGCGAACTGCAGCACCGAGAGCCCGTTGCGCTGCGACGTGGAGTCGCCGGCGTGCGGGCCCGCCCCGGTGACCACGGTGCCGGCGTAGAGCACCAGCCAGGCCACCACGAAGTTCGCCCAACCCAGCCACGCGACCGGGCCGCGGTCGGCGCCGGGGCCGCCGCCGTACACCCGCCACAGCAGGAGTACGGCGAGGCCGATGATCGCCATCGAGGCGACCAGATGGATGGAGACCACCCACGGATTGAGCTTGGTGAGCACCGAGATGCCACCGACGACGGCCTGGGCCGGGATGCCGAGCAGCAGCCAAACCGCGAGCCAGCGGTGCGCGGTGCGCCAGGCCGCGAGCAGGGTGGCGATCGCGACAGCGGTCAGCACGAACGTCAGCATCCGGTTGGAGAACTCGATCGCGGAGTGGACGTTGAGCTCCGCCCGCGGCGTCAGGTCGCCGTTGGTGCACCGCGGCCAGGTCGGGCAGCCCAGCCCGGAGTCGGTCAGTCGCACGGCGCCGCCGGTGACCACCAGCAGGATATTGGCGCACAGGCTCGCCCAGGCGCAGACGATCAACGCGCGCCGGCGGTCGAGCCGGCTGAGGGTCACTCCCACGTGAAGGTCCTCGCGGTCAGGCCCGTGCCGACGACGGCCCACACGAGCAGGGTGGCCAGGTCACGCCAGGAGACGTGGTCGTCCAGGAATGCCGACCGCATCGCCTCGCCCAGCGCGCCCGAGGGCAGGAACCGGGCGACGTGACCGAACCCGCCGTAGGCCGACATCGGCAGCACCACGGCGCCCCCGGCCATCAGCAGCAGGTAGATCAGGTTCGCCGCGGCCAGGGTCGCCTCGGCACGCAACGTGCCGGCCACGAACAGCCCCACCGAGGCGAACGCCGCCGTACCGAGCGCGACCGCGAGCACGAAGCCGACGAGGCCAGGACGCGGCGACCAGCCCAGCGCGAACCCGACCGCCCCGACGACCACGATCTGCATCAGCTCGACGAGCAGCAGCGCCAGCACCTTGCCGGCCAGCAGGCCGGAGCGGGGGAGCGGCGAGGCGCCGAGACGCTTGATCACGCCGTAGCGCCGCTCGAACCCGGTCGCGATCGCCAGCGAGGTGAACGCGGTCGACATCACTGCCAGCGCGAGGACGCCGGGGGTGAAGATGTCGACCAGCGGATGCTTCTCCTTCAGGTCCAGGTGCGAGCCGCCGGCGACGCCGCCGATCAGCACGATCACCGGGATCACCACCGCGATCAACAGCTGCTCGCCGTTGCGCAGCATCAGCCGCGCCTCCATCGAGGCCTGCGCGAGGACCTGCCGCAGCAGCGGCGCGCCACCGGGCCGCGGGGTGAAGGCGGCGCGCTCGGTGAGATGAGTCTCGGTGAGGTCAGTCATGGGTCAGCTCCCGCCCGGTCAGCTCCAAGAAGACGTCCTCGAGCGAGCGCTGGCCGAAGATGACCGACTTCAACGCGACGTCGTGCGCGTTGCTCCAGGACGCCACCGACTCGCGCAGCGCGGCCTCGGCGGCGGGGGTCAGCTCCCGGTCGACGACGAGGCGGATGGTGGCGGAGGAGCCGCGGGTGAGCTCCTCCGGCGTACCGGAGGCGATCAGGCGGCCGTGGTCGATGATGTGGACCTGGTCGGCAAGGTGCTCGGCCTCCTCCAGGTAGTGCGTGGTCAGCACGACGGTCACGCCCGAGGCACGCAGCTCCTCCAGCAGCTCCCAGGTGGTGCGCCGCGCGGCCGGGTCCATCCCGGCGGTCGGCTCGTCGACGAACACGATCTCGGGACGCCCCACCATCGCCATCGCCAGCCCGAGGCGCTGCTGCTGGCCCCCGGACAGGCGGCGGTACGGCGTTCGTCCGCAATCGGCCAGCCCGAGCCGTTCGGCCAGCATGTCCACGTCGAGCGGATGGGCGTGCAGCCGGGAGATGTGGCGCAGCATCTCCATCGCCCGCACGCCGCTCCAGGCGCCCTGACCCTGCAGCATCACCCCGATCCGGGGGAGCAGCTCGCGGCGCTGGCGCACCGGGTCGAGCCCGAGTACCCGGACCGTGCCGTACTGCGGCCTGCGATACCCCTCGCAGGTCTCCAGGGTGGTGGTCTTGCCGGCGCCGTTGGGGCCGAGCACAGCGGTGATGGAGCCGCGCTCGACGATGAGGGAGAGGCCGTCGACGGCGGTCTTGTCGCCATAGGTCATGCGCAGACCGCTGACCTCGACAGCAGGGGTTGACACGCCCCGGAGTCTACGTTCCAGGCCGCGGCGACCAGGGTTAGGGTGACCTTCGTTGTGATCGTCGGCCAATATCGTCACAATGGTGTTGTGAAATTCGACGACGACCAGAGCACGCGGCAGCGCGTGGCCCGGTCGATCCTCGTCGAGGGTCCGTCCACGGCGGCCGCGCTGGCCGCCCGGCTCGACCTCACGCCCGCGGCGGTCCGCCGCCACCTCGACGTACTCCTCGAGGAGGGCGCCGTGGAGGCACGCGAGCCGCGACGGAGCAGCCATCAGGGGCGAGGTCGACCGGCCAAGGTGTTCGCGCTCACCGAGCGCGGCCGCGGCAACTTCGACCAGCAGTACGACGACCTGGCCGTGCAGGCCCTGCGCTTCCTGGCAGACACCGCCGGCGAGGCGGGCGTGCGCGACTTCGCCCAGCGCCGGGCGGAGTTCATCCGGCGCGGGTTCGTGCAGGTGCAGGAGCGTGACCCGTCACTGAGCCCCGCCGAGGTGCTCGCCCAGGTCTTCACCGACGAGGGCTACGTGGCCGCGGTCCGGACCGTGCCGATCATGGGTGGGCCCGTCGTCGGCGAGCAGTTGTGCCAACAGCACTGCCCGGTCTCCCACGTTGCCCACGAGTTCCCCCAGCTGTGCGAGGCGGAGACCGCGGCGATCGGCGAGCTGCTCGGCACGCACGTGCAGCGGCTGGCCACGATCGCCCACGGCGACGGCGTGTGCACCACATGCATCCCGAACCCCCAGACACCGAGTAAGCCGAGTAAGCCGACTAAGAAGGAGCAGGTCACGACATGACCTCGATCGAGGAGCTCAACCCCGAGCTGAAGGGGATCGGCAAGTACGAGTTCGGCTGGGCCGACGCGGACGTCGCCGGTGCCACCGCGAAGCGCGGGCTCAACGAGGAGGTCGTCCGCGACATCTCCGCGAAGAAGAACGAGCCCGCGTGGATGCTCGACCTGCGCCTGAAGGGCCTCAAGCTGTTCCAGCGCAAGCCGATGCCGACCTGGGGCTCGGACCTCTCGGACATCGACTTCGACAACATCAAGTACTTCGTCCGGTCGACCGAGAAGCAGGCGACCAGCTGGGACGACCTGCCCGAGGACATCAAGAACACCTACGACCGGCTCGGCATCCCGGAGGCGGAGAAGCAGGCGCTGGTCGCCGGCGTCGCCGCCCAGTACGAGTCCGAGGTGGTCTACCACCAGATCCGCGAGGATCTGGAGTCCCAGGGCGTCATCTTCGTCGACACCGACACCGCGCTGCGCGAGCACGAGGAGCTCTTCAAGGAGTACTTCAGCACCATCATCCCGGTGGGCGACAACAAGTTCGCGGCGCTGAACACCTCGGTGTGGTCGGGTGGCTCGTTCGTCTACGTGCCGCCGGGCGTGCACGTGGACATCCCGCTGCAGGCCTACTTCCGGATCAACACCGAGAACATGGGCCAGTTCGAGCGAACCCTGATCATCGTCGACGAGGGCGCCTACGTGCACTACGTCGAGGGATGCACGGCCCCGGTCTACTCCTCGGACTCGCTGCACAGCGCGGTCGTGGAGATCATCGTCAAGAAGGGTGGCCGCTGCCGCTACACGACCATCCAGAACTGGTCGAACAACGTGTACAACCTGGTCACCAAGCGTGCCGTCTGCGAGGCCGGCGCGACCATGGAGTGGGTCGACGGCAACATCGGCTCGAAGGTGACCATGAAGTACCCGGCCGTCTACCTGATGGGCGAGCACGCCCGCGGCGAGACGCTCTCCATCGCATTCGCCGGCGAGGGCCAGCACCAGGATGCCGGCGCCAAGATGGTGCACTCCGCGCCGCACACCTCCAGCTCGATCCTGAGCAAGTCGGTGGCGCGCGGCGGCGGCCGGACGTCGTACCGCGGTCTGATCCGGGTCGACGAGGGCGCCTACGGCTCGAAGTCCAACGTGCTGTGCGACGCGCTGCTGGTCGACCAGGTCTCCCGCAGCGACACCTACCCCTACGTCGACATCCGCGAGGACGACGTGTCCATGGGCCACGAGGCCAGCGTCTCGAAGGTCTCCGACGACCAGCTCTTCTACCTGATGCAGCGCGGTCTGGCCGAGGACGAGGCGATGGCGATGATCGTGCGCGGCTTCGTCGAGCCCATCGCCAAGGAGCTCCCGATGGAGTACGCGCTGGAGCTCAACCGCCTGATCGAACTGCAGATGGAGGGCGCTGTCGGATGACGGCCACGCTGGACAGCATCAACAGCACGCTGGAGCTTGACAAGGTCGAGTCCCACCTGCATCCGGAGGGCTCGTTCGAGGTCGACGACCACCCGGTCCCGACCGGCCGGGAGGAGATCTGGCGCTTCACGCCGCTCAAGCGGCTGCGCGAGCTGCACCGGGACGCGCCGTTCGACGGCACCCTGACGGTGACCAACGAGCTCGCCGACGGCGTGAGCGTCACCGCGGAGGCGGAGGGCCAGGTGGGCGTGAGCGGCTTCGTGCCCACCGACCGGGTGGCCGCGCGGGCGGCGGCCGCGACCGCGACGTCGGTGCTCTACGAGATCGCCCCCGAGGCGGTCGTGGACGGCCCCGTGCTGGTCACGGTGCGGGGCACGGGTACCGAGCGCGCGGTGGCCCAGCACGTCGTGGTCAAGGCGGGCGCGTTCTCCACGGCCACGGTGGTGTTCCGGTTCGAGGGCTCGGCGACGCTGGCCGACAACGTCGAGATCGTGGTCGGCGACGGCGCCCAGCTCACGGTCGTCTCCATCGACGACTGGGCCGACGACGCCGTCCGGGCCAGCCACAAGCACGTCCGGGTCGGCCGGGACGCCCAGTTCAAGCACGTGGACGTCACCTTCGGCGGCGACGTGGTGCGCAACGACACCACAGCCGAGTACGCCGGACCCGGCGGCTCGGTGGAGATGCTCGGGCTCTACTTCGCCGACGCCGGCCAGCACATCGAGCACCGGCTCTTCGTCGACCACACCGCGCCGCGGACCAAGTCGCACGTGGTCTACAAGGGCGCGCTGCAGGGCGACCACGCCCACACGGTCTGGATCGGCAACGTGCTGATCCGCAAGGTCGCCGAGGGCATCGACACCTACGAGGAGAACCGCAACCTGGTCCTCACCGACGGCGCCCAGGCCGACTCGGTCCCCAACCTGGAGATCGAGACCGGCGAGATCGAGGGTGCCGGCCACGCGTCGGCGACGGGGCGCTTCGACGACGAGCAGCTGTTCTACCTGCGCAGCCGAGGCATCGCCGAGGCGGAGGCCCGCCGGCTGGTGGTGCACGGCTTCTTCAACGACCTGATCCGCCAGATCGGCGTACCGGCGCTGGAGGAGCGGCTGACCGCCACGGTCGAGACCGAGCTCGCCAAGAACGTCAAGGCGATCTGATGGCGTTCGAGAGGGTCTGCGCCATCGACGACGTCCGTCCCGACGAGGCGTTCGCCGCCCAGGTCGACGGGTACGACGTCGCGATCGCTCGCGACGGCGAGGAGTTCTTCGCCGTGCAGGACCTGTGCTCGCACGCCGCCGTCGCGCTCTCGGAGGGCGAGGTGGCCGAGTGTCAGATCGAGTGCTACCTGCATGGCTCGCGGTTCGACCTGCGCACCGGCAAGCCGACCGGCCTGCCCGCCACCGAGCCCGTCGCGACGTTCCCCGTCGAGATCCGCGACGGCGACATCTACGTCGACACCACCACCACCCTGAACGGAGTAAGCCCTTCATGAGCACCCTAGAGATCAAGGACCTGCAGGTCTCCGTGGAGACCGAGGACGGGCCCAAGCAGATCCTCAAGGGCGTCACGCTGACCATCAAGGACGGCGAGACGCACGCGATCATGGGCCCCAACGGCTCGGGCAAGTCGACGACGGCGTACTCCATCGCCGGCCACCCGAAGTACACGGTCACCGGCGGCTCGGTCACCATCGACGGTGAGGACGTACTGGCGATGTCGGTCGACGAGCGCGCCCGCGCCGGCCTGTTCCTGGCCATGCAGTACCCGGTCGAGGTGCCCGGCGTCTCGATGTCGAACTTCCTGCGCTCGGCCAAGACCGCGCTGGACGGCGAGGCGCCCAAGCTGCGCACCTGGGTCAAGGACGTCAACGGCACCCTGGACCGGATGAACCTCGACCCGGCCTTCGCCCAGCGCTCGGTCAACGAGGGCTTCTCCGGCGGTGAGAAGAAGCGCGCCGAGATCGCCCAGCTCGACCTGCTCGACCCGAAGGTGGCGATCCTGGACGAGATCGACTCCGGCCTGGACATCGACGCGCTCAAGATCGTCTCGGAGGGCATCAACGACTTCCGTGCCCGTCCGGACAAGGGGGTGCTGCTGATCACGCACTACACCCGCATCCTGCGCTACGTGAAGCCGGACTTCGTGCACGTCTTCGTCGACGGCCGGATCGCCGAGTCCGGTGGCCCGGAGCTCGCCGAGGAGCTCGAGGCCAACGGCTACGACCGGTTCGTGAAGGCCGCGGTCTGACATGTCCCGTCAGATCCCTGGGCTGCTGCCCGAGCTCGAGGTGGTCCGCAAGGACTTCCCGATCTTGGAGCGCGTCTTCGAGGGGGGCGTCCCGCTGGTCTACCTCGACAGCGCGAACACCTCGCAGAAGCCGCAGGTCGTGATCGACACGATGGTCGACCACCTGGAGCGCCACAACGCCAACATCGCCCGGGCCATGCATCACCTGGGCGCGGAGGCGACCGAGGCGTTCGAGGCCGCTCGCGACAAGGTGGCCGCCTTCCTGGGCGCGCCCGAGCGCGACGAGGTGGTCTTCACCAAGAACGCCTCCGAGGCGCTCAACCTGGTGGCGAACACGCTGGCGTGGCGCAGCCCGCTGCAGGTCGGCGAGGGCGACGAGGTCGTCATCACCGAGATGGAGCACCACTCCAACATCGTGCCGTGGCAGCTGCTCACCGAGCGGACCGGCGCGAGGTTGCGCTGGTTCGGGATCGCCGACGACGGCCGGCTGGACACCTCGAACATCGACGAGCTGATCACCGAGCGGACCAAGGTCGTCGCGCTGACCTGGGTGTCGAACATGCTCGGCACGATCAACCCGATCGCCGAGATCGCGCGGCGGGCCCACGCGGTCGGCGCGATCGTGGTGGTCGACGCCTCCCAGGCGGCGCCGCAGCTGCCGATCTCGCTGTCCTCGATGCCCGTGGAGGAGCGGCCCGACTTCCTCGCCTTCACCGGCCACAAGACGGTCGGGCCGACCGGCATCGGCGTGCTGTGGGGCCGGCGCGAGCTGCTGGAGCAGTTGCCGCCGTTCCTCGGCGGCGGCGAGATGATCGAGACGGTCCGGATGGAGCGCTCGACGTACGCCGGGATCCCGCACAAGTTCGAGGCAGGCACGCCGCCGATCGTCGAGGCGGTCGGCCTGGGCGCGGCCCTGGAGTACCTGAGCCATCTCGGGCTGGACGCGATCCACGCGCACGAGCAGGCCATCACCGGCTACGCGCTGCAGGGCCTGCAGACGGTCTCCGGGTTGACCGTGCTCGGTCCGCTGGATGCCACCCAGCGGGGCGGCGCCATCGCCTTCGAGCTGGCCGGGGTGCACCCGCACGACGTCGCCCAGGTGCTCGACTCGCGCGGCGTCGCGGTCCGGGCCGGTCACCACTGCGCGAAGCCGGCACACGCTCGCTTCGGGGTGCAGAGCTCCACCCGGATGTCGTCGTACCTCTATACGACGCCGGAGGAGATCGATGCCCTGATCGAGGCGCTGGAATACACCCGCTCCTACTTCACGTTGGGCTGATGCGATGACTTCGGCCGATCTGGACGCCCTGTACCAGGAGATCATCCTGGACCACTACAAGAACCCACGCCACCCGGGCCTGCGCGAGCCGTACGAGGCGGAGGTCCACCACGTCAACCCGACCTGCGGTGACGAGATCACCCTGCGGGTGCACCTCGCCGACGGCAAGGTGGCCGACATCTCCTACGACGCCGAGGGCTGCTCCATCTCGCAGGCCTCGGCCTCGGTGCTTACCGAGCTCGTGATCGGCAAGAGCGTCGAGGAGGCGATGGAGATCCACCGGGAGTTCCTCACCCTGATGCAGGGCAAGGGCGCCGTCGTACCGGACGAGGAGGTGCTGGAGGACGGGATCGCGTTCGCCGGCGTCGCCAAGTTCCCCGCGCGCGTGAAGTGCGCGCTGCTGTCGTGGATGGCCTGGAAGGACGCCACCGTCCGCACTCTGGAGGAGTCTGATGTCTGAGGAAGTCACCATGCCCCACTCCGTCGTCGAGGGAGCCACGCTCACCCTCGAGGACGTCACCGAGGCGATGAAGGACGTCGTCGATCCCGAGCTGGGGATCAACGTGGTCGACCTCGGCCTGGTCTACGGAGTGCACATCGAGGAGGACTCCAACGTCGTCCTCGACATGACGCTCACCTCGGCGGCCTGCCCGCTCACCGACGTGATCACCGACCAGACCGAGTCGGCCCTGGAGGGCCTGGTCAACGAGGTGCACATCAACTGGGTCTGGATGCCGCCGTGGGGCCCGGACAAGATCACCGACGACGGTCGGGACATGCTGCGCGCGCTCGGCTTCAACGTCTGAGCGGTCGTGAGTGATGCCGTCGAGGCCTACTGGGCCGTGGCCCGGGAGGCGTGCGGCCTGAGCGGCGATGTCCCCCAGGCATGGTCGTTCGGCAGTACGCCGGAGATGGCCGACCGGCTGCTGGCGCTGGTCCTGGCCGGCGTCAAGACGGCGGGCGCGAGCCAGCTGTGGGACTACGACGCCAGCGGGGACCCGTTGCCGCAGGTAGGCGACCTCAGCGTCGTGCTCGACGGCGGCGCGGAGCCGCAGGCGCTGCTGCGCACCACCGACGTGCGCGTGGTGCCGTTCGACGAGGTCGACGCCGAGCACGCCCGGCTCGAGGGCGAGGGCGACCTGACGCTGGACTACTGGCGTCGGGTGCACGAGTGGTTCTGGACGACGTATCCCGAGCACGACCGCGGGTTCTCCCCGTCGATGCCGGTTGTGCTGGAGCGGTTCGAGGTGCTCTTCACCCGCTGACCCGTAGGGTGGCGCCGTGCCTGAGGTGCTGGTGCCGGTCGCGCGGGTCGGTCGGTGGATCGACAACTTCGCGGCGCGGCACGGCGGTGTGCACCTGAGAGTGGCCGACGGCGTGCTGAGCGGCGAGGCGCCCGACGGGTCGACGTTCGAGGGCCGGCTGCCGTTCGCCCGTGGGTACGCCGGCGCGGCCGAGGTGGCGGCGTTCGCCGAGGCGGCCGCGCCGCCCGCCGATTGGGGCGTGCTCCTGGTCCGCAAGGGCGGCTTCGCCGTGGCCCGGCTACGCGGGGCCACCGTGGCGGCCAGCAAGGTCGGCAAGCGGCACGTCCAGGGCCGCACCAAGGCGGGTGGGTGGAGCCAGCAGCGGTTCGCCCGGCGGCGGGACAACCAGGCGCGCGCCGCGCTGGAGGCCGCCGACGAGCACGCCGCCCGGATCCTGACCGGCCTGCACGGCCCGCTGGTCTACGGCGGCATCGACGAGGCCGCTCCTCCGGGCGCGATCCGACTGCCGGGGCACATCGGCGACCCGCGCCGCGACGTACTCCAGCGGGCGATCGGCGACGCGCAGGCGGTCGCGTTCACGGTGCAGAACGCCGATTAGCGGCTAGATTCGCGCCGTGGGCGATCCGGTGGTCCAGGCACGCGGCCTGGTCAAGACGTTCGGACGGGTGCGGGCTCTCGACGGCCTGGATCTGGAGGTCGCGGCGGGGGAGGTGCACGGCTTCCTCGGCCCGAACGGGGCCGGCAAGTCGACCACGATCCGGATCCTGCTCGGCCTGATGCGCGCCACCGCGGGGGAGGCGCGGCTGTTCGGCGGCGACCCGTGGCGGGAGGCGCCGACGCTGCACCGCCGGCTGGCCTACGTGCCCGGCGACGTGAGCCTGTGGCCCAACCTGAGCGGCGGCGAGACGATCGACCTGCTGCTGCGGATGCGCGGGGTCGACCCGGCCACCAGTCGCAAGGGCGACATGGCGGAGCGGTTCAAGCTCGACCTGACCAAGGCCGGCCGGGCCTATTCGAAGGGCAACCGGCAGAAGGTGGCGCTGGTGGCGGCGTTCGCGGCCGAGGTCGACCTGCTGATCCTGGACGAGCCGACCAGCGGCCTGGACCCGCTCATGGAGCAGGCGTTCGCTGACTGCATCGCCGAGCACACTGGCCGCGGCGCCACGGTGCTGCTCAGCAGCCACATCCTGAGCGAGGTGGAGCGGCTGGCCGACCGGGTCACCATCATCCGCGAGGGCCGGGCGGTCGAGTCGGGGTCGCTGGCGCAGCTGCGGCTAGCCCAGGCGGGCGGCGACGAGAACGCCAGCCTCGAGGAGCTCTTCCTCCGGGCCTACCAGTCGTGAGCACGCTCACCGGCACGAGCGCCCTGGTGCGCCAGAACCTGCGCCGCGACCGGATCATCGCGCCGCTCTGGATGCTGGTGATGGTGGTCTTCGCGGTCGCGTCGGCCGCCGCGACGCCGAGCCTGTTCACGACCGAGGCCGACCAGCTCGAGCTGGCCCGCTCGCTCGACGAGCAGCCCGCGCTGCGGGCGCTCTACGGGCCCATCCTGGACCCGCACGCGGTCGGCGAGCTGGCGATGAGCAAGATGACGGTGCTCTACGCGCTCTTCGCCGCGGTGCTGTTCGTGATCCTGGTACGCCGCCACACCCGCGTCGAGGAGGAGAGCGGTCGGGCCGAGCTGATCGGCTCCACCGTGGTCGGCCGGGACGCGCCCGCGGCCGCGGCGGTGGCCGAATGCCTGGGTCTCTCGGTGCTGCTCGGCGTACTGGTCGCGGTCGCCGACATCGTCGGCGGCCTGGACGTGGCCGGCTCCTGCTGGTTCGGGCTGACCTGGATCGGCACCGGCTGCGTGGCGAGCGCGGCCAGCGTGCTCGCCTGCCAGCTCAGCTCCAGCGCTCGCACCTGCGGCGCGATCGCGGCTGGGCTGCTCGGCGGCGCCTATCTGGTCCGCGCGCTCGGCGACGGCTTCCGGGCGACCTGGCTGAGCTGGCTCTCGCCGTTCGGCTGGAACACCCAGCTGCGGGCCTGGAGCGACCCGCGCGGCTGGGTCGCGCTCCTCTACGTCGCGCTGACGGTGGCGCTGCTCGTCGCCGCCCGGGTGCTGCGCGGGCATCGCGACCTGGGCGGAGGCCTGCTCGCAGCCCGCCCCGGCCGACCCGCCGGCGCGCGGTGGCTCGCCTCGCCGCTGGGGCTGAGCGTGCGCGTGCACCGCACCATGCTGGTGCTGTGGACGGTCGCGGTCGGCGGCCTCGGGGCGGCGTTCGGGGCGATGGCGCCCGGCCTGGACGACGTGATCCGGTCCGTCGGCGGCGGCCAGGAGCTCATCGGCCGACTCGGCGGCGCCATGATCGCGGCGGTGCTGAGCGTGGTCGCGATGGTGATCACCTGCTACGGCATCACCGTGGTCACCCACGCGGCCGGCGACGAGGCCGGTGAGCGCGCCGACATGGTGCTGGCGACCGGCGCCTCGCGGGTGGGCTGGTTCGGCGCGACGGCGCTGACCGCGCTCGGCGGATCGGTGTGGCTGCTGCTGGTCACCGGCATCGGCCTGTGGATCGGGTACGGCGCGGCCGGCGGGCCCGACCCGTCCGGCTCGCTGTCAGCTGCGGTCGGGTGGATGCCGGCGGTGCTCTGCGTGGTGGCGCTGGCGCTGCTGGCCTGGTCGCTGCGGCCCGGCTGGGCGGTGGTCGGCTGGGCGGTGCTGGCGGTCTTCCTGCTGCTCACCCTGGTCGGCGAGCTGCTGAAGCTGCCGGGGTGGGTGGTGCGGCTCTCGCCGTACTCGGCGGTGCCGCAGTATCCCGCGCAGGCGTGGCGCTGGACGCCCGAGCTGGTGCTGCTCGCGGTGGCCGCGCTGGTGGGCGGATGCGCGTGGTTGCGCTTCCGCGGGCGAGACATCGGCTAGCGTCCGCAGCATGTGGCAGCCCGAGCCGGGGTGGCATCCGATGCCTGGCGGCACCGGCACGTCCACCGTCGGGCTCTGGCGCGCGTCCATCGGCGACCGCGCGGTGGTGGTCAAGCGGCTGGCCGCGCCCGACCGGCGCGACCCGCCCGAGCTGTCCGACCCCCGACACTTCGCCTACTGGCGGCGGGAGGCGGACGTGGCCTCGTTCGGGCTGCTCGACGGCGCGCCCGGCGTGGCGCTGACCCCGACCGAGGTGGTCGAGGACGCCGAGGGGATCACGCTGATCTCGGACTGGGTGGAGGACGCGGCCAACTCCGGGCTGTTCGTCGTCCACGCGCTGGGGCGGTTCGCCGCGGCCGACCTGGCGCACGTGCGCTGGCTGGCCCGCGACCAGCTGCGGGACCGGCTGGCCCGGGTGGAGCGGCGTGGCGGCTGGCCCACGCTCGAGCGGACCACCGTTGCCGATGTCGCCGAGGCGCTGTGGCGGCGGCGTACGGCGTTCCTCGACGAGCTGGACGCGCTGCCACAGGTGGCTCAGCACGGCGACCCGACGCCGAGCAACCTGCCCGGCCGGGACGGCGACCTGCTGGTCGCGCTCGACTGGGCCTGCCTCGGGTACGGCGCGGCGGGAGCCGACCTGGGTCTGTACCTGCTGCCTGCCCGGGAGGAGTTCGAGCCGCTCCTCGACGCCTACCTGCTGGGTCTGCCCGACGGGCTGGCCACCCGGGAGCAGGTGACCCGTGCCGCCCGGATCACCGCCGTCTTCACCGCGCTGAGCCGCGCGGAGTGGGCGCTGGCCCGGGTGGCCGGGGGAGAGGGCGCCCTGGCCGCGAAGTTCCGCCACCCCGCCGTCGCCCCGCACCTGCGCGCCCTGCAACGGCAGTTCCCGGCGATCGAGGCGCTGCTCGCCTGACCTCCCGCCGAGAGGTCACTTTTCGCCCAACGAAAGGTCACCTTTTGCGGGTTGAGTGGCGCCGAAAGTGACCTCTCGACCGGCCAAAGGTGACCTCTCAACGGGGAGTTAGGAGAGGGAGCGGGCCGAGAAGGTGTCGCAGGCGGTGATGTCGTCGCCGGCGTTCATCCCGGTCTGGAACCAGTGCTCCCGCTCGGCCGAGGAGCCGTGCGTCCACTGGTCGGGGTTGACCGAGCCGCCCGTCCGCTGCTCGATGTAGTCGTCACCGACCTCCTTGGCGGCGGTGATGGCTTGGTCGATGTCCTGCTGGGACAGGTCCTCGATGAGGACGTTGCCGTCCTCGTCGGGGGTGGAGGTCGCGGCGGCGGCCCACATGCCGGCGTAGCAGTCGGCCTGCAGCTCCAGGCGTACGGAGTCGCTGTTCTTGCCCTGCTGGGTCTTGACCTTGCTCATCGTGCCGAGCAGGTCCTGGATGTGGTGGCCGTACTCGTGCGCGATCACATAGGCGCGCACGAACGGGGTGGCGTCGCCGCCCAGTTGCTTGAAGACGGTGTCGTAGAAGGCGGTGTCGAGGTAGATGGTCTGGTCGCCGGGGCAGTAGAACGGCCCGACGTCGGTGGTGGCGCTGCCGCAGCCGTCGGTCCGCACCGAGCCGTGGAAGACGTCGATCGCCCGCTCCCGCTGGAAGACGGCCTCGACCTGCGGCTGGTGCTGCCAGTAGTCGGTCAGCGAGTTCTCCACCGCGACCAGGGCACACTCGTCGCTCTTGTTCGCGTCGGCGCCGGTCTTGCACGAGGAGTAGTCGAAGGTCTGGCCCGAGCCGGAGAGCGCCACCGAGCCGCTGGTAAACGCCGAGCCGGAGAGCGCACCGCCCAGGCCGCCGCCTCCGCCACCGCCGAAGTGGTTGACCAGCAGGTAGATGATCACCGCCAGGATCAGGCCGCCGATGCCGCCGCCGGCCTTGCCTCCGATCGGGATCGGCAGGCCACCGAGCCCGCCACCCCCACCACCGACGTCGCGGGTGCGGCTGCTGTCCAGCCTCGCCTTGGAGTTGAAGCGCATCTGTCCCCCATACGTCAGTGCTTCGTCGAACGCGACGGGTGACAGCCTAGTGATCCACGGTGGGTCCGCCCATGCGCCCGCCGTCCGCCGGATGCGGCGTGCCGAGCCGGCGCAGTCGCAGGTTGGGGTCCTTCGCGCGCTCCTGCGCCAGCGCCGCAGGGTCGAGGTCGACCACGGCCAGGCCCGGCGACTCGTCCAGGCTGATGTGCACCGCGCCGTCGGGCGCCGCCAGGAGGCTGGAGCCGATCGAGATCGGGGCGGCCTGGGAGACGCCGGCCGCCCAGCAGGTGTTCTCGATGGCCCGGGCCTGCAGCAGCGTGCGCCACTGGGCGGCCTTGTGCGGGCCGGGCACCCACGACGACGCGACGACGAGAAGGTCGGTCCCCGCGGCGGCGTAGTGCCGGGCCAGCTCGGGGAACCGCAGGTCGTAGCAGGCCATCGGGCCCAACCGGAGTCCACCGAGCACGACCGGCTCCGGCGCCAGGTCCGGGCCCTCGAGGATGCCGCTGCCCTCGCTGTAGCCGTAGGCCTCGAAGAGGTGGATCTTGCGGTAGGCGCCGACGAGCACGCCGTCGGCGTCGATCGAGACGATGGTGTTGTGCGGCCGGTGCGGGTCGCCGCTGCGCTCGACCACCCCGGCGAGGATAGCCAGGCCGAGACGCCGTGCCAGCGCCTCGAGCGCGGCCACGAACGGCCCGTCCAGCGGCTCGGCGACCAGCGCGAACGACGGGTCGATCGCCTTCTTGGAGTACATCGCGTACTCGGGCAGGACGACCAGGTCGGCGCCGGCAGCGGCGGCCCCGGCGACGACGTCCGCGACCTCGGTGAGGTTGCGGGCGCCGTCGT
Organism: Nocardioides sp.; assembly: GCF_035547795.1. Classification (GTDB taxonomy): domain Bacteria; phylum Actinomycetota; class Actinomycetes; order Propionibacteriales; family Nocardioidaceae; genus Nocardioides. The sequence goes on from NZ_DASZUF010000021.1 coordinate 31,905, forward strand.
CGACCGGGGCCGTCTGGGCGAGCGCGAGCCGCACGGTCAGCCGGCCACGCCGACGGTCTCCGCCTCGTCGATCGCTACCTCGGGAGGCTGCCGGGTGAAGCCGCCGGTGAGGTAGGCCAGCAGGCACACGCCGAGCGCGGCCCACGCGAACCCCAGGACGATCGCGTGCGAGTCGAGGTGGCAGAGCAGATAGACGCAGACCACCGCGCCGAGGGCGGGCAGCAGCAGGAAGTGGACCGGGCTCATCCGAGCGCCGCCGCGGTTGCGCAGGTAGTAGACGATCACCGAGAGGTTCACGCAGGTGAACGCCACGAACGCGCCGAAGTTGATGAACGACGTGGACGTGGCGACGTTCAGGAACGTCGCCAGCAGCCCGACGACCGCAGAGAGCAGGATGCCGGCGACCGGGGTGGCGAACCGGCTGCTGACCCGGCCGAAGACCGCGCGGGGCAGGACGCCGTCGCGGCCCATCGCGTACATCAGCCGCGATGCCGACGCCTGCGCGGCCAGCCCGGAGGTGAACTGCGCGACGACCAGGCCGGCGAGGAAGACGGCGCCGAACAGGCTGCCGCCGATGTTGACGGCAATGTCATGCGCGGCCGAGGACGAGTCGGAGAAGCTGCCGCCAGGGTGGACGAGCTGGGTGGTGTAGGAGACCACCACGAAGATCACCCCGCCGAGGAGCGCGACGAGCAGCACCGCGCGCGGCACCGTGCGGCGGGGCTCGATGGCCTCTTCGGTGAACGTCGTGACGGCGTCGAAGCCGAGGAAGGAGTACGCCGCGATCGCCGCGCCGGCCGTGACGCCGGAGAACGACGCGCCGGAGTTGGCGAACGGGCCCGCGCTGAACAGCCCGGAGCCGCCGTCGTGCCGCAGCACCGACGCGATCGAGAGCACGACGAAGCAGATCACCACCGCGAACTGGCCGATCATCAGCACGAAGTTGGTCCGGTCGGCGACCTTGAGGCCGATGACGTTGAGGACCGTCGTGACGGCGATGAACAGCAGCACCCACACGGCCACCGGAACCGACGGGAACTGCGCGTTGAGGTAGGCCGCGCCGATCAGCCAGATCACCATCGGCAGGAACAGGTAGTCCAGCAGCACCGCCCAGCCGACCATGAAGCCGGCGCGCGCCCCGATGGTGCGGCGTACGTAGGTGTAGGCCGAGCCGGAGACCGGGTAGGCCGAGGCCATCCGACCGTAGCTGGCCGCGGTGAAGAGCATCGCCACCAGGGCGAGCAGGTACGCCGAGGCACTGGCGCCGGCCGTGGTCTCGGCGACGACCCCGAAGATGCCCAGGACGATCAGCGGGGTCATGTAGGCGAGGCCGAGCAGGACGAGCGAACGGAGCCCGAGTGTCCGCACGAGGTGGGGCGTGGTGGTCATCGACTTGCTGCCTTTCGGAGTGGGCTCATGCTGGAACCAGCGAGATCGGCGAGATCGGAATGGTGCGGTGAGGGTGGCCAGGTGGCGGGGTCGATCCGGCCGGCATAGAGCGGGAGCTCGATCGGCTCGTCGCCCTCGCGGAACTGCGACCACATCCGGTTGACGCCGGCGGTGCCCCCGGCCCGGACGCGGGCGACGTGTCCGAGGTCGAGGTCGGCGACGAGCAGGGTCTCGGCGGCGTCGGGGGACTCGGCCAGCACGCCGCCCTCGGGATCCACCACCAGGCTGCGGCCGCGGCCCTCGGGCCCGGCGCAGTTGACGCTGATCGTGAAGACCTGGTTCACGATCGAGTTGGCGCGAGCGAGGACGATCTCCTGCTCCCGGTCGTCGGAGGTCGTCTTGACCAGGTTGAGGACGACGTCGGCGCCGTACCAGGCCAGGTGCCGGGTGACCTCCGGGAACCACGCGTCATAGCAGATCGACAGGCCGAGCCGACCGTGACCGGGCACGTCGACCACCGCGAAGCGATCGCCCGGGCGATAGGGCTCGAACGGTCGCCATGGAAAGACCTTGCGGTAGCTGCCGGCGATCTCGCCGCGCGGCGTGAGCACGATCGCGGTGTTGTAGACCTCCTCGCCGGGGCCGCGCTCGACGAGGGTGCCGGGCACCAGCCACACGCCGAGGCGGGCCGCGATGGCCCGCAACTCGGCGACGAGCGGGCCGTCGAGGTCGACGGCGGCCCGGCGCAGCTCGGCGGACCTGGCCGCCGGATCGACGTCCCCAGCCGGCCCGAAGAGGTGGACCTCCGGGAAGGCCAGCAGGTCGGTGCCGCCGGTCCGGTCGAGGAGCCGACGGGCCTGCTCCTCGAAGAGCGCGGGCGCGGTGCCGGCGGGCAGGGTATCCACCTGGGCGGCGGCGATGCGGAACGACACGGGACCTCCTGGGTCGACGCTGGAGCGTGCAAGGAAAATAGATCAAAATGATCGGTCTGTCTATGGTTGCTACCGTGGCGACCTGTCGACCCCACAGAGAGTCCCCGGAGATGAGCGCAGCCCTGCCGTCCGTGCTGACCAGCACGACTGTGTCGCGGATCAAGCGGGTCAAGGCCGTCGACACGGTGCGGGCGCGGATCCTGCTCGCGGTCAGCCTGGGCCTGCTCCAGCCGGGGGAGCGGCTGCCCCCGGAGAGCGAGCTGGCCAAGACGCTCGACGTCGGCGAGATCACCGCCCGGCGGGCGATCGAGTCGCTGGCCGAGGAGGGCGTTGTGGAGCGGCGCCGCGGCCGTTCCGGCGGCACGTTCGTCGCCTCGTCGGGGCCGACGCGGGCCGCCGACGCGGGCGCCGACGCGGTGGCCGCCTACCTGGCTGACAGCGACGAGGTGCACCGGCTGATCGAGGTGCGGCTGCTGCTCGAAGCGGCACTGACCCACCACGCCGCGCTGCGTGCCAGCCCCGCCGAGATCGAGCAGCTGCAGCGGCACGTGGACGACGCCGGGGTGGCGGCGACCTGGGCGGACTACCACCTGGCCGACGAGCGGTTCCACCGCGGGGTGGCGCGGGCCAGCGGGCTGGACTGGGCGATCGGCTACTACGACACCGTGCTGAGCGATCTCTACGCCTACTTCCTACCCTACCCGATCGCCTACCTGCACGACACCAACCGCGAGCACGCCGCGCTGGTCGACGCGCTGGCCCGGCACGACCCGGTCCGGGCGGTGAGCATCATCGAGGCGCACGTCGCCGTGCTGCACGAGTCGATGTTCGTCGGGCTGCAGGAACGGCAGGCGGCTGCCCGGCGGGGTGCGGCCAACGATGCGGGCGGTCCGGTCCGCTCGCCCTAGACTGGTGATCCTGATGATCACCGCCCAGAACCTCGAAGTCCGCGTCGGGGCACGCCTCCTGATGGAGAACGTCAGCTTCCGGGTCGGGCCCGGTGACAAGGTGGGTCTGGTCGGCCGCAACGGCGCCGGCAAGACGACGCTCACCAAGGTGCTCGCCGGCGACCTGCTGCCCGCCTCCGGCGGCGTGACCAACACCGGCGAGATCGGCTACCTGCCGCAGGACCCCCGCGTCGGCGACCCCGAGATGCTGGTCAAGGACCGGATCCTGTCGGCCCGCGGGCTCGACGTCGCCGTACGCCGCATGCGCGAGGCCGAGGAGGAGATGGGCGCCGAGGACCCGGGCCGTCGCGAGAAGGCGATGCGCAAGTACCAGCGGGCACAGGACCTGCTCGATGCCGGAGGCGGGTACGCCGCGGAGTCCGAGGCGCTGCAGATGGCGCAGTCGCTGGGCATCCCGGACCGGCTGATCGACCAGCCGCTGGGCACCCTCTCGGGCGGCCAGCGCCGTCGGGTGGAGCTGGCCCGGATCCTGTTCTCCAGCGCCGAGGTGCTGATCCTCGACGAGCCGACCAACCACCTCGACGCCGACTCGATCGTGTGGCTGCGCGAGTGGATGAAGTCCTACAAGGGTGGCTTCATCGTGATCAGCCACGACAACGAGCTGCTCAGGGAGACCGTCAACAAGGTCTTCCATCTCGACGCCAACCGCGCCGTCATCGACATCTACAACATGGGCTGGCGCAACTACCTGACGCAGCGCGAGACCGACGAGATGCGTCGCAAGCGCGAGCTGATGAACGCGCAGAACAAGGCCAAGACGCTCACCGACCAGGCCAACAAGATGCGTGCCAAGGCGACCAAGGCCACCGCCGCGCAGAACATGCTCAAGCGCGCCGAGAAGCTGCTCGAGGGCGTAGAGGACGAGCGCCAGGCCGACAAGGTGGCAGCGATCAAGTTCCCCACGCCGGCGCCCTGCGGCAAGACACCGCTGACGGCGCAGGGCCTCTCCAAGTCGTACGGCGCCCTGGAGGTCTTCACCGCCGTCGACCTGGCCATCGACCGCGGCAGCCGGGTGGTGATCCTCGGTCTCAACGGCGCCGGCAAGACCACCCTGCTGCGCATCCTGGCCGGCGTCGACACGCCCGACACCGGGATGGTCATTCCGGGCCACGGCCTCAAGATCGGCTATTATGCCCAGGAGCACGAGACCCTCGACGTGGCCCGCAGCGTGCTGGAGAACATGCAGTCGGCCGCGCCGCAGCTCACCGACACCGAGGCGCGCTCGGTGCTGGGCTCGTTCCTGTTCACCGGCGAGGACGCGCACAAGCCCGCCGGCGTGCTCTCCGGCGGGGAGAAGACCCGGCTCGCGCTGGCGTCGCTGGTCGTCAGCCAGGCCAACGTGCTGCTGCTCGACGAGCCGACGAACAACCTCGACCCGGCCTCCCGCGAGGAGGTGCTCGGCGCGATCCGCCGCTACGAGGGCGCGATCATCCTGGTCACCCACGACGAGGGCGCCGTGCACGCGCTCGAGCCGGACCGGGTGCTGCTGTTGCCGGACGGCGTCGAGGATCTGTGGAACAACGACTACGCCGATCTGGTCTCGCTGGCCTGAGGCGGCGCGATGTCGGGCAACCTGGGGATGGGCGGGGTCTACCGCAACCTGCGCTCGGACCGGACCGTGCTCGACCGGCGGCTCGGTCGCGGCACCGTCCGCCGGGTGATCGCCTTCGCCCGGCCGCACCGCCGGCTGATCGCGGTGTTCCTCGGGCTGATGGTCCTCGACGCCGGCCTGGTCGTCATCACCCCGCTGCTGACCAAGTGGGTGGTCGACGACGGCATCCTGCGCGGCGACCTGAGCACGGTGTGGTGGCTGGCCGGCGCGATGGCGGTGGTGGCGCTGGTCGACGCGGCGCTCGGCGTCGGCAGCGGCTACCTGTCCTCCCGGATCGGCGAGGGGCTCATCTTCGACCTGCGCACCCGGGTCTTCGGCCATGTGCAGCGCCAGTCGTTGGCGTTCTTCACCCGCACCCAGACCGGCGCGCTGGTCAGCCGGCTCAACAACGACGTGATCGGCGCCCAGCGGGCGTTCACCTCGACGCTGTCCAACACCGTCGCCAACCTCATCTCGGTGCTGGTCGTCGGCGCCACCATGCTGACGCTGAGCTGGCAGGTCACGGTGCTGTGCCTCCTGCTCTTCCCGATCCTGCTGGTCACCTCACGCTGGGTCGGCGCCCATCTCGCCGGCCTGACCCGCGAACAGATGAACGGCAACGCCGACCTCGGCAACACCATGACCGAGAGGTTCAACGTCGGCGGCGCGATGCTGCTCAAGCTGTTCGGCCGGCGCGACGAGGAGGACGCGCACTTCGCGCTCAAGGCGGGCCGGGTGCGCGACATCGGCGTACGGATCGCGCTACTGACCCGCGTCTTCACCGTGGCGATGCAGCTGGTCCCGGCGTTGGCCACCGCCCTCGTGTACGGCGTCGGCGGGTGGCTGGTCATCCGCGGCCACTTCTCGCTCGGCACGCTGACTGCGCTGGGCCTGCTGCTGGTGCGCCTGCTCGGGCCGCTGCAGAGCCTGTCCAACGCTCGCATCGACGTGATGACGGCGCTGGTCAGCTTCGAGCGGGTCTTCGAGGTGCTCGACCTGCCCTCGCTGATCCAGGAGCGGCCGGACGCGGTCGCGCTGCCGAGAGACGCGGCCCGGCTGGAGTTCGACCACGTCGCGTTCACCTATCCTCGCGCGGACGAGATCTCGCTTGCCTCGCTGGAGGCGGTCGCACGCACGGAGTCGCGCCCGAGCGAGCAGGTGCTGCGCGACATCGACTTCGCCGCCGAGCCCGGCCAGATGGTCGCGCTGGTCGGCCCCTCGGGCGCCGGCAAGACCACCATCACCCACCTGGTCGCGCGGCTGTACGACGCCAGCGCCGGCGCCGTCCGGGTGGGCGGCCTAGACGTCCGCGACGTGACGCTCGCGTCGTTGGAGGACGTGGTGGGCTACGTCACCCAGGACGCCCACATGTTCCACGACACCATCCGTGCCAACCTGCGCTACGCCCGTCCTGAGGCGAGCGAGGAGGAGATCTGGGCGGCCCTGGCGGCGGCTCAGATCGACACGCTCGTACGCGGTCTGCCCGAGGGGCTGGACACCGTCGTCGGCGACCGTGGCTACCGGCTCTCCGGCGGGGAACGGCAGCGGCTGGCGATCGCCCGGCTGCTGCTGAAGGCGCCGGCGATCGTGGTGCTCGACGAGGCCACCGCGCACCTGGACAGCGAGTCGGAGGCGGCCGTGCAGCGGGCGCTGGACGCGGCGCTGGCCGACCGCACCGCGCTGGTGATCGCCCACCGGCTCTCCACCATCCGGCACGCCGACGCGATCCTGGTCGTCGACGGCGGGCGGATCGTCCAGTCGGGCACGCACGAGCAGCTGCTCGCCGCCGGCGGCCTCTACGCCGACCTGTATCGCACCCAGTTCGCCGGTCAGGCCTCCGGCTGGGAGTCCGACCCGGTCTGAGCCGAGGCGTGCTCGGCGCGCTCGGCCCGATCCACGCTGGGGCCGAACGCCCGAGTGCGGTTCGCCTCGTCCCGGGCCCGCGCCGCGGCATACGCCGCCGCCACGGCCTGCTTGCGGGCCAGCTTCTCCGCCTTCTCCCGCTTGCGCTCGTCACGCGCGGCCAAGACGGCGGCCGCCTCGGGGGTGGGCTTGTCGTCGGCGCCGCGCATCGTCACCCGGCGCTCGTCGTACAGGAGATAGAAGAAGCCGACGATGGCCAGCGCCCCGAAGAACCACCACTGCACGCCGTAGAAGAAGTGCGGACCGTCGTTGAGCTCGGGCAGCGGGTTCGGCGTCAGGGCGGTCTTCGGCGCCGGCGACTCGGACTGGAGGTAGATGAACCCGCCGTAGAGCGTGCGGCCGATCGCCGGGGCGATGGTGCGGCTGGAGACGGCGCGGGTGCCGAGGTCGGTCACCCGGGTGCTGGAGCCGCTGCCGTCCTGGCGCACCCAGCCCACCACCGTGACGGTGCCCGAGGGCGGGGCCGGGATCGCCACCGGATTGTTGTCCTGGTCCTGCGACTGGATCCAGCCCCGGTCGACCAGCAGGCTGGTGCCGTCGGCGGTCACGAGGGGGACCACCGCGTCGATGCCCTGGACGCCGTGGGCGTCGGTGCGGTAGCGCCAGGTGATGGTGTGGGCCACGTCGTAGGTGCCGGTGGCGGTGACCCGCTTCCACTCGTCGTCGTCGGGCACGGCCCGGCCGGGTGCGAGCAGATCACCGACGGGGACCGGCGCGGCCTTCTCGTTGGCCCGGATCACCTGGTTGCCGTGTCGGGTGCTCTCCAGACGGTGGAACTGCCAACCACCGAGCCACCAGGTCGCGTAGACGAGGGCGACCACCGCGAGCGCGAACAGCACCCAGCGGCGGCTCAGCAGGAACCGGAACGACCGCACCCCACGAGGTTAGTCGCCGCCCGGTCGAGCTTCGTCGTCGCCCTAGACTGTGGTGGTGGCAACCACACCTCTGCTCGACCGGTTCGGGCGCATCGCCACGGATCTGCGCGTGTCGCTCACCGACCGGTGCAACCTGCGCTGCAGCTACTGCATGCCGGCCGAGGGCCTGGAGTGGCTGCCCGACGAGCGGGTGCTCACCGACGACGAGCTGGTGCGGCTGATCCGGGTCGGCGTGGAGCGGCTGGGGATCCGCGAGGTCCGCTTCACCGGCGGTGAGCCGCTGGTACGACGGGGCCTGGCCGACATCGTCGCGCGGGTCCGGGCGCTGTCGGCCGGGCTGGAGCTCTCCCTGACCACCAATGGGCTCGGCCTGGCGCGCCTGGCGGGGCCGCTGGCCGCGGCCGGCCTGAACCGGGTCAACGTCTCGATCGACTCCATCCGTCCCGAGACGTACGCCGCCGTCACCCGCCGAGACCGGCTGCACGACGTCGTCGAGGGGCTCGAGGCGGCCGCCGCGGCGGGGTTGGGGCCGGTGAAGCTGAACGCCGTACTCCTGCGGGAGGTCAACGACGACCAGGCTCCCGAGCTGCTGGAGTGGGCGATCGCGCACGGCTACCAGCTGCGCTTCATCGAGCAGATGCCGCTGGACGCCCAGCACGGCTGGTCGCGCGCCGCGATGGTGACCGCCGAGGAGACCATGGCGCG
>NZ_DASZUF010000022.1:0-13667 GCF_035547795.1 Nocardioides sp.
CGCTCGTCGAGCACCGGGAACCGGGAGTGGCCGGTGCGGCGGGCCAGGTCGATGACGGCCTGGGCGCGGTCGTTCTCCTCCACGCTGTGCTGGCGCACCCGCGGCGTCATGATCTCCCCGGCGGTGCGGGCGCCGAACTCCACCGAGCGCTCCATCAGCTCGGCGGTGTCGGCGTCGAGGGTGCCCTCGTCGGCGGAGCGCTGGATCAGCGAGGCGAGCTCGCTCGAGCTGCGCGCGGAGCGCAGCTCCTCCTGCGGCTCGATCCCGAAGCGGCGCACCAGCGCGTTGGCGCTGCCGTTGAGCAGCCGGATCGGACCCCGGTTCACCGCGGTGAACGTGCGCAGCGGCCCCTGGGTGGTCTTGGCGGTCTGCATCGGCAGCGCGAGTGCGATGTTCTTCGGGACCAGCTCACCGAAGACCATCGTGATGATGCTGGACAGCACCAGGCCGAGAGCCACGGCGATCGGCCCGACGGCGGCATGCCCGACCCCCAGCGAACGCAGCGGATGGTCGATCAGCCCGGCCACCACCGGCTCGGCGAGCCAGCCGATCGCCAGGTTGGTCACGGTGATGCCCAGTTGCGCGCCAGAGAGATGGCTGGAGAGCGCCCGCAGCTCGCGCTGCAGCCCGATCGCCCGGCCGTCACCGGCGCCCGCCTCCTGGTCGACGGCCGTCCGATCGACCGTCACCAGGGCGAACTCGGCCGCCACGAAGAACCCGCACGCGGCGACCAGCGCCAGCGCGAGCAGAAGCAGGAGCAATGAGGTCAGCAGGACGGTCTCCGGCTACCGAGCGGGTCGGGCATGGTGCGCGCCACTCTATCCGGGTCTATCCGGGCCGGGTCGGCTCCGGGCCTTCCTCGGCGTCGGCGTCGGTGAACGGGACGCCGCCACCGAGGGTGTCGCTCACCGCGGCGGGATCGAGGATCCGGTACGGCGAGCCCGCCCGCAGTGCCGCGGTCCGCAGCGCGTCCGTCGGCACCGCGGCGCCCGCGACGACCACCAGGTTGCCCTGGCGCCGACCACGCAGGGTGGCACTCTCGGCCGTCACCAGCACCTCGGCCAGCTCGGCCCGCACGGCCGCGATCACCCGGCGGGTGTGCCGGAAGGGCGCCCGGTCGACCAGGTTGGCAGCGAGCAGGCCGGCGGGGGTCAGCGCGCGCCGTACCTGGGCGAACAGCTCGCGGCTGACCAGCTCCGCCGGCACCCGGCCGGCGGCGAAGGCGTCGAGCACGACCAGGTCCGTGCTCGCGTCGCGGATGGCTTCGATGCCCGCCCTGCCGCCGATGGGCCGGATCCTGATGCCGCTGCGTGGCGGCAGCGGCAGCTCGAGCCGGACCCGCTCGGTCACCGTGGTGTCGGGCTCAAGCACGACCTGAGCCGACCCGGGCCGGGTGGCGGCGACGTAGCGCGGCAGGGTGAGCCCGGCTCCGCCGATGTGGAGCACCCGCACGGCCTGGCCTGGTGCGGCGTACGCGTCGACGACCTCACCGATCCGCTGCACGTAGTCGAAGACCAGCCGGGTCGGATCGGCGAGGTCGACGTAGGACTGGTCCAGGCCATCCATCCGCAGCAGGTAGGCGCCGGGCCGGTCCGACGCGACGATCTCGAGCGCCACGACGCCGATCCTGGCAGACCACTCGCGGCCGTCCACCCCCGGAGCCGCGGGCGGCCGCGGCTGGTCTGGCCGCAGTGCCTTCTTACCCCCGGCCCGGTGAGGCAAACGTCAGCGACTGCCCTCGAGCGCGTCGGCGATGTCGCCCAGACCACGATAGGAGGCCACGTGCTCCGGCTTGGGCAGCGGCGCCCCGTCGATGCCGACGACCCGGGCGCGCGAGGTCTCCCGCGCCTCGAGCTCGCCGAGCAGCTGCTCGAGGGCCTCGACCTCGGCGCGCATCCGCACGATCCGCTCGTACGCCGGATGGGCCTTCACTCGGATGCCGCCCTCACGGGTGTAATGCACGATCGCGTCGACCAGCTGCTCGGCGACCGGCAGCAGGTTGACCACCCGGACCAACACCTCCGCGGGCGCATCCATCTCGACCAGGCGTCGGGGCGCGTCGCGCACGGTCTCGTAGGCGTCCGCGACGTCGGTGCGCACCGTCCGGCCGCGCGGGCGGAGCCGGTCGTAGTGCACCTCGGAGCGCAGCAGCGTGGCGAACGCCGCCGCGAGCAGGCAGACCGTCACGGTGACCACCACGAGCTGGGAGCCGGTCGGATCGGTCGGGTCCGAGCGCAGCCGGCTGGCGAGGACGACGGCGGCCACCGCGCTCACCACGGTGGCGCCGACGGTCGTCACCGGTACCCACACCGCCGCCCGGCGCTCGACCGCCGCTGCGATCGCCAGCTCGTCGGGGGTGAAGACGGCACGGGTGAGCGGGTGGGCATAGCGGGCGCGCTGCAGGCGTTCCTCGACGAGCTCGGCGAAGCGGGAGACGCGCTCGTCCTCGGGCTCCTGCTCGGGCTCGTCGTCTGGCTCGTCGTCTGGCTCGTCGTCGCTCTCGGACTCCTCCGGCTCTCCGGCACCGGCCGCGGCGCCGTCGGTGTCGTCGGTGTCGTCGGCGCCGTCGGTGTCGTCGGGCTCGCTCGTCTCCGACCCGCCCTCGGCCCCCGCAGACTCACCTTCGCCCCCCGCGGACTCCCCGGCACCCTCGCCGGAGGCAGCGGCGCCCTCGACATCGGGTGCACCCACGCCCTCGGCGGCCGTGGGTGCCTGCTGCGCGCCAAGACCACCGAGACGGTCTGCCTCCGTCGCCGGCATCGGTATGAGCAGCGGCTCACCGCCCGGCCCGGTCAGAAAGGCGGCCGGTGCGAACGCGCGCTCAGGCGTACCGCTCTCGCTCACTCGTCCTCCGTGGTCGTCGCTCCAGCCTCCCTATCGGCGCGCGCGGGCGTCATCCCAGCCTCTGCGGTCGTCTATTTCTCAGGTATCGGTCTAGACGGGTCAGGTGACGGTCTAGACGGCCGATGAGGGCGTCGACCTATCAACCCTCCGCGCTGGTGGTGTCGTGAAATCCCTCGTCGTACCGCTGTTGCTGGCCGCCGGCCTCGCGCTGGTGGCTCCGGCCGGGCCCGCCGTGGCCGACGCCTCGACCGTGCCGCGACCGGCCGAGGCGCCGTCGTGGTGGACACCGCCCCCCGAGCCGACCCTGGTGCCGGTGCCCGCGACGTCCTGTCCGCAGACGAGTACGACGAAGCGAGCCACCTGCCTCGGCGACGCGCTCCCGCTCTCCGACGGTGAGGCGCTGGCGGCGGCCGCCGCCGATGCCGCGGTGCGTGCCGGGCAGGCATCGCCGCTGGCCAGTTCCGGCAGCAGCAGCCTGACCCCGGCGGACCTGACCAGCCTCTACCGGATCCCGGCCGTCTCGACGTCGGCCACGGTCGGCATCGTCGACGTCGGCAGCGATCCGAACACACCGGCGCAGCTGTCCTACTTCCGCCGGATGTTCGGTCTGCCGGCCTGCACGACCGCCAACGGCTGCTTCCGTGAAGTGGCCCAGGACGGCAGCGGCGCGCTGCCCCCGGTCGACCCGAGCTGGACCACCGAGATCGCGATGGATGTCCAGGCGGTCTCCGCCGTCTGCCCCACCTGTCACATCCTGCTCGTGGACGCCGCCTCGGCCAGCTCCGGCGACATGGGCCAGGCCGTGCTCACGGCGACCCGGCTCGGGGCGTCGTACCTCTCCCTTTCCTACGGCTCCGTCGCCTCCGCCGGTGACCGGACGCTGGGCAGCACCTACTACGCCGACCCGAACGTCACCTATGTGGCAGCCACCGGCGACAGCGGGTACGCCGGCGGCACGCTCTTCCCCGCCAGCGCGCCCAACGTGATCGCGGCCGGCGGCACCACCGTGTGGCGCAGCGGCTCCGGCTGGCAGCAGACCGCCTGGTCCGGCTCCGGCTCGGGCTGCTCCCCCGTCGCTGCCCTCCCGCTGTCGCAGAGCATGCCGGCGGGCGCCGCGACGGCCTGCGACGGCCACCGCGCCGTCTCCGACCTGGCCGCCCTGGCCGACCCGAACACCGGCATGATGTTCTATCGCGCCGGGTCCTGGTGGTCGGCGGGCGGCACCTCGCTGGCGGCCCCGATCATCGCCTCGCTCTACGCGCTGGCCGGCAACCACACCTCCCCGATGTCGATCTACCAGAACGACGCGAGCGGCTTCGTCGACGTCGCCAGCGGCAGCACCGGCAGCTGCTCGCCCAGCGTGCTGTGCAACGCCGGCCCCGGCTGGGACGGCCCGACCGGCCTCGGCTCGCCGTCTGGACTCCTCGGCCTGGCCGGATCCGGCGCGGCGGCGGCGATCGCCTACACCGATCAGACCAGTGCCACCCTGACCGCCTCGGGCAGCTACCCGATCAGGCTGCACTACCGCCTCGACGACAACACCACCGGACTGCCGCTCGGCGGCGCCGCCGTGGTCGTCGAGGGTTCGACCGGGGGTCCGTTCCAGGTGGTGGACGCCGGCATCACCGGCGCTGACGGCACCCTGACGGTGCGCGAGCATCCCAAGGCGGCGACGGTCTACCGGGTGGTCTTCACCGGCGACAGCGAGCACAGCTCGGCGACCTCGCCGAGCGCGGCCACCGATGCGTTCGTCCCAAAGGTCAAGGTGCGCCGCCGGGGGACCCGGCTGCGTGCCGCCGTACGTGCGCCGTGGGGTGCCGCCCTGCGTGCCTGGCCGCTGACGCTGCAGCACAAGGCACACGGCCGATGGCGCACCGCCAAGGCGCTGCGCACCAACCGCAGCGGCAGCGCCTCGACGCGGGTGCGGCACGCGGGCAGCTACCGGATCGTGTACGGCGGCGCGGGGTGGCGCCGCGGCCACACGCCCGCCGTCAGGCTCCGCTAGGACTGGCGACGCGCCCACACCGCCGGGGTGCCGCCGCTGTAGGGCCGTTGCTCGGGCAGGCGGCCCCGGAAAACTGGCTAGTGACCGCCCGATGGGAACGCTCCCACAGGGTGGCCCACTAGCCAGTTTTCCCACGCGGCCACTCGCAGCTAGCCAGTTTCCCCACGCGGGCCGCCGCCCGAGAGACCGCGCGGGCCAACGCCGGCCGAGACGACCGGTGGGCCGCCCGCTGCTGCGGACGACCCCACGGGTCGGGCCTCGATCAGAACTTGTCGATCACGGTGGTCTTCTTCATCCCACCGCTCTTGACGTAGACCGTCTTCTCGGCGGTGATCTTCGGGCCCTTGGTCTTCTTGATGTGCTTGACGTGCTTGAGCTTCACCGGCTTCCAGCAGATCTCGCTCTTCTTGTTGGTGTGCTCGGTGTAGGAGCGGTGCCACGCCTTCTTCTTGCCGATCCGGTAGTAGTGGTAGACCGGCTTGTTCTTGTAGGGCTTCGGTCCGACCTTGTAGCAGACCTTCTTCTTGGTGTCCTTGACCAGCGCCTCGCCCCGGCCCACCTTCGAGATCGCGACCGTGGTCGAGGTCGAGCCGGCGAAGGTGACGTCGTTGTAGGCCGCGTCGTAGCCGGTCCCGCCGAGGTAGACGGCCCGGAACTGGATCGGCTGCTTGAGCCCGTCGATCGAGTAGTAGGCGAACCCGTCGGAGCTCGCCACCGTCGTCCACGCGCTCGAGCCGACCGGCGCCGTCTGGATCTCGACGGTGCCGTCTAGGACGTCTCCGCCACCGGTGGCTGCGACATCTGCGTCTACGGAGATGTAGTCGCCGTAGTGCGCCTTCGCCAGGTTCGCGCTCTCGAAGTCCTGGACGGTGATGGTCGTGACGGTTCCCTGCGGAGCGGCCGCGTCTGCTGGGCTCATCGTGAGTGCGAGACCGGCGCCCACGGCGAGGGCGACGGTGGCGGCGCCGAGTCGGCGGGTGAGTAACATGTCGAGGCTCCTGTTCCCCCATGCGTGCATGACCCGCTACTCCTTCCCCCGCCTCGACCTCTCAAACCACTGCGGCGCGTCAGTCCCGGAGACGGGCACGCCGGCCGACCGTGGCGGCGATGATGCCCGCCGAGACGACGAGCAGACCCACGCAGCCGGTCGTGGCCAGCCGGTAGGAGTGGGTCAAGCTGCCCGCCGCCCGATAGGCGTCCCCGTGCAGGCCGGCCAGCGGCGGGATGACCGCGAGCGCGAGCAGGCCGCCGGTGCGGGCGACGGCGTTGTTGACCGCCGAGGCGATGCCGACGTCGCGGGCCGGAGCCGCACCCATCACGGTCGCGGTCAGTGGCGCGACGATCAGCGTCATCCCGACGGAGAACACCACGACCGCGGGCAGCACCACGCTCACGTAGGAGTGGTGTCCCTCGTCGATGCGCAGGCTCAGGGCCAGCCCGGCGGCGGCCACCAGCGGCCCCGCGACCAACGGCACTCGCGGGCCGATCCGGACGGTCATCCGGCCCACGCGGGAGGAGAAGAGCAGGAGCAGGACCGTCATCGGCAATGTCGCCAGGCCCGCCGGCAGGGCGCCGTATCCGCCGGTGACCTGGAGGTCGAGCACCAACAGGAACATGAAGACGCCGAGCGCCCCGTAGGTCAGCAGCGTCATCGCGTTGGTGCCGGCGAAGACCCGGTCGCGGAACAGTCGGATCGGGACCAGCGCGGTGCGCCCGCGCCGGGCCAGCCCGGTCTCGAGGGCGGCGAACGCCAGCAGCAGTACGCCGCCTGCCGAGGTCGCGGCGATCTGACGCGGGCCCCAGCCGGTGCCGGCGCTCGTCGTGCCGTAGGTCAGCGCGGCGAGCCCCGCCGCGACGGTAACGGTGCCGAGCACGTCCGGCCGGCCGGTGTGCCCGCCGCTGGTCTCGGGGATCGAGCGCCATGCCAGCACCAGCGTGACCACGGCAAGCGGCACGTTGATCGCGAACGCCAGCCGCCAGGAGTAGCTCTGCACGAACCACCCGCCCACCAGCGGTCCGGCGGCCGAGGCCACCCCGGTCAGGCCGGACCAGGCGCCCACCGCCGCGGCGCGGTCCTCCTCGACCAGCACCGCCTGCAGGATCGCCAGGCTGCCCGGCATCATCAGCGCGGCGCCGATGCCCTGGACGGCGCGCAGCCCGACCAGCCAGGAGACGTCGGGTGCCAGCGCACAGCCCAGCGAGGCGAGCGCGAACCAGGCCACGCCCACCATGAAGACCCGGCGCCTGCCCAGCCGGTCGCCGAGCGAGCCGCCGAGCAGGATCAGCGCGGCCAGCGTCAGGGTGTAGCCGTTGATCACCCACTGCAGCTGGCCGAACGTCGCGTCGAAGTCGCGGCCGATCCGCTCCGCGGCGATGTTGGCGATCGTCGAGTCCAGGAACGTCATCCCGGAGCCGATCACCGTCGCGGCCAGGATGCCGCGGCCCCGGCGGCTGCGCAGCGGCACCGCCACTCCTCCGGTCCCCCGTGGGACGACCACGCTCACGGAGGCAGGCTATCCGCGGCTCGACGACAACGTGCCGCCGCCCGCCGCCGCCGAGTACGGCATGCTGTCACCCGGACATCACCGCCAGTTCTCAGGAGGCAGCAGGATGACCCTCGCAACAGCCGTCGCCACGGCGACCTCGATGGCCGGCTCGACGGCGCGCTCCGGCGACTGGACCGGGCACGACACCCGACTGCTGACCGTCGCGGTGATAGCGATCGCGCTCATCGTGGTGCTGATCGTCTGGGCGAAGCTGCATCCCTTCCTCTCGCTGGTGCTCGGCTCGGCACTGGTCGGCATCGCCAGCGGCGCCGGACTGTCAAACGTCGTCACCAACTTCGAATCGGGCGTCGGCAGCACCCTGCAGGAGGTCGGGCTGCTGATCGCGCTGGGCGCGATGCTCGGCAAGCTGCTCGCCGACTCCGGCGGTGCCAACCGGGTGATCGACACCGTGATCGGCAGGGCGCGGCCGGGCGTCGTGCCCTGGGCGATGGCGCTGGTCGCGGTCATCATCGGGCTGCCGATGTTCTTCGAGATCGGGCTGGTGCTGCTCCTGCCGGTGATCGTGCTGGTCACCCAGCGCTCCGGGCACCGGCTGATGCGGATCGCCATTCCCGGCCTGGCCGGTCTCTCGGCACTGCACGGCCTGATCCCGCCGCACCCTGGGCCGCTGCTGGCGATCAGCGCCGTGCACGCCGACCTCGGCGTCACGCTGGCGCTCGGCATCCTGGTGGCGCTGCCGACCGTCGCCATCGGTGGGCCGCTGTTCTCCCTGCTCGCCGCGCGCTGGGTGCCGGTCGGCGCCCCGCAGCGGGCCGGCGGGATCGAGCTGAGTGGCGGGGATGGCAACACGGCCGATCGCGATGCGGCGGCGGGCATCGAGGCCGAGGGCCGGCGGCGTACCCCCTCCTTCGCGGTGACCGTGGGCACGATCCTGTTCCCGGTCGTGCTCATGCTCGGCAAGGCCCTGGTCGACATCATCGTCACCGACACCAAGAACCCGCCCGAGGTTCGCGTCGTGTTCGACTTCATCGGCGAGCCCCTGGTCGCGCTGACGCTGGCGGTGCTGGTGGCGCTGGGGACGTTCGGGTACGCCGTCGGCTTCACCGGCTCCCAGCTGTCCAAGAAGATCGGCGACAGCGTCGGCCCGGTGGCCGCGGTCATCCTCATCGTGGGCGCCGGCGGCGGCTTCAAGCAGTCCCTGATCGGCGCCGGCGTCGGCGACTCGGTGGCGAAGTGGGCCAACGGCGCCCATATCTCGGTGCTGGTGCTCGGCTACCTGATCGCGGTCGCGCTGCGGCTGGCGACCGGCTCGGCGACGGTCGCGACGGTCACCGCCGCCGGCATCGTGGCACCGCTCGCCGGCGACCTCTCCACGACGCACGCGGCCCTGCTCGCCCTCGCGATCGGCACCGGCTCGCTGTTCCTCTCCCACGTCAACGACGCCGGGTTCTGGCTGGTCAAGGAACTGTTCGGGCTGACGGTCGGGCAGACGTTCAAGACCTGGTCGGCGATGGAGACGCTGGTCTCGCTGGTCGGCTTCGGGTTCGTGTCGCTGCTCTGGGCGCTGTTGTAGCCTCACTCGCCTCGCAGCAGGACCAGGACGCCGCCCTCGCCGTCACGGACCTCGTCGATCCGCAGCCCGGCGAGGTCGTCGGCCAGCGCCGTGACCTGGTGCCGCGCGCCGAGCTGCAGCAGGACCGGAGCGCTGGGCAGCAGATGCCGCGCTGCCACCCGCAGGCACGAGCGCGCGCCGCCCAGGCCGTCCGGCCCTCCGTCGATGCTGTACGGCGGGTCCTCGGGGAACCGGCCGATGTCATCACTGGGCACCCAGGGCGGGTCGGCGAGCACGATCGCGAACCGCTCCTCCGGTGCGAGGGCGTCCTCGAGCCGCCGCTGGCGCACCTCGACCAGGTCCGCCAGGCCGGCCGCGGCGGCGTTGCTCCGCGCGTAGGCGCAGGCCCGCGCGGAGCTGTCCACGCAGATCAGCGGCCGCGGGCACAGCCCGATGGCCAGCAGGCCGATGTGACCCGCGCCGGCACACAGCTCGAGCATCGGCCCCGCCGGTGCGGCGGCCGCGAGCTCGGCCGCCCAGTGCGACTGCTGCGCCGTCCACGGCCGCGGCGCCAGGATGCCCTCGTCGTAGGAGATCTCGAACGGTCCGAACCTCGTCGTCTGTGACACGGCGCCTCGTTATCCCGAACCCGCCCGGCCATGCCGCACCCCGACGGGGGACGCCGGCGAGTGCGAGCATGCCGACCGCCGGGTGCGGGGACTGTGCGCGAGTGACCATCCATGCCGATGGCCGGGTGCGGACCTTCCACGTCGACTCCGAGGTCGGCGTCCTGCGTGAGGTGATCCTCCACCGGCCGGGGCTCGAGCTCGACCGGCTGACACCGGCCAATCACGACGACCTTCTCTTCGACGACGTGCTCTGGGCCGAGCGCGCCGCCGAGGAGCACGACGCCTTCACGGCGATGCTGCGCGAGCGCGGTGTGGCCGTGCATCACTTCGCCGATCTGCTGGCCGAGTCGCTCGATCAGCCGGGCGCACGGGCCTTCCTCGGCGCCCATCTCGCCGGCGACCCCGTCGGCCCGGGCCTCAGCGCCGCGCTCGCTGAGGCCGTGGCCGCCGCGGACGCGGCCAGGCTGGCGTCGTACCTCATCGCCGGGCTGCTCAAGCGCGACATCGCCGCCGCTGTGCACGGCCCGAGCCTGCTGCTGGAGCTGCTCGCCGACGACGACTTCGTGATGCCGCCACTGCCCAACCACCTGTTCCAGCGCGACAACGCCACGCTCGTGTACGACGGGCTCTCCATCAACGTGATGGCCAAGGCGGCCCGCCGCGGCGAGACGCTCAACTCGCGGCTGGTCTTCGGCTTCCATCCCCGGTTCCGCGACGCGATCGCGCGCCGACTGCAGCCCGTGGGCGAGCCCGAGGGCGCCACCGTCGAGGGCGGCGACATCCTGGTGCTCGGCAACCGGGCAGTGATGGTCGGCATCGGGGAGCGCTCGACACCGCAGGGCGCGGAGGCGCTCGCGCGGGCGCTGTTCCGAGCCGGCACGGTCGACACCGTCATCGTCGTCGAGCTGCCCCATGAACGCGCCTTCATGCACCTCGACACCGCGATGACGATGGTCGACCGCGACGCGTTCTCGGTGTTCCCCTACCTGCCCGAGGACCTGCGCTCCTTCACCCTGCGTCGCACCGACGCCGACGGCGGCCTCACCGTGACGCGGAACCGCGAGCTGTTCCCGGTCGTCGCCGACGCGCTCGGCCTCGACCGGGTACGGGTGCTGAGGACCCCGATCGACCGGGCCGGAGCGGAGCGAGAGCAGTGGCACGACGGCAACAACCTGCTGGCGCTGGCGCCCGGCGTGGTCGTCGGCTATGCGCGCAACACCACCACGAACCGCCACCTGGCCGACCAGGGCATCGAGGTGGTGCCGATCGAGGGCGCCGAGCTCGGTCGCGGTCGAGGCGGTCCCCGTTGCCTGAGCTGTCCGGTGCTGCGCCACCCGGTCGGCGGGGACTAGGGTGACACGACGGACCCTAGGCGCCACTCCTCGCGCGAGGACGACGTCATGCTCGACCGGGCGGGTGCCACCTGCCGCTCGTCAGGCCCCTCAGGCCTCTCAGGATGGAGGACCGGATGCCGTCCGCACCGCCGCAACCCGAGGCCTTCGACGTGCTCGTGGAGGTGCCGGGTGGCTCGCGGAACACGTACGAGATGGATCAGGGCACCGGCCGGATCCGGCTGGACCGCACCCTCTTCACCGCCGCCCAGTATCCGTGCGACTACGGCTACGTCGAAGGCACCCTGGCGCCGGACGGCGACCCGATCGACGCGCTGGTGCTGACCGGTGCGCCGACGTTCCCCGGCTGCCTGGTGCGCGCCCGCGCCGTGGCCGTCTACCGGATGAGCGACGAACAGGGGCAGGACGACAAGCTGCTGTGCGTCCCCGCGGACGACCCGCGCTGGGGCCATCTGCAGGACGTCGACGACGTCGCCGACCACCTGCGTGCGGAGATCGCGCACTTCTTCGGCGTCTACCAGGCGCTCGAGCCCGGCAAGCATGTGGTCGGGGCGCGGTGGGAGGGCCGGGCCGCGGCGTACGACGAGCTGCGCGCCGCCCGCCTGCGAGCTACTCCCAGCTGAAGAACCGGACCGCCAGGCGAGAGGTCACGATGCCCCACACCACCAGCACGACCAGGTGCAGCGTGCTCGGCCAGTGGCCCAGGCTGGTGTCCACGAGCCCCTGCACGGCGGCGCCGCTGGGGGTGACGTCGGAGACGTGCCGCAGCCACGACGGCATCTCCGGGCGCTGCCACCACAGACCGGCGAAGAACTGCAGCACGAAGAACAGGAACGAGCCGAAGCCCGCCGCCACCTTGGCGTTGTGGAACAGGCTGGCGACCAGCATCCCCAGACCGAGCATCGCCCACGCGCCGAGCAGGTAGGTGACCAGGAAGCCGCCCGGGTTGCGCGGCCAGGAGGCGCCGACCAGCGCCGGCACGATCACCATCAGCAGCATGCAGCCGACCGCGACCGCGAAGATGAGCACCAGCTGGGCGCACAGCAGCACGGCCGGGGAGACCGGCGTGGTACGGAGCCGCTTGAGCACGCCCATCTCGCGATAGCGGGTGAGCACGTCGGGCAGCGCCTGCAGGGCCAGCAGGGTGATCGCGAAGAAGACCAGGATCGGCTGGTAGACCTGGAAGAAGCTCAGCCCACCGAGGGTGTGGGACGGCGCCCGCACGCCCGGGATGGCGCCGAGGATGATCGAGGCCGCGACCGGCAGGATGGCCGTCCAGATCACCACGGCGGGATTGCGCGCGAGCAGCCGTGCCTCGCTGCGCAGCATCGCCCGTGCGGCGGTCCAGTTGGTCTGCGGAAGACGCCGTACGACGGTCGCGAGCCCGCTCATCGGGCCACCGTCCCTTCCGTCCGCGCACCGACGTCCTCGCGGGTCAGCGCGACGAACGCGTCGTCCAGGCTCGGCTGGTCGACGCGCAGCCGGCCCACCGAGATCCCCCGCTCGTGCAGCGCGATGATCACCGCGCTGGCGACGTTGTCCGTGCCGGTGACGGTGACCCGCTCGCCGGCGGCGGTCACGCCGTGCACGTCCGGCAATGCCTCCAGGATCCCGAGGTCGAACGACGTGGACGGCGAGAAGCTCATCCGCTGGTCGGCGGCCACGTTGGCGGCCAGCCCCTCGGGCGTGTCGGCGGCGATGATCCGGCCGTGGTCGATGACGATGACCCGGTCGCACAGCCGCTCCGCCTCCTCCATGAAGTGCGAGACCAGCAGCAGCGTGACGCCGGTGCCACGCAGGTCCTCGAGGAGGTCCCAGACCTCGCGGCGTGCGACCGGGTCCAGGCCGGTGGTCAGCTCGTCGAGGATGGCCACCCGCGGGTTGCCGATCAGTGCGAGCGCCACCGACAGCCGCTGCTTCTGGCCGCCGGAGAGCTTGGCGAAGTAGGTCCGGCGCTGCTCGACCAGGCCCAGCCGTTCGAGCAGGACGTTGGGATCGTGTGGTTCCGGATAGAAGCTGGCGTAGAGGTTGAGCGCCTCCTCGACGCTCATCTTGTCCGGCAGCCGGGACTCCTGCAGCTGGATGCCGAGCGCGCTGCGAAACGCGACGCCCTCGTCCGCCGGGTCCATGCCGGCCACCCGGATGCTGCCGCCGTCGCGCCTGCGCAGGCCGCCGATGCACTCGACCATCGTCGTCTTGCCGGCTCCGTTGGGACCGAGGACGCCGAAGATCTCCCCCTGCTCGACCGAGAAGCTCACGCCATCGACCACGGTCCGCTCGCCGTACACCTTGCGCAGGTCGGCGACCTCGATCACGGGCATGGACGTATCCTCCGCGCTCGGTCCGTCCCGGCGCCAGCAGCCACACCGGCGACCGCGCCGATCCTTGGCCCGATCCTTGGGCCGATTCTCGCGTCGATCATTGCGCCCGCCCGTCGACCCAGACCGCCGCGACGAGCGGCACGCCGGGGCGGTAGGCCAGGTGGACATGACTGGGAGCGTCCAGCAGGACGACGTCCGCGCGGCGGCCGGGCACGAGCGCCCCGACGTCGGCCCGGTCGAGGGCGGCAGCGCCACCGGCGGTGGCGGCGTACACGGCCTCGGCCGGGGTCATCCGCATCTCGCGTACGGCGAGGGCCACGCACAGCGGCAGTGAGCTGGTGTAGCAGGACCCGGGGTTGCAGTCGGACGCGAGGGCGACCCGCACTCCCGCGTCGAGGAGCCGGCGTGCGTCCGGGTAGGGCTGGCGGGTCGAGAACTCGACGCCGGGCAGCAGGGT
>NZ_DASZUF010000023.1:0-20135 GCF_035547795.1 Nocardioides sp.
CTGCACGGGCATCACGACCGGCCGAGCATGGTCAGCGTAGGCACGATCATCTGGCTCTCCAGCGAGCTGATGTTCTTCGCGGCCCTGTTCGCGGCGTACTACACGATCCGATCGGTGAGCCCCGAGCTGTGGGCGCAGAGCACGGCGCACCTCAACGTGCCGTTCGCGTCGGTGAACACCACCATCCTGGTGCTCTCCTCGTTCACCTGCCAGTGGGGCGTGTTCGCCGCCGAGCGTGGTCAGGTGGGTCGCTCGGGGTCGCTGTTCAACGTCGCCAAGTGGGGCCTGCGCGAGTGGTTCGTGCTGACCTACCTGATGGGCGCGATCTTCATCGCCGGCCAGGCCACCGAGTACGCCAGCCTGATCCAGGAGGGCATCACCCTGCCCGCCTCCGGTTACGGCACGGTGTTCTACCTGACCACCGGCTTCCACGGTCTCCACGTGACGGGTGGCCTGATCGCCTTCCTGTTCGTGCTCGGCCGCACGTTCGTCGCCCGCAAGTTCACTCACGAGCAGGCCGTGAGCGCCATCGTCGTGTCGTACTACTGGCACTTCGTCGACGTGGTGTGGATCGGTCTGTTCGCGACCATCTACCTCATCAAGTAGTCGACCGCTGCGAAGATCAAGGACTGCAAGGACAACATGGTGCGTCTCCTGAACCGCTCCGTCGGTCGCCTCTCGCGGCACCGTCGCGGCCCCCTGGCCGGCCTGGTGCTGCTGCTGCTCGGCCTGGCCCTCTCCGGCGGTCTCTACGCCGTCTTCTCCCCCTCGTCCTCCGCCGAGACGGCGCAGGACCAGGCCGCGATGGCCGCCAAGGGCCGTCAGCTGTTCCTGGTCAGCTGCGCCTTCTGCCACGGGCAGAACGCCGAGGGTCTGACCAGCAAGGACGGCAAGCTCATCGGCCCGTCGCTGGTCGGCGTCGGCGCCGCCTCGGTCGACTTCCAGGTCGGCACCGGCCGGATGCCGATGGTGCAGCCGGGCGCCCAGGTGCAGAAGAAGAAGAACATCTTCAGCCAGACCGAGATCGACGAGCTCGCGGCGTACGTCGCCAGCCTCGCCCCGGGTCCGGCCATCCCGTCCGAGAAGGACTACAGCACCGCCGGAATGACGGATGCGGAGAAGCAGGAGGCCATCGTCCGCGGTGGTCAGATCTTCCTGACCAACTGCACCGCCTGCCACAACTTCACCGGTGAGGGCGGGGCCATGCCGCGCGGCGGCTACGCGCCCAAGCTGCTCGACACCGACCCGAAGTACATCTACGAGGCCATGCTGACTGGTCCGCAGTCGATGGACACCTTCTCCAACGGCAACATCACGCCCGAGGAGAAGAAGGACGTCATCGCCTACATCGAGTCGATGAAGAAGCAGCCCGGGTACGGCGGCTTCGGTCTCGGCGGTCTTGGCCCGGTGAGTGAGGGTCTCTTCGCCTGGGTCGGTGGCCTCGGCGTCATGGTCGCCTTCGCCGTCTGGATCGCCGCCCACACCACCCGTACCAAGAAGAAGAAGGGAACGGCGCAGTGAGCGACTCTCACGAGCTCGAGCACAGCATCGAGGCTCACACCGACGAACTGCTGCCCGATCCGGGTCTCCCGGAGCACCACTGGCGACCGACCGACGTCGACCCGCGGGCCGAGCGCCGCGCGGAGCGCCAGGTCGCGACGTTCTTCGGTCTCTCGGTCCTCTGCACCGTCCTGTTCGTCGTCTTCTACGTGACGCTGCGCACCGGCATCAACGGTCAGAAGATCATCGGCCTGGGCGCGTCCAACGTCGCCCTCGGCCTGACCCTCGGCGGTGCCTTCCTCTTCATCGGCATCGGCGTCATCCAGTGGGCCCGCAAGCTCATGGCCGACGTCGAGCTGGTCGAGGAGCGTCACCCGGCCTCCTCCTCCGCGGAGGACCGCTCGGCCACCCTCGCCGCCCTGCAGGCGGGCCTCGAGGAGTCCGGCATCGCCCGTCGTCCCCTGATCCGCAACACCCTCATCGGCTCGGTCGGCCTGCTGATCGCCCCGGCCGTAGTGATGCTGCGTGACCTCGGTCCGCTCCCGGGCGACAAGCTCAAGCACACCGTGTGGACCAAGAACATGCGCGTGGTCCGCGACGTCGTCGGCACCCCGATCCGTCCCTCCGACCTCGAGATCGGTGACCTGGTCAACGCCGAGCCGGAGATCATCTTCGGCACCTCCGACGGCCAGCCGCTGCCCGAGGGCCAGGTCCTCGAGGGGGCCGACCTGCAGGTCGCCAAGGCCAAGGCGGCCACCGTCCTGCTGCGGATGGATCCAGCCGACATCGTCTCCGACGTCACCCGCAACTGGTCGATCGACGGCATCGTGGCCTACTCGAAGATCTGCACCCACGTGGGTTGCCCGATCTCGCTCAACGAGCGCACCACGCACCACCTGCTGTGCCCGTGCCACCAGTCCACCTTCGACCTGGCCGACTCCGGCAAGGTCATCTTCGGCCCGGCCGGCCGGCACCTGCCACAGCTGCCGATCGGCGTCGACAGCGAGGGGTACATCGTCGCGCTGAGCGACTACCCCGAGCCCGTCGGCCCGAGCTTCTGGGAGCGCGATACCAAGTCGCCCAGCGAGATCGCTGACGAGTGGAGCAAGGAGAACGGCCAGTGAGCGTCGACACGAGCAAGGTTGCGACGAGCAACACCTCGGCGGCGACGGCGAAGCAGCCGACCCGCATCGGCAAGATCACGCAGTGGTCCGACGAGCGCCTGGGCCTGGCGGCCATGGGCAAGAAGAACCTCCGCAAGATCTTCCCGGACCACTGGTCCTTCATGCTCGGCGAGATCGCGCTGTGGAGCTTCGTCGTCCTGCTGATCACGGGCGTGTTCCTCACCCTGTGGTTCAAGCCCTCCATGGCGGACGTGACCTACCAGGGCAGCTACCCGAACCTGCGCGGCATCGAGATGTCACAGGCCTATGCCAGCTCGCTGGACATCTCCTTCGACGTCCGTGGCGGCCTGCTGCTGCGTCAGATGCACCACTGGGCCGCGATGCTGTTCATCGCCGCGATGATGATCCACCTGCTGCGCGTGTTCTTCACCGGCGCGCACCGCAAGCCGCGCGAGCTCAACTGGGTCATCGGCTCGCTGCTGCTGATCCTCGGCACGCTCGAGGGCTTCACCGGCTACTCGCTGCCCGACGACCTGCTCTCCGGCACCGGTGTCCGGGCGGCGGACGGCTTCATCCAGGCGATCCCGATCGTCGGCACCTACATCGGGTTCTTCCTCTTCGGCGGGGAGTTCCCGGGCGACTCGATCATCCCCCGCCTGTACACCATCCACGTGCTGCTGATCCCTGGCCTGCTCCTGGCCCTGATCGCTGCGCACATGCTGCTGCTCGTCTACCACAAGCACACCCAGTGGCCCGGCCCCGGTCGCAAGGAGACCAACGTCGTCGGCTACCCGATGCTTCCGGTGTACGCCGCGAAGGCCGGCGGGTTCTTCTTCATCACCTTCGGCGTCACGGCCGTCATGGGCGCCGTCCTCTCGCTCAACCCGGTGTGGAAGTTCGGCCCGTACGACCCGACCAAGGTCACCGCGGGCTCGCAGCCGGACTGGTACATGGGCTGGCCCGACGGCGCGCTGCGCATCATGCCCGGCTGGGAGTCGCACTTCTGGGGTCACACCTGGTCGTGGAACATCTTCGTCCCGGTCATCTTGATGCCGACGCTGTCATGGATCCTGCTGACGATCCTGCCCTTCCTGGAGGCCTGGATCACCGGCGACAAGCGCGAGCACCACCTGCTCCAGCGTCCGCGCAACGCGCCGACCCGCACCGCGTTCATGGTGTCCCTGATGACCTGGTACGCCATGTTCTGGCTCGCCGGCGGCAACGACCTGATCGCGATCAAGCTGCACTCCTCGATCAACAACATCACCTACGCCCTGCGCGTGCTGGTGTTCGTCGGTCCCGCGATCGCGTTCTTCATCACCCGGCGTTGGTGCATCGCGCTGCAGCGGCACGACAACGAGACGCTGCTGCACGGCTACGAGACCGGCGTCATCATGCGCTCCCCGGAGGGTGGCTACTCCGAGAAGCACCTGGCGATCAACGAGGCCAAGGCCTACGCGATCACCGTCCGGGACCGGGGCCCCGAGGGCGCCGGCGAGGACGACGGCCCGACCGCGAAGGGCAAGACCACGCTGCGCGACCGGCTCCGCACGCTCTACTACGCGGACGACGTGCAGAAGCCGACCGTCGAGGAGCTCGAGGAGGCGCACCACCACGCCGAGCACGAGGCCCATGCCTTGGCCGGCATCGAGGGTCACGCCGCCGACGGTCACCAGTTCGACGGCCACCACCTGGTCGAGGACGAGAACCTGCGCGGCGACCACCAGCACTGAGTCGGCGCGCCAACGCAGCGAGGGCCCGGGAGCACCGCTCCCGGGCCCTCGTCGTACCCGAGGAGAGAGCATGGCCGTGAAGAGCAACGCGCGGGCCTCCTCGTCGCTGGTGATCCCGCGGGGGCCCGACCCGCTGGCGAACGCGCCCTAGCGACGGCGCAGGTCGCGCACGTCGGGCAGTCGCTCGAAGCCGGCCGACTCGTAGGTGGCGACCGCAGCCACGTTGGCGCTCCGGGTGCACACCGTCGCGGTGGAGGAGCCCAACCGCCGCAGCGTGGCCGCCGCGGCGAGCGTGATCGCGGTGCCGTGGCCGCGACCGCGGTGGTCGCGGTGCACGCCCACGGGCTCGAGGAGGCCGGGCCGGCCCGCGCCGGCGGACCACACCGTCGCCGCCGCGACGGCATCATCCCGGTCGTCGTAGCCGACCAGGCAGCGGGCATCGGCGTACGCCGGGCCGGCGGCCATCGCCTGCCAGCGCTCCGGCGTGAACGTCGAGCGCTCGAACGCCGCACGGTGCACGTCGACCCGCGCCGGCACCCGGTCCGGGCCGGTGATCTCGATCCGCAGGCCGCACTCCTCCACCGGCTCGGTGAGGTCCCGGCACAGCGGCGCCCACGGCTCGTCGAGGGTCCAGCCCGCATCGAGCAGCGAGGCCCGCAGCAGCTCACCGGAGCGGGCCTCGGCGAACGCCTCGCCCGCCGGCAGCACGCCGCGGGTCGGGTCGGTCAGGTCGGCGACCAGCCGCTGGGCCAGATCCTCGTCCTCGCCGGCCTCGGGGGCGATGCCGAGCCGCACCAGCCCCGGGCCGTCGAGCAGCCCGACGGCCAGGATCCGGCCGTCCCGACGCCAGGTCCGCAGCGCCGTCGCCGCCGCCTCTGCACCGAACCGCTGATACCAGCCGAGATCGCCCGGATGCAGCTGCATCGGCCCGGCGTCGTACTGCCAGGCGCGCAGCGCGTCCACGACCTCGGGCAGCTCCCGGGGCTCAGGCCGGCTCAGCACCGCAACCCGCTCCGGTCAGGCCAGCGCCGAGCCCTTCTTGTAGTCCTGATACGAGAGGTTCCAGTCGCCATAGCCGTTGGTGACCTCCTGCGGCCGGTTGGTGCCGGACTCCTCGACGACGTCACCGACCCGGGTCATGTGGTAGAGCCAGTCCGCGTTGGCGGTGCTCATGCCGGTGCAGCCGTGCGAGACGTTGGCATGGCCCTGGGAGGCCACCGACCACGGCGCGGCATGCAGGAACTCCCCGGAGAAGGTCATCCGCATCGCCCACTGGACGTCCTTCATGTCGTAGTAGTTCGGATCGCCCTTGGGGATGCCGATGGTCTCGGAGTTCATCGTGTGCTTGGCGTACTTCTGGATGATCACCTTGATGCCCGAGCGGGTGGTGAAGCCGGGCTGGCCGCCGGTGACCGGGATGGTGCGCAGCAGCTTGCCGTTGGAGAAGACCTTCATCTGGTCGGTCTTCAGGTCGACCTTGTAGATGTGCCGATCGCCCACGTGGAAGGTGACGTCACGACTGGTCTGACCGTAGACGCCGTTGCCAGCGGAGACACCGTTGACGTCGGCGTGCACCGTGACGGTCGAGCCGGCCTTCCAGTAGTGCTTGGGACGCCAGTGCACCTCGGTGTTGGAGAACCAGTGCCACGAGCCCGCCTGCGCGGGCACCGACGTCACCGACAGGTGCTTCTCGATCGAGGCGCGGTCGGTCACCGGCACGTCGAACTTCACGATCACCGGCATGCCCACGCCCACGGTCTGGCCGGCCAACGGCGAGATCGAGGGATAGGTCTGCTGGGCCAGGGTGAGGCTCTGGGTGGTGAACCGGCGGGTCTTGGTGACCGTCTGACCATCCGCGCCGGTCAACGTCGCCTTCAAGACGTACGCCGAGCCCGGCTCGAGCAGGCCGTCGGCCTGCCAGCTGCTGCCGTCGGCGGCCAGGGTGCCGGCCACCTGGCCCGACTTGGCCGAGGTGAGCGAGACGTCCTCGAGCCGGCCGTTGCTGCCGTCGACCTTGACCTGGGTGTCGACCGCGACGTTCTTCTGCTTGGCGTGCACGTTGGCGCTGATGTGCCCCGCGGGAGCGCTCGCGGCGCCGTCCTGGGCGCCGTCGGCGCCCGCCTGGACCGAGGTTCCGCCGCCCCCACCGTTGCCACCGGAGGACGGCGCGGAGGCACCGCAACCAGCCAGGGCGAGCCCGCCCACCACCACCAGCGCGAGCGCCGCCGTACGGGCGCGAGACAGGCGCCTGACGCGGCGGGCAGGACGAGACGAGGTGGACATGCAGCACTCCCGGAGATCACGCACGGCAGCCCGTCCCCCATGACGAGCCGGACCACCACTGTAACCGCTGGCAGGCTGCAGACGACGGACCCCGTGATGCCGGGTGTTCAGCATCACGGGGTCCGTGTCGTCAGTGCGCGTGCTCGCCGCGGTAGTACTCGAAGACCAGCCCCGCCACGCAGATGAAGCCGACCACCGCGCCGATGATGAACAGCCACCAGGCCGCCATCGCCACCGCGAAGACCACGAAGGCCAGGGACAGCGCGCACCACAGCGGCCACCAGGAGAACGGCGGGAAGAAGCCGAGCTCGCCGGCGCCGTCGGCGATCTCGCCGTCCTTGCGGTCCTCGGGGCGCGGGTCCATCTGCTTGGCGTGGAACCCGATGTAGAGGGTGATCATCGCCATCAGCAACGTGCACATGACCAGCGCCGAGGTGCCGGTCCAGTCGCCACCGTGCTCGGAGCCGGCGGTGACGAACCAGTACGTCGGGCTCACCAGCGCGAAGAAGATCGTGCAGGCTGCGAAGATCCAGGCTTCGGCCTTCATCAGTGCGCACCACCGTTCGTGTCGACGCCCGCGGCCTCGAGCTCCAGCGCCGCGATCTCCGGGTGGTGGAGGTCGAAGGCCGGGGACTCGGAGCGGATCCGGGGCAGGGTGTGGAAGTTGTGACGCGGCGGCGGGCACGAGGTCGCCCACTCCAGCGAGCGGCCCCAGCCCCAGGGGTCGTCGACCTCGACCTTCGGCGCGTTGCGCGTCAGGTAGAGGTTCAGGAACCACGGGATCATCGACAGGCTCAGCAGGAAGGCGCCGACCGTGGAGACCTGGTTCAGGGTGGTGAACCCGTCACCGGGCAGGTAGTCGGCGATACGCCGCTGCATCCCCTCGACGCCCAACCAGTGCTGCACCAGGAAGGTGGTGTGGAAGCCGACGAACAGCAGCCAGAAGTGCACCTTGCCGAGCCGCTCGTTGAGCATCTTGCCGGTGATCTTGGGCCACCAGAAGTAGAAGCCGGCGAACATCGCGAACACCACGGTGCCGAACACCACGTAGTGGAAGTGCGCCACCACGAAGTAGGAGTCGGAGACGTGGAAGTCCAGCGGCGGGCTGGCCAGGATGACGCCGGTGAGACCGCCGAACAGGAAGGTGGTCAGGAAGCCCAGCGACCACAGCATCGGGGTGTCGAAGGAGATCGACCCGCCCCACATCGTGCCGATCCAGTTGAAGAACTTCACACCGGTCGGGACCGCGATCAGGAACGTCATGCCGGAGAAGAACGGCAGGTCGACGGCGCCGGTGACGAACATGTGGTGGGCCCACACCGCCACCGAGAGCACCGCGATGCCGGTGGTCGCACCGACCAGGCCGACGTACCCGAAGATCGGCTTGCGGCTGAAGACCGGGAAGATCTCGGAGACGATCCCGAAGAACGGCAGCGCGATGATGTAGACCTCGGGATGCCCGAAGAACCAGAACAGGTGCTGCCACAGGATCGGCCCGCCGTGACTGGCGTCGAAGACGTGGGCGCCGAACTGGCGGTCGGCCTCGAGCATCAGCAGCGCGCCGGCCAGCACCGGGAACGCGATCAGGATCAGCAGCGAGGTGATCATCGTGTTCCACACGAAGATCGGCATCCGGAACATGGTCATGCCCGGGGCACGCATGCAGATGATCGTGGTGATGAAGTTGACCGCGCCCAAGATGGTGCCCAGACCGGCCATCCACAGACCCATGATCCACAGGTCGCCGCCCACGCCCGGCGAGCGGACCGCGTTGGACAGCGGGGTGTAGGCGAACCAGCCGAAGTCGGCCGCGCCCTGCGGGGTGAGGAAGCCCGAGGCGGCGATCAGACCGCCGAACAGGAACAGCCAGTAGCTGAACATGTTCAACCGCGGGAACGCGACGTCGGGCGCCCCGATCTGCAGCGGCATGATCATGTTGCCGAACGCGAAGAACAGCGGCGTCGCGAACAGCAGCAGCATGATCGTGCCGTGCATGGTGAACATCTGGTTGTACAGCTCGTCGTTGAGGAACTGCTGACCGGGGAACGCGAGCTCCGAGCGGATCAGCAGCGCCATCACGCCGCCGACGAGGAACCAGCAGAACGAGGTGACGGCGTACATCTTGCCGATCAGCTTGTGATCGGTGGTGGTCAGCAGCGAGTAGATCTGCTGGCCGAGCGGCCGCCGGATGACGGTCGTGGTGCCGGGACTGGGGGCCGTGGTGGTCACTCTGCTTCTCCCTCGGACTGGAGGCCGGCCTGGGTGTAGGCGTCCGCGCCGCCGATGAGCGGCTTCGTCGACGTGAAGCCCTTGTCCCGCAGGCTCTGCAGGTAGGCCTCGTAGTCGGCCTTGGAGACGACCTTGACGTGGAACAGCATCCGCGAGTGGTAGAGGCCGCACAGCTCGTAGCAGGCGCCCCGGTAGGTGCCGAGCTTGGTCGGGGTCACCTCGTAGTGGTTGACCCGGCCGGGCACGACGTCCATGTGGATGAGGAAGTGGTCCACGCCGAAGTCGTGGATGACGTCGGGCGAGTGCAGGTTGAACCGGGTGGTCTCACCGATGGGCAGCACCAGCGTCGGGATGTGCGAGGCGGTGCCCGCGTCGTAGACGTAGCTGGAGTAGGGGTAGTTCTGGTCCGCGGCGTCCTTGTTGGCCGAGGCGTCCTGGGTGCCCACGCCGTAGTTGAACGTCCAGCTCCACTGCTGGCCGGTCACCTCGATGGTGTTGTCCACCGGGAGGTTGTCGTCGAGGATCGCGTCCTGCGCCTTGACGGTGTGGAAGAAGAGCACGATCACCATCAGCACCGGCGCGATGGTGTAGAAGATCTCCAGCGGCAGGTTGTACCGCGTCTGGACCGGGATCTCGTCCTCACTGCGGCGCCGGAAGCGCCAGATCGAGTAGAAGATCAGGCCCCACACGATGCCGCCGGTGATCCACGCGGCGATCCAGGCGCCCTGCCACAGGTGGAGGGTGTGCTCTCCCTGGGTGTCGGCGGGCGTCGGCATTCCCATGTTCTTGAAGGCGGTGGAGCAGCCTCCCAGCAGGACGGCACTGGCACCCAGGCTGCCCAACAGGGCGAGGCGCCGCCAGCGGGCGGCCGCGCCCTTGGCGCGCTTGGGCCCGGGTGATCCGGGCATCTGCAGACCCACGAACGAGCCTCTCTCTCTACGACCATTCACGGATAGGCCGCAGACTATCGGAATCGCCTCCGGGGCGGTCCGCAGGGTCGGTCGATAGAGTCCGCATGTGAGAAATGCCGCCGTCTATCTGGACGTGGCCTCCTCCGAGCCGCTGCACCCGGCCGCGCGCGACACGCTCCTCGCCGCCCTCGACCATGGGTACGCCGATCCCCGCCGCCTGCACGGCCCCGGGCGGGACGCCCGGCTGCTGCTGGACAACGCCCGCGAGGTGATCGCGACCGCGCTGGGGGTACGGCGCGAGGAGGTGCTGTTCACCTCCTCGGGTACCCGGGCGGTGCAGCTGGGGCTGCTGGGACTGGCCGCGGCCCGGCCCGCCCGGGGACGCCGGATCGCGCATCCGGCCGTCGAGCACCAGGCGGTCGGCGACGCCGCGGCGTGGTGGGGCGAGCCGCTGGTCACCGGCGTGGACCCGAGTGGACGGGCGCTCGTCGAGGAGCTGCGGACGGCCTCCGGCGAGGCGGCAGCGGTGGCGCTGCAGAGTGCCAACCACGAGGTCGGCACTCTCCAGCCGGTCGACGAGCTCGACGTGGCGGCGCCGGTCTTCGTCGACGCCTGCGCCTCGATGGGCCGGCTGCCGCTGCCCGGTGGCTGGGACGCGTTGGCCGGGTCCGCGCACAAGTGGGGCGGCCCCGCGGGCGTCGGCGTACTCCTGGTGCGGCATCGGGCGCGCTGGACCAATCCCTTCCCTGCCGCCGATCCGCTGGCCCGCGGCGACGACGGCTTCCCCGACGTGCCGGCCGCGCTGGCCGCCGCGGCGGCGCTGCAGGCGGTCCTGGCCGAGCGGGCCGAGACCGATGCCCGCCAGCGCGCGCTGGTCGACCTGATCCGGTCGCGGGTGGCGACGATCCCGGATGTCGACGTGGTCGGCGACCCGGTGGACCGGCTGCCGCACCTGGTCACGTTCTCGTTCCTGTACGTCGACGGAGAGGCGCTGGTGACCGAGCTGGACCGGCTCGGCTTCGGCCTGGCCAGCGGGTCCGCGTGCGCGGCCGACACCCGCGAACCGTCCCGCGTGCTGGCCGCGATGGGCGCGCTCACCCACGGCAACGTCCGGCTCTCGCTCGGCCGGGAGACGACCCGTGCCGACGTGGAGCGGTTCCTGGACGTGCTGCCCGGCGTGGTCGCGGACATCCGCGCCCGGGCAGGGGTGTGACATGAGGGAGCTCGACTGCCGCGGCCAGCCGTGCCCGGCCCCGATCATCGCGCTGGGGCGCCACCTGCGCGAGGTGGCCGTCGGCGAGGAGATCGCGGTGGCGGCCGACGACCCTGCCGCCCGGCACGACGTACCGGCCTGGTGCCGGATGCGGGAGCAGGAGTTCCTCGGCGAGCGCCGCGCCGAGGACGGCGTCCCGGTCTACCTGGTGCGGCGGCTCAGCTGAGGTGCGGCGCGACGTCGGCCGCCGCGGTCGCGCCGTAGGAGTCCTCGAGACGGGCCAGGAACTGCGCCGGGGTGAAGGAGTACTCCTGGGTGCCGACGGTCTCGACCACGTAGGCGGCCAGCACGCAGCCGACCTGGGCGGCCCGCTCCAGCGACAGCTCCCAGGCGGTGGCCGCCAGGAAGCCGGCCCGGAACGCGTCGCCGACGCCGGTGGGCTCCACCGCGGCGACGTTCTTGGCGGCCGGCAGCACGATCGGGTCCTCGCCCTTGCGGGTGATCCGAACCCCGTCGGCGCCGAGCGTGGTGACCTGCGTGCCGACCCGCTCGAGGACCTCCTCGGCCGACCAGCCGGTCTTCTGCTCGATCATGTGCGACTCGTACTCGTTGGAGAACAGCAGCGCCGCGCCGTCGATGAGCTCGCGGATCAGCTCACCCTCGCCGAAGGCCAGCTGCTGGCTCGGGTCGGCGATGAACCGGTAGCCGCGCTGGCGACACTCCTGGGTATGCCGGCGCATCCCGTCGGGGTCGTCGGCGCCGATGAGGACGTAGTCGGGCTCGCCGACAGCCGCCACGATCGGGGCCAGCTCGATCAGCCGCGCCTCGCTCATCGCGCCCGGGTAGAACGACGCGAACTGCGCCATCGTCTCGTCCGTGGTGCACACGAACCGCGCGGTGTGCTTCGACTCCGAGATGTGGACGTGACTGCAGTCGACGCCGTGCCGCTCCAGCCAGGACCGGTAGTCGGCGAAGTCCTCCCCCGCGGCACCGACCAGCACCGGGTGGAGACCGAGCTGGCCGAGCCCGAAGCACATGTTGGGCGCCACGCCGCCGCGGCGGATCTCCAGGTCGTCGACCAGGAAGCTGACCGAGAGCTTGTCGAGCTGCTCGACCACCAGCGAGTCGGCGAAACGGCCGCCGAAGCTCATCAGATGGTCGGTCGCGATCGAGCCGGCGATGAGGAGTGAACCCATGCTCGGAACACTACCCATGGGTACCGCTGGAGGTACCCATCGGTAGGCCCTAGCGTCGAGATATGACCGACGCGATCCAGCGCTCTTTGACGGCGTACGACGATCCGGCCAGCCCGGCCGAGATGCGCGCCGACTGCCACGAGGCCGGCGTCCGGCTGGGCCTCACCGGTGTCGCGCGCGACGCCCTCCGCCCCGCTCCCAGCATCCGGTTCGAGGACTACCCGCAGGGCCTGCCCAAGCAGGACATCGACATGCTGCAGGCCGCGCAGCGTCTGGCCAGCGCGCTCGATCTCGAGCTCGACTGAGTCTTCCCTCTCTTCACCCTCCCAGAAGGCACGAGAGCCCCCGCCGGACGGCGGGGGCTCTCGTGTCTGGGGCGTGTGATCGCAAGGCAACCGAGCGCGCGTGCCCGGCGACGCTGATCAGTGGGCTGATCAGTGGAAGGAGTCGCCGCAGGCGCAGGACCCGGTGGCGTTCGGGTTGTCGATCGTGAAGCCCTGCTTCTCGATGGTGTCCACGAAGTCGATGGTCGCGCCGTTGAGGTAGGGCACGCTCATCCGGTCCACCACCACGCTCACGCCGTCGAAGTCGGTCACGACGTCGCCGTCGAGGGTGCGCTCGTCGAAGAACAGCTGGTAGCGCAGGCCCGAGCAGCCACCCGGCTGCACCGAGATGCGCAGGCTCAGGTCGTCGCGGCCCTCCTGTTCGAGGAGGCTCTTCACCTTGGACGCGGCGACGGGGCTGAGGTTGATGCTGTCCGTCCGGTGCTCGAACTGAACCTGCTCGGTCATGCTGTGTGCTCCCTCGGGTCTGGGGTGCGAGTCGGTCATTCGGCTCAATCGTCGCACACGGCCGGTTATTCCCCCACATGCCATGTCCGCGCGACACGCTCGGCCAGGTCGGCCAGCGCGCGGTGCGGATCTCCCAGCGCCCGCTCCTCGCCGGCGACGTCGACGACGGAGTACGCCGCCTCGACGCCGAGCGACCGCGCCTCCCGGACACCGATCTCCACCCGGCCGGCGAGCACGACGCAGGGCCGGGCATGCCGCGCGGCGAGCTCGGCGACGGCGACCGGCACCTTGCCGCCCCGACTGGAGGCGTCGAAGGCGCCCTCGCCGGTGATGACCAGGTCGGCACGGGCCAGCCTGTCGTCCAGGTCGACCGCGTCGGCGATCACGCCCAGGCCCGGCCTCCGGGTGGCACCGAGAAGCAGCAGCGCGTAGCCGAGCCCACCGGCCGCGCCGGCGCCCTTCTCGACCGCCGCGACTCGGCCAGCGGCCGCGGCCAGCGCCTCCAGCGCGGCGTCGGCCGCCGGCAGGTCGGCGATGCCCTTCTGCGGTCCGAACACCTTGGTCGCGCCGAACAGGCCGGTGAGCGGGTTGTCCACGTCGCTGGCCACGACCAGCTCGGCGGCGGGCCGCTCGGGCAGGGTGATCCGAGTCAGGCCACGCAGCCCGGCCACGCCCTGGTCCAGAGGTACGTCGGCGGCGGCACCGAGGGCGGCCAGCAGGCCCGCTCCGCCGTCGTTGCTGCCGCTGCCGCCCAGGCCCACCACCACCCTGCGGGCGCCCCCGTCGAGCGCCGCCCGCAGGAGCTCGCCGACGCCGTAGGTGGTGGCGTCCTCGCCGCGCCGGCCGCCGGTGAGATGGAGGCCGCAGGCCTGGGCGCTCTCGACGTACGCCGTGGTGCCGATCCGCAGCACCGCCGCCGGCACCGGCTCCCCGAACGGCCCGCTGACGGTGACGGCGATCAGCTCGCCGCCCAACCCGGCGTGGAGGGCGTCGAGGAAGCCCGGGCCGCCGTCGGAGACCGGGGCGAGGTCGAGCTCGTCGCCCGGCGCCGTCCGACGCCAGCCGGTCGCGATCGCCTCGGCTGCCTCAACCGCGCTGAGGGTCCCGGCGTACTTGTCGGGGGCGACGAGGATGCGCATGGGGTCACCCTAAGGAGTCGGCCTGGTTGGCGAGCCAGCCGCGCAAAGTATCACCGTGACACTTCGGGCCGAGAGTGACACATCTGAACTGTCACTCTCGGCGCCAACTGTCACCGTGACAGTTTGGCGGTTCGCCGTCAGTCTCCGGACCCGATGTGCCGCCGCCACCACCCCCAAATTGGATGGCCGCCATGAGCACCGTTGAGCGTCCGCTGCTGCCGCTCGGTCGCGGAGTCGATCTCGACTCCGAGCGCGGCGTGGAATGTCCGGGTGACCTGCCGCCGGCGTCCGACCCAGCACTGGTCGAGCGAGCCCGCGCGGCCAAGGAGAAGCTCGGTGGCCGGGTCTTCGTGCTGGGCCACCACTACCAGCGGGACGAGGTCATCCAGTTCGCCGACGTCACCGGCGACTCGTTCAAGCTCGCCCGGGACGCGGCGGCTCGGCCGGACGCGGAGTTCATCGTCTTCTGCGGCGTGCACTTCATGGCCGAGTCGGCCGACATCCTCACCAGCGACGCCCAGCGAGTGATCCTGCCCGACCTGGCGGCCGGCTGCTCGATGGCCGACATGGCCCGGCTGCAGCAGGTCGAGGCCGCCTGGGAGACGCTGGAGGCGGCCGGGATCGCCGACCAGGTCGTCCCGGTGACCTACATGAACAGCTCCGCCGACATCAAGGCGTTCTGCGGCCGCCACGGCGGCGTGGTGTGCACCAGCAGCAACGCCCAGGCGGTGCTGGAGTGGGCCTTCGAGCAGGGCTCCAAGGTGCTCTTCCTGCCCGACCAGCACCTGGGCCGCAACACCGCCGTACTCAAACTGGGCATTCCACTGGAGAAGTGCGTCTCGTGGCTGCCCCACCGGCCCGACGGCGGTCTGGCCGCCGAGGAGTTGCGCGAGGCCACCATGATCCTGTGGCAGGGACACTGCTCGGTGCACGGCCGCTTCTCCCCCGAGGCCGTCGACGATCTGCGGGCCGAGATCCCCGGCATCAACGTCCTGGTGCATCCCGAGTGCCGCCACGAGGTCGTGCTGAAGGCCGACTACGTCGGCTCGACCGAGTTCATCATCAACACCATCCGAGACGCGCCGGCCGGCTCGGCCTGGGCGATCGGCACCGAGCTGAACCTGGTGCAGCGTCTGGCCAAGGCGCACCCGGACAAGCGGATCGTCTTCCTCGACAAGACGGTCTGCTACTGCTCCACGATGAACCGCATCGACCTGCCCCACCTGGTGTGGGCGCTGGAGTCGCTGGCAGCCGGCCAGATCGTCAACGTCATCGAGGTCGACGACGAGACCCAGCACTACGCCAGGGTCGCGCTGGAGCGGATGCTCGACCTGCCCGGCAGGTCACGTCGCGACTGAGGACACCGGCAGTACGACGGTGATCGCGGTGTCCCCCGGCCGCGACGCCAGCGAGACGGTGCCACCGTGCGAGCTGACGATGGCCCGCACCAGCGAGAGCCCCAGGCCGGCGCCCCCGTCTCGGTGACGCGACTGGTCGCCGCGGGTGAACCGCTCGAAGGCGTGCTCCACCAGATCCGGCGGGAAGCCCGGACCGTTGTCGTGGACGACGAAGCCATCGGGTCGCGCCGTGACCGTCACGGTGGTCCCCGACGGGGTGTACTTGCGCGCGTTGGTCAGCAGGTTGGACACCACCTGGTGCAGTCGCAGCCGGTCCCCGACCACCGCGATCGGCTCGTCGGTCTCCGGGTCGATGTCCGGCGGCATCGCCAACCGCCAGTGGTGGCCGGGCGCGACCACTCGGGCATCGGAGACCGCCTCGAGCAGCAACTGGGTGAGATCGACCGGGGCCCGCTCCAGCGGGCGGCCGGAGTCGAGCCGGGCCAGGAGCAGCAGGTCCTCGACCATCGCCGACATCCGGCCGGACTCCTCCTCCACCTTCGCCAGCGCGGTCTTGACCGCCTGCTCGTCGGTGGGTCGGCGCTGGGCCAGCTCGGTGTAGCCGCGGATCGTGGTCAGCGGCGTGCGCAGCTCGTGTGAGGCGTCGGCCACGAACTGGCGCACCTGCTGCTCGCTGCGGTGTCGGGCGCGCAGGGACGACTCCACGTGGGCGATGAGGGTGTTGAGCGCCGCGCCCACCTGGCCGACCTCGGTCGCCTCGTCGGTCAGCCGGCCGGGCACCCGCTCGGTCACCTCGATCGCGCCCGAGGCCAGCGGCAGCGCGGCCACCGCATGGGCGGTCGCGGCGACGTCCCGCAGCGGCTGGAGCTGGCGGCGTACCACCGCGGCGCCGACGAACGCCGCCACGCCCACGCCGAGCAGGGTCAGCAGCGCCTCCCAGCCGATCAGGTTGCGGATGGTGGAGTCCACATCGGCGGTGGGCAGGCCGGTCACCATCACCACGTCGTCGGAGCTGCCGACCAGGTGGCCGGTCCGAGCGGTGGCCCGGTAGCCGCCGAACCCGGGGATGTTGACGTGGTGGATCTGCCCGTCGCGCGGCAGTCCGAGCAGGGCGGCGGTGGCGCTGTCGGACAGGCCGCGGAACTGGCTGGGTACGTCGCTGAGCACGCCGCCATCTACGGGCGTGCTGGTGGAGAGCGGGATCAGCGCCAGCAGCGTGCCGGGGCCGCGGTTGTGGGTGTCGAGCGCGACCACGCGGGTAGGCAGGTGCCGGACGTCTCCGTCGAGCCGGTCCATCAGCGAGGACCGCATCGCCAGCGTGGTGATGGTGCCGATCAGCACGCACACCACCGCGACCAGCACGACGGCGGTGATCACCAGTCGTGAGGTCAGCGAGACCCAGCGCCGGGTCGCCTCCGCGGGTTGCAGCGTGGCCACCGGGTCAGTCTCCTACGTCGCCGGCTTGAGGACGTAGCCCGCACCGCGCATGGTGTGGATCATGGGGGCGCGCCCGGCGTCGATCTTCTTGCGCAGGTAGGAGATGTAGAGCTCGACGACGTTGGCCTGGCCGCCGAAGTCGTAGTTCCACACCCGGTCGAGGATTTGCGCCTTGCTGACGACGCGGCGCTGGTTGCGCATCAGGTAGCGGAGCAACTCGAACTCGGTCGCGGTCAGGTTGATCTCGTCGCCGCCACGGAAGACCTCCCGGCTGTCCTCGTCCAGCTCCAGGTCGCCCACGCTCAGCACCGAGCGGGTCTCGGTGCGGCGGGCGCCGGCCCGGCGCATCAGCGCCCGCAGCCGCGCCACGACCTCCTCCAGCGAGAACGGCTTGGTGACGTAGTCGTCGCCCCCGGCGGTCAGGCCCGCGATCCGGTCCTCGACCGCGTCCCGGGCGGTGAGGAAGACGACGGGTACGTCGGGGTCGTCCTGCCGGACCCGGCGCAGCACCTCCAGGCCGTCGATGTCGGGCAGCATGATGTCGAGCACGATCGCGTCGGGATCGAACTCCCGCGCGGTCTGCACCGCGCTCGCCCCGTCGTGGGCCGCTGCCACTTGGAACCCCTCGTAGCGCAGCGCCATCGTGATCAGCTCGGCGATGTTGACCTCGTCGTCCACCACGAGCACGCGCAGTGGGGAGCCGTCCTGACGGGTGAGTTCGGGCGCGGCAGACGTCATGCCGCCCAGGTTCCCCGATCGACCTGTGAGAATCCTGTGGCAGCCCTGCGCGGGGGCTCAGCGCCCGAGGGTGACGCCTCTGCCTCCGAAGCCGCCGCCACCGCCGAAGCTCACCGCGCCGCCGCCGGCGAACCGGACGGTGCCGAGCCCACCGCGGGTGTTGCTGCTGGCGCTGCTGGGCAGCGGCGAGGAGGCATCGGCCAGCACGACCTGCTGGCCGAGCTTGAGGCCGCCGGTGATGACGGTCCGCGACCGGCCGACCAGGCCGGTGGTGACCCGGGTGCGGCTGACGCTGCCGTCGTCGTACACCTCGACCGAGCCGTCGGAGACCGCGGAGGTCGGCACGGTGAGGACGTGCTTGGCGGTGCCGAGGACCACGTCCACGGCGGCGGTGGCGCCGGTCAGCAGAACGAGGCCCTGCTGGTCGAGGGTGACGGTCACCGGGTACGTCGAGGTGCCCGTGCTGCTCGTGGTCGGCAGCGCGCCGATCCGGGTGACGCTGCCGGCGTAGCTCTGGCTGGCGCCGGCGGGCGTGACCCGGGCCTGCTGGCCGACCTTGACCTGGGTCACCTGGGTGTCGCTCACGCTCAGCTCGACGGTGGTGGTGCCGGGCGCGATCACCACGATCGCGGTGCTGCCGGCGCTCGCGCTGTCGCCGCGGGCGACCGAGACCTGGGCGACGGTGCCGCTGGCCGGCGCGGTGATGGTGGCCCCGGCCAACGCCTGGGTCGCCTTCACCAGGCTCGCCTTGGCGGTGTCGATTGAGGCCTGGTCCTTGGCCAGGGTGGCGGCGGTGACGGTCTGGCCGGTGCCCCGGCTCAGCTCGCCGCCGGTGCCGCCGGTGCCCGTGGCGGTGCCACTCGTGCCGGTCGACTGCTTGGTCTGACTCGTCTGACTGGCCGTGCCGGTCGGGAGCTGGCTGGTCTTGCCGTTCTTGCCGGCCTGGCTCGAGGCGCCGCCCTTGCCGCCGGAGCCGCCCTGCTGGGTGGCGCTCGACTGTCCGGCCGTCTTGGCCGCGTTCGTGAGGGTGGCGGCCAGCTTGGTCAGGGCGTCGTCGAGGTCGGCCTCGGCATCGCGCACGTTCTGCTGGGCCTTCTGGACCGCGGTCAACGCATCGCTGCACTCCCGGCTGCCCGGCCCGGTCGTCGGCGAGCCCGTCGGCATCGCGCTCGGGTCGCCGGAGGAGCCACCGGAGGGGTCGCCGGAGGAGGGGTCGGAGGACGCCGAGCTGTCGGCGGCCTGGCAGGGGCTGCTCGTGCCGTTCAACGCGTCCAGCGCCTGCTGTTCCACCGCGAGGTCGTCGTCGACGGCGCTCTGCGCGGTCTCCACGGCCCGTTGCTGCACGCCGAGCTGAGCCAGCGCCTTCTGCAGCGCAGCGCTGCTGCTCGACGTCGGGTTGGACGGGCTGCTCTGGCTGGGCGTGCTCGACGGGGTCTGGGACGTCTTCGACGGGGTCGACGAGGTGCTCGAGTCGGAGGTGGTGACCGCAGCGGCCTGCGCGTCCTCGTCCTTGGCGAGTTGTGCCTTGGCGGCGGCCAGTTCGGCGTTCGCCTTGCTGACCGCCGTGCTCAGCGCGGTGGTGTCGAGCTTGGCCAGCACCTGCCCGTGGGTGACATGGTCACCCACGCCCGCCTTCACCGAGGCCACCGTGCCGGCGGTGCCGAAGGACAGGTCCGCTCGCCCGGTCGGCGAGATCGTGCCGGAGAGCGCGAGGGTCTGCTCGACGTCGCCGTAGGCCACCGCGGCGGTGCGGTACTCGTCCGGCCCGCCCCCGTGCGCGGCGTACGCCGCCACGCCGCCCCCGGCCAGCGCGGCCACCACGACGATCCCGGTCCCCACCCGGACCGCCCGGTGCCGCCACAGACTCACCCCGATGCTCACGCGGCGCCGCCGTCGCTGCTGCCGGCACCCTGGCCGGTCTGACCACCGGCGGCACCACCCCGGCGGATCGTGAACCCGCCGGTGCATGAGCCGTTCACCGGGTCGCTGACCACCAACCGGTCGGCGGTCACCGCGCCAGTGTCGTCGCTCTGGCCGGTGGCCACGACGCACTTGCCGACCTTGAGCGCGGACGAGTCGCCCGGCTTGGTGGTGGTGTAGGTCGTCGAGCCGCTGACCGTCACGGTGGTGTCGCGCGGCGCCTGGGACGAGGTGCCCGGGAACTGCGAGGCGACGGTGAACCCGGTCGCGCTGACGGCCGTGACCTTGCCATTGGCGCCGAAGGCGAAGGTGCGGCCACCGCCCGGGCCGCCGTTGGCGAACCCACTCGGCCGTCCGCTCGGGAACCCGCTGGGCCGCCCGCTCGGGAACCCGCTGGCCGACCCGCCGGGCCGCATGGTGCCCAGGCCGCCGAGGCAGTCGCCGTTGGTCGGCTGACTGATCCGCACGTTGCCGGCGGCCAG
The DNA here is from genome assembly GCF_035547795.1 of Nocardioides sp. Taxonomy (GTDB): domain Bacteria; phylum Actinomycetota; class Actinomycetes; order Propionibacteriales; family Nocardioidaceae; genus Nocardioides. The sequence continues at coordinate 20,055 of NZ_DASZUF010000023.1, forward strand.
CGTGCCCGTGTTGCCCGACTGTGCCGAAGGCGCGCCGCTGGCGCTCATCACCGGGGTGACGGTGACGCAGCTGCCGACCTT
>NZ_DASZUF010000024.1:0-13374 GCF_035547795.1 Nocardioides sp.
TCCGGCGGCGGACGCGGCGCAGCAGCGGCCGGCGCGCGTTCGTGGCCAGCGCCACCCGCGCGGCCGCGACGCTGCCGCCGGGCGTGGTCACCTCCACGCCCGCCCCCGCCTCGCGCAGCCCGCTCCCCCAGGTGGACTCGAAGATCCGCACCCCCGCCGCCAGGCAGGCCGCGCGCAGGCCCCAGGCCAGCCGAGCGGGCTCGACCAGGCCGACGTGTCGCTCCAGCATCCCGGCCAGGACCATCGGGCTGGCCAGACCGAGCCGGCCCCGGTCGAACCACTCCACGGCCAGCCCGCGGGCGCGCATGGCGTCGTACTCCGCGCGCAGCTCGCGCAGCTCCGGCTCGGAGAGTGCCACGTCCATCTCGCCGCCGACGTGCCAGTCGCAGTCGATGCCGAGCCGCTCGATCGTCTCGCCGATCTCGGTGAGGTTGCGCAGCCCGAGCCGGTCCAGCTCGTCGATCTCCTCGGGCCAGCGCGCCAGACCGTTGCCGAACCCATGGGTCAGCGACGGGTGCACGAAGCCGCCGTTGCGACCGGAGGCGCCGTCGCCGCACCCCTCCCCCTCCAGGAGTACGACGTCGAGCCCCCGCTCCGCGGCCAGCAGCGCCGTCCACAGCCCGGTGTAGCCGCCGCCCACCACCGCCAGGTCGGCGCTGACCGCGTCGGCCAGCGCCGGCAGCCGTGCGGGGCGTGCGGGGTCGGCCAGCCAGTAGACCTCAGTCCTGGCGTCGCGGAGGGTGGGATGCATCAGGCCCGTCCCCTGGACCTGCTCCGGCCCACGATGTCGGCGGCGACCACCAGCACGATGGCCAGCACGAACATCAGCGTGCCGATCACGTTGACCTGCATCGGCAGGCCGCGCAGCGCCGCACCCCACACGAAGATCGGGAACGTCGTCACCGTGCCGGCGTTGAGGTTGGTGATGATGAAGTCGTCGAAGGAGAGGCTGAACGCCAGCAGCGACGCGGCCAGGATGCCGGGGAAGACCAGCGGCAGGGTCACCTTCCAGAACGTCTGGCGCTCGTCGGCGTACAGGTCCATCGCGGCCTGCTGGAGGGTGGAGTCCATGCCCGCCAGACGGGCCTTGACGGTGACCACGACGTAGGACAGGCAGAACATCACGTGCGCGATGATGATCGTGACGTGGCCGAGGTGGCCGCCCATCCGCAGCGCGACGAAGAACGCCAGCAGCGAGGATCCCATCACGATGTCGGGCGTCGCCATCGGCAGGAACAGCACCGTGTTGGTGGCGCTGCGGCCGGCGAACTGGTGGCGCATCAGCGCGAACGCCGCCAACGTGCCGAACAGGGTCGCGACCACCGTCGCCACCACACCGATCCACAGGCTGGTCACCACCGAGCCGCACATCTGTGCCGGGGCGCACATGTGGGTCCAGTTGGAGAAGCTGAAGCCGTACCACTGGTAGGTGGTGTGCTTGCCGACCTCGTGGTTGAAGCTCATCGCCGCGACCACGACGTTGGGAATGTAGAGGTAGGCCATCACCAGCAGGCCGATGAACAGCAGCAGGTTGGCCCGGATCCAGGCCAGCACGTTACGGCCCGGTGAGCGTCCGGCCAGCCAGACGTTGGCGGACGGCGTGGACATCAGGCCGAGCGAGGTCACGCTCGCGACCAGCCAGACCACTCCGATCGCGCCGGCCAGCGTCTGCCCGACGCTCAGCAGCCGGATGGTGACGACCAGCCCGATCACCACCGCCGCCGCACCCAGCCCGAAGAGCTGATCGCGTGCGCCGGTGTCGTCGCGCAGCGTCCTGCCGCCGGCGCGTACGCCGAGGACCGCGGCGGCCGCGAGCGCGAGCAGGACGAGCACGAACACGGCGAAGGCCGGCCCGGCGACGTTCAGGGACGTGTGCTCGACGTGGTAGCGCCGGATCGAGAGCCCGACCGCGGCGGCCACCAGGCCGATCGCGGCCAGCCCCGAGAGCACCCGGCCGAGCTGGACGCCGGCGACCAGGCTGACCGGCTTCTGCTCCTCGGCGGTCGCCGGCGAGGGGGTCCAGACGGCGCTCACAGCAGCTCCTCCGTTCCGGAGCGGCGGACGTAGTACAGCGTCATCACCAGGATCAGCGCCAGCAGGATCACCGACAGCGCACCCGCGGAGGCGTAGTCCTGGGTGGTGGTGAACAGGGACTGGATATCCGAGCCGATCACCCGGTCGTTGGTGCTGCCCAGCAGCTGGGCGTTGATGTAGTCGCCCATCGCCGGGATGAACGTCAGCAGCGTCGCGCTGACCACGCCGGGCATGGTCAGCGGCAGGGTGACCCGAGTGAAGGCCCGCAGCGGGCTGGCGTAGAGGTCGCCGGCCGCCTCGATCAGCCGCAGGTCCACCTTCTCGATGCTGGTGTAGAGCGGCAGGATCGCGAACGGCAGATAGTTGTAGGTCAGACCGGCGATCGCCGCCACCGGAGTGGCCAAGACGCGGCCGTCACCGGCGATCAGGTGCAGGTGCTGCAGCGCCTGCACCACCCAGCCGCGGTCGGCCAGGATCAGCTTCCAGGCATCGGTGCGGATCAGGAAGCTGGTGAAGAACGGCGCGATCACCATCACCAGCACGATGTTCTTCCACCGCCCGGTCTTGAACGCGATGGTGTAGGCGAGCGCGTAGCCGAGCACCAGGCAGAGCACGGTGGCGATCAGTGCCCACCAGAACGAGCGCCACAGGTGCGCGCCGTACGTCGTGATCACGTGGCCGAAGTTCTGCACGTGCCAGGTGACGTGGTAGCCGGTGAGCACCGACCCGTTCGGGTCGTAGAGGCTGGTGGCGACCAGCGACAGGAACGGGATCAGGAAGAACAGGACCAGCCAGATCCCGGCCGGCAGGAGGAGCCAGTACGGCAATAGCCGCCGGTTGCGCATCACTCCTCCTCGGGCGCGACGGTCCCGGCGGTGACGTCCTGGCTGGCGTCGAGCAGGAAGGCGAACTCCGGCCGCCACGAGAAGTCGACCCGGGTGCCGGGCGGCATCACGCCGCGGATGCCGGTGTTCTGCTCGAACGCGCTGATGGTCTGGCCCCAGGCGGTCTCGATCACGTACTGCGTGGAGACGCCGATGAAGCTGGCGTCGACGACGATGCCGCCGGTGAAGTGGTTGCCGGGGGCGTCGATCTGCTCCCCCGCCGGCGCCACCAACACCTTCTCCGGGCGGATGCCGACCCAGCCGGCGCCGCTGCTGACGTGGGCACGGTCCTCCGGAATGGAGACCACGGTGCCCTGCATGTCCACCTTGACCACCGGCTTGCCGGCGAGGGTGTCCTTGCCGACCACGGTCCCCTCGATCAGGTTGGACTGGCCGAGGAAGTTCGCCACGAAGGTCGTCTTCGGGTTGTCGTAGAGCTCGGCCGGGGAGCCCATCTGCTCGACCCGGCCGGCGTTCATCACCGCGATGGTGTCGGCCATCGTCATGGCCTCCTCCTGGTCGTGGGTGACGTGCACGAAGGTCAGGCCGACCTCGGTCTGGATGCCCTTGAGCTCCAGCTGCATGGAGCGGCGCAGCTTCAGGTCGAGCGCGCCCAGGGGCTCGTCGAGCAGAAGCACCTCGGGCTGGTTGATCAGCGCCCGAGCCAGCGCCACCCGCTGCTGCTGGCCGCCGGAGAGCTGGGCCGGCCGCTTGTCGCGCTGGCTGCCCAGCTCCACCAGGTCCAGCATGTCCGCGACCTGCTTGGCGGGGTCCTTGACGCCGCGCCGGCGCAGGCCGAAGGCGACGTTCTCGGCGATGCTCAGGTGGGGGAAGAGTGCGTAGTTCTGGAAGACGGTGTTGACCGGCCGGCGGTAGGGCTTCTCGTAGGTGATGTCGGCATCGCCGATCTCGATCCGGCCGGCGGTGGGCATGTCCAGGCCGGCGATCATCCGCAGGGTGGTGGTCTTGCCGCAGCCGGAGGGCCCCAGCAGCGCGAAGAAGCTGCCCCGCGGCACCACCAGGTCGAGCGGGTGAACGGCGGTGAAGCCGTTCGCGTAGGTCTTCTCGACCTCGGTCAGCCGCAGGTCCCGGCGGACCTGACTCGGCTCAGACGCCTGAGACATGGGAGAAGTCTCCTTCGTAGTCGCGGATCTGGGCCTCCGACAGCGCCATGAAGCCATGCGTCTGCTTGAGGTAGTCGTCGTTCGGCAGGATCAGGTTGGCCAGCTCGGGATGCTTGAGCACGTGCGGGTCGAGGTCCTTGATGTACGGCTCGATCCCCTGCACGGGGCTGACGTAGTAGTTGTAGTCGGCCAGCTTCGCGGCGTTCTCGGGCTCGTAGTACCAGTTCACCCATTCCTCGGCGATCGCCGTGTGGCTGGCCATGTTCGGGATGAGCATGTTGTCCGACCAGATCATCATCCCCTCCTCGGGGATGAGGAACTTCGAGTTCGGGTCGGCCGAGGCCGCCATGTCACCGGACCATGCGATGCAGGCGTAGGTGTTCCCGGCGGTGAGGTCGTCGGTGTACTCCTGGCCCGAGAAGGCCCGGATCTGCCCGCTGGCCTTGGCCTTCTCCAGGAAGTCGATCGCCTCGTGCCACTGCGCCGGGGTGAACCGCTCGGGGTCGTAGCCCAGGCCGAGCAGCACCAGCCCCATCGTGTCGCGCATCTCGGTCAGCACCGCCACCTTGCCGCGCAGGTCGGGGCGGGTGAGCAGCTCCTTGATGGTGCGCGGCGGGTTCGGCAGGAACTTGGCGTTGTAGCCGATGCCGGTGAAGCCGGCCTGCCACGGCGCGGAGTACTTGCGCTCGGGATCCCAGCTGGGGGCCTTGAGCGAGGAGATGATGTTCTGGTGCAGGTTGGGCACCTTCGCCGGGTCCATCGGCTGCAGCCAGCCCATCTGGATCATCCGCGCCGCCATCCAGTCGGTGAGGACGAACATGTCGCGGCCGGTCGGCGTACATGACCCGAGCTGGTTGACCACCTTGTTGAAGAAGATGACGTTGTCGGTGACGTCGGTGCGGTAGTTGACCCGCACCCCGAAGTGCTTCTCGAACGCCGTCAGCGTCGAGGTGTAGTGCTTGCCGTCGGTGTCGATGTACTCGGTCCAGGTGCTGATCGTGAACCGCTTGTCCGTCGCCGAGACGTCGCGGGCCCGGCACTGGAGCGGGTTCTGGTGCCGATCCGGCGTGGAGAACAGCGGGAGCACGCCGATGCCCACGCCCGCGAACGCCACGCCTCCGACGCCCTTCAGGACGGTACGACGGCTCAGTCCCCGCCGTGGTGTCTCGGCCACACGAACCCCCTCCTGCTCCGCTCGTGGGATGGACTGGATCGTGCCACGCGGATGGCTCGATGAACAAGCACCTCCGCAGAGAAGTAACGCTGTTGCAACGAACCCCGTCGTAGAGACGGCTCCTGGCGACTGATTCGCTCGTGAACCGCCCTTGTCGGTCGTTGCCATTCGGCGGGTACGACGGAACACTTGCGGCCATGACCCGCAAGCGCACCACCGACGCCCCGCTGTTGGACGAGAAGAGCAAGGCGATCATCGAGCAGCTCCAACAGGACGGTCGCCGCTCCTACGCCGCGATCGGCAAGGAGGTCGACCTCTCCGAGGCCGCGGTGCGGCAGCGGGTGCAGCGGCTCATCGACGGCGGGGTGATGCAGGTCGTGGCGGTCACCGACCCGCTCGAGCTCGGCTTCGCCCGGCAGGCGATGATCGGCATCCGCGTCGACGGCCCGATCGAGCCGGTGGCCGACGCGCTCGCCGAGCTCGACGCGGTCGACTACGTGGTGGTCACCGCCGGCACCTACGACCTGCTCGTGGAGGTCGTGGCGGTCAGCGACGAGGACCTGCTGGAGCTGATCTCGCAGCAGATCCGCACCGTGCCCGGCGTGGCCGGCACCGAGACCTTCATGTACCTCAAGCTGCACAAGCAGTCCTACGCCTGGGGCGTGCGTTGACCCCTCCCTCGCTGTGGCACGAGACCGCCGGCGCCTGGACGCCGCGGCCCCCGCTGCCGGGCGACGTCTCCTGCGACGTCGCGATCGTGGGCGCCGGCTTCACCGGGCTGTGGACCGCCTACTATCTGGCGCTCGCCCGGCCCGACCTGCGGATCGTGGTGCTGGAGGCGAAGACGGCCGGCTTCGGCGCCTCGGGCCGCAACGGCGGCTGGTGCTCGGCGCTCTTCCCCGCTTCGCTGGACACCCTCGCCGCGATGTCCTCGCGCTCGGCCGCGTTGGCACAGCATGCCGCGATGCGGGCCTCGGTGGACGAGGTGGTATCGGTCGCCACGGCGGAGGGCATCGGTGCCGACATCGCCAAGGGCGGCACCATCGTGCTCGCCCGCAGCGCGGCCCAGCTCGCCCGCGCCCGGGCAGAGGTCGAGAGCGCGGCGGGCTGGGGCCTCGACGGCCTCATCCTGCTCTCCCGTGAGGAGGCGCTCGCGCGGGTGCGGGCCAGCGGCGTGCTCGGGGCGACGTACACGCCCGACTGCGCGGCCCTGCACCCCGCCAAGCTGGTGCGTGGGCTGGCCACCGCCGTCGAGCGGTACGGCGTCGCGCTCCACGAGCTCACCCGGGTCACCGCGATCGAGCCGCACCGGGTCTCGACCGCGCACGGCATCGTCACTGCCGACGTCGTGGTCCGGGCGACCGAGGGCTACACCGCGGCGCTGCCGGGGTTCGGCCGGGCGCTGGCCCCGGTCTACTCGCTCATCGTCGCGACCGCGCCGCTGTCGGGGTCGCTGTGGGCCGAGATCGGGCTGGAGCGGCGCGAGACGTTCAGCGACCACCGGCACCTGATCGTCTACGGGCAGCGCACCGCCGACGACCGGCTGGTCTTCGGCGGGCGCGGGGCGCCGTACCCGTTCCGCTCGCGGGTCGACCCGCGACACGAACGCGACGAGCGGGTCTTCGCCCGACTCCGGGAGGCGGTCGTGGACCTCTTCCCGGCGCTGACCGGTGTCGCGTTCACGCACGCGTGGGGCGGCGCTCTCGGCGTGCCGCGGGACTGGTGCGCCTCGGTCGGGCTCGATCCGGAGAACGGGCTGGCCTGGGCCGGCGGCTACGTCGGGGACGGTGTCTCGACCACCAACCTCGCCGGTCGCACGCTCCGCGACCTGATCCTGGGCATCCCCTCGGAGTTGACCGCGCTGCCCTGGGTCGGACACCGCTCCCCCGCCTGGGAGCCCGAGCCGCTGCGTTGGCTGGGGGTCAACGCCGGGCTGCGCGCGATGACCCTCGCCGACACCGAGGAGCGACTCACCGGCCGGCCGTCCCTCATCGCCCGCGCCGTCTCCCCGCTCCTCGGTTGAGAGGTCAGTTTCGGCCCGTCGAGAGGTCAGCCGGGACATTGAACGCGCCAAAGGTGACCTCTGAACCCGCCGAAAGTGACTTCTCGACGGGGCCGTGGGGTGACCTCGACCTATTCGGCCGGGGCCAGGCCGTTGGCGGCGGTCATCGCGGGGCGGGTGCGGTGGTGCACCCACGCATTGAAGAAGCCCGCGAGGTGCTGGTGGGCGACCTTGGCGGCGTACTTCTCGAACTGCGCAGTGGTGCCGGTCTTGCCCGCCCGGGTGGCGGCCCAGCCGCGCAGGATCCGCCAGAACACCTTGTCACCGACGCGGGTACGCAGCGCCTGGAGGGCCATGGCGCCGCGCTCGTAGACGGCGGTGTCCCACAGGTGGGCCGCACCCGGGTCGTCGACCCGGGTGCGCCAGAAGCTGCCGGACAGCTGCGCATAGTCGTCCAGCAGATGCTCCTCGGCCGGCGGACCGCCGTGGGTCTCGGTCCAGTACCACTCCAGGAACGTCGCAAAGCCCTCGTTGAGCCAGACGTCGCGCCACTTCGCCAGCCGGACCGAGTCGCCGAACCACTGGTGCGCCAGTTCGTGCACCACCGTGACCGTCTGCTCGTCGTCGAGCATGGGGTAGGTCGGGCGGGTCTGGTTCTCCAGGGCGAAACCGGGGTCGAGCTTGGTGGTCAGGCCCCCGACGGTCTCGAACGGGTAGCGGCCCAGTCGCTGGGAGAGCCAGGAGACGATCGAGGGCGTCTTGCGCATCAGTCGCAGCGCGGAGTTGCGGTCGACGGTCGAGAGCTGGTCGGAGACCGCCACCAGCCAGGGCAGGCCGTGGCTGCGGCCCTTGCTGACGGTGAAGTGCCCGGCGGCGAAGAACGCCAGGTACGGCGCCATCGGATCGCGCGCCTTCCACCGGGTGGTCGCCAGGCCGGCATCGACGGTACGGCTGATCTGGCGGCCGTTGGCGATCACCTGGTCGTCGGCCGGCACGGTGATGCTGATGTCCATCTTCGCCGCGTCGGCCGGGGTGTCGTCTGCCGGGAACCACCAGGCCGCCATGTGCGGCTCGTTCATGGTGACGACCTCGTGCCTGTCCGCCAGCCAGTCGCACTCGCCCTGCCAGCACAGGTCGCCGGGGGCTCCGGCGTAGGTGACGGTGACCTTGAAGTCCTGACCCCGGCCGATCGGGCTGGGCGGCGTGATCCGCAGCTCGTGCGCGTCCGGCTTGCTGAACGCCGCGCTCTGCCCGTCGACGCTGACAGCGCTGACCGGCAGCAGCAGGTCGAGGTCGAAGACCGAGAGCGCCTGGGTCGCGGTGACCGTGAGCGTGGTGGTGCCGCTCAGCCGGCCGCTGGCGAAGTCGTAGGCGTCGGCGATCTTGTACCGCTGTACGTCGATGCCGCGGTTGCCGTCCTCGGGGAAGTAGGAGTCGTGACCGTCCGCGACCGGCACCCGGGCAGGAGCGGGGGCGGCCAGCGCGGGGGCGGCCACACCGGCCCCTACCAGCAGAGCCAGCGACGTCACGAGCACACCAGCAGATCTCACGGGGCAGAACCTACTGCCCGCCACCGACGACCCCGGGCAGGGGGCGGCGGCGCGCCGCCGGTCTAGCATCGCGCCGTGACTCGACGCCATGTCCGCCACCGGCCGGCCCCGGTGGCGGCGCCCACGCCACAGGCCCCCGTCGACCCCGACCGCACCCGGCTCTACGCGCCCGCCGACCTCTACGACGCCCCCGACTACGCCGACTCGCTCGACGCCCGGGCCTACGCCTGGTCCCGGCAGCCGCGCGACCACGACCGCGCCCGGGTCCGGGCGCTGCACGACTTCGCCATCGACGAGGCGCTCGACGCCTGGATCGAGGGTCGGCACATCGTCGGCGTGATGGGCGGGCACGACGCGGGCCGCGGCACGGTCCAGTACGCCGAAGCGGCCCGGCTGGGCCACGCCCTGAGCTCCACCCACGTGGTCGCCACCGGCGGCGGGCCCGGGGCGATGGAGGCGGCCAACCTCGGGGCGTGGCTGGCGTCGTACCCCCGGGAGACGGTGGCCGAGGCGTGCAGCCGCCTGGCCGCGGTGCCCGGATTCAAGCCCTCGATCCAGGACTGGTCGACGCTCGCGCTCGCCGTCCGGGAGCAGTACGCCGACCGGCCGCGGGCGACCTCGCTGGGGATCCCCACCTGGTTCTACGGGCACGAGCCGCCCAACGTGTTCTGCGACGCGATCGCGAAGTACTTCCGCAACGCCACTCGCGAGGCGATCCTGCTCGAGATCTGCGATGCCGGGATCGTCTTCCTGCCCGGCGCCGCCGGCACGGTGCAGGAGATCTTCCAGGACGCCTGCGAGAACTACTACGCCACTCCCGAGACGGTGGCGCCGATGATCCTGCTGGGCAGCCGTTACTGGACCGAGACCTTCCCGGCGTGGCCGCTGCTGCGGACCCTGGCCCGGGGCCGCGCGATGGAGGGTCACGTCCACCTCGTCGACGGCCTGGACGAGATCGACGCGCTGCTCAGGCGCTGAGCGGCCAGCGCGCCCGGCGCTCATCGATCACGGCCCGGTAGTGCTCCACCAACCGCGCGTTGATCGCCTGCCACGACCGGCCCTGCACCGCCATCCTGGCCGCCCGGCCCATGGTCCGCCGGAGTACGGCGTCGTCGGCCAGGTAGCCCACGCTGCGACACAGGTCCTCGCCGTCGCCGGGTCGGTAGAGCAGCCCGGTGATGCCGTCGTCGACGATGTCGACCGGACCACCGGAGCGCGGTGCCACCACCGGTACGCCGGAGGCGAGCGCCTCCTGTGCCGACTGGCAGAACGTCTCGTGCCGCCCGGTGTGGACGAACACGTCCAGCGAGGCGTAGGCGGCCCCGAGCTGGTCGCCGTGCAGGACGCCGAGGAAGTGGGCCCCGGGGAGCAGCCCGCGCAGACGCTGCTCCTCGGGGCCTCCGCCGACGAGGACCAGCGCGTAGCGGTCGTCGCGGGCCAGATGGGTCAACAGGCCGAGCTCCTTCTCGGCGGCCAGGCGGCCGACGTACCCGACGACGACCTGGCCTTGCGGCGCGACCATGCCACGCAGCTCGTGGTCGACCCGAGAGGGGTGGAACGTCTCGACGTCCACGCCGCGCGGCCACAGCGCCGTGCGCGGGACGCCGAGCTTGTCGAGCTGGGTGAGGCTGGCCGTGCTCGGGGCCAGGGTGAGGTCGACACCGAGGTGGATGCGACGGGTCAGCGCCGCCATCGCCCGGGCACCGCCGGTCAGGCCGAACCGCTGCTCGTAGCGCTCGGCGAACCCGACCAGGTCGGTCTGGTAGATCGCCACGCTGGGGATGCCTTCCTCGCGGGCCACCCGGGCGGCCTGGTAGCCGAGCGTCGCGGGCGAGGCGATGTGGACCACGTCGGGACGGAAGCGTTGCATCACCCCGCGCAGCCGGCGGCGCGTCTCGAGCCCGATCCGGAAGTCCTTGTAGAACCACAGGTTGGCGCCGCGGGCTCGGGTGACCGCGAAGCCGGCGTACGTCGAAGGTCCGGTGGGCGCCACCAGCTCCGCCTGGTGCCCCTCGGCGGACAGGTGCTCCAGCACGCGCCGTACCGAGTTGGTGACGCCGTTGACCTGGGGCAGGAAGGACTCGCTGACCACCAGCACGCGAAGCCGGTCCGGCCGGTCGGTGGTGGCCCGGGGAAGCTCGATCACCGTCATGTCTCGACGGTGACGGGGCCGTCCGACCGGTGGCCGAGGCCCAGGTGGCCGCGCGGTGAATGTCGCGTGAGCGGTTACGCGACAGGCAGCCGGTAGCTGCGCTCCTCGCCGTACGCCTGGAAGCCGGCGCGGCGCAGGATCGGGCCGCTGGTGGCCACCCGGCCCTTGACCAGCGCCATGGTGGCGCCGCGCTCGACGGCGAGGTCGAGCCGCGCCTGCAGCATGGCCCGGTAGACGCCGCGTCCGCGCGCGGCGGGCACGACCGCACCGCCCCACAGCCGGGCGGTCCACCCCACGACGGTGACCCCGGCGGTTCCGACCGGCCGGGAGTCGAGGTAGGCGACCAGGGAGGTGCCGACGCCGGCGTCGAGGTCGGCTGCGTTGAGCCGGGCGAGCTCTCGTGCGGTCGCCTCGTCCGGGATCGCGCCCTCCCCGAACGCTTCCAGGGCGACCCCGGCGCCGTCCAGCACGGTCCGGACGTTGAGTTGCCACCACAGCTCGATGCCGTCCGGGGCGTCGAGCAGCGGGCCGGGACCGGTCAAGTCCGCGGCCAGCACGTCGACGGTCTCGTACGGCGTCGCACCTCGACTGAGCAGGAGCTCCTCCAGGCCGGTGGGCGCGGCCAGCATCACCGGGACCGTCACCCGGTTGGCGCCCCAGACCCGGGTCTGCTCGGCCGCGACTGCGAGGACCCGCTCGGGGTCGGCGGCGGGGTCGATGCGGACCAGGCTCGGCGGCTGGCCGAAGTGCTCGGGCCACCGCACCAGCAGGAGGTCGTCGTCCTCCACGATCTCCGCGTCCGGCGGGTACCACACCCAGGCCGCCGTCTCGGAGGCGACGAGCTCGGCGGGGATCATCGGGCGATGATATGGCAGCTCGGCTTGGCTCGGCTTGGCTCGGCTTGGCTCGGCTTGGCTCGGCCTCCCCAAAGTGTCACGGTGACAGTTCGCGCCGAGGGTGACACTTCACAACTGTCACTCCATGCCCAAAGTGTCACGGTGACACTTTGGGAAGGCGGCCCGCGTCAGCCCTCGACGGCGGCGAGCTGGCCGCAGGCTCCGTCGATCTCGCGGCCACGAGTGTCGCGGACCGTCGTCGGCACGCCACGTGCCTCCAGCCGACGGACGAACTCGCGCTCGTCGGCCGGGTCGCTGGCCGTCCACTTCGACCCCGGCGTGGGGTTGAGCGGGATCAGGTTGACGTGCACCCAGCCGTGCCCGCGCTCGCGCAGCACGTCGGCGAGCAGGTCGGCCCGCCAGGCCTGATCGTTGATGTCGCGCATCATGGCGTACTCGATCGAGACCCGCCGGCCGGTCTTGGCGAAGTACTCGTACGCCGCGTCCACGGTCTCGGCGACCGAGAACCGGGTGTTGATCGGGACCAGCTCGTTGCGCAGCTCGTCGTCGGGCGCGTGCAGCGACAGTGCGAGGGTGACCGGGATGCCCTCGGTGGCCAGCTGCTTGATCCGTGGGACCAGACCGACCGTGGAGACGGTGATGCCGCGGGCGCTCATGCCCAGCCCCTCGGGCGCGGGCGCGGTGAGGCGTCGTACCGCCGCGACCACCGCCTTGTAGTTGGCCAGCGGCTCCCCCATGCCCATGAAGACGACGTTGGAGACGCGGGCCGGGCCGCCGGGCACCTCGCCGCGGTGCAGCGCGCGGGCGCCCGCTACGACCTGCTCGACGATCTCGGCGGTCGACATGTTGCGCTGCAGGCCGCCCTGGCCGGTGGCGCAGAACGGGCAGGCCATCCCGCAGCCGGCCTGGCTCGAGACGCACATCGTGACCCGGTCGGGGTAACGCATCAGCACCGACTCGACCAGCGCGCCGTCGAAGAGCCGCCACAGCGTCTTGCGGGTGGTGCCGCGGTCCGCCTCGAGCGTGCGCACCGGGGTGAGCAGGGCCGGCAGCATGCCCGCGACCAGCTGTGCCCGCTGGGCGGCGGGCAGGTCGGTCATCTCGGCAGGGTCGTCGACCAGGCGGCCGAAGTAGTGAGTGGAGAGCTGGCGGGCCCGGAACCGGGGCAGGCCGAGCTCCTCGACGACCACCACCCGCTCGTCGGGCGCGAGGTCGGCGAGGTGACGGGGCGGCTTGCCCCGCCCGCGCGGCGCCTCGAACACCAGCGGCAGCGAGCGTGCGCCGGTGGCCGCGTCGGCGGCATCGGCCATCGGCTACATGCCCTGGCCGTTCACGGTGCCGGACGGGTTGGCGAACTTGCTCCCGTACTTCACCGGCTGGCCACCGGTCTGCACCGGGATCCCGTCCGCCGCCGAGCCGTACTCGGGGGTGTACTTCTTCGAGTGCCGGAACGTGTCCACGAACTGCTGCATCCGGGAGGTGTCGACGCTGTCGAGGCGCAGCTGGTAGCCCCACGAGCTCAGCACGACCTTGCTGGGCAGCTTGCCGAGGCTGTCGTCCCACGGCGCGAGGTCGATGAAGCGGTTGGAGTTGTTGC
>NZ_DASZUF010000025.1:0-20432 GCF_035547795.1 Nocardioides sp.
CGGCCACGGTCGCCGATTCCTCGGGCCCCGTCGCGGGCCCCGCCCCCGGCCGCCTCCGCCGGCCGAGCGTCGGCATCACCAAGAACGCCTCGGCACGCAGCGCGGCGGTCGCGATCCGGGGCAGGTCGCCGGAGGCGGCGAAGACCAGGTAGCGCGGCACCCACTCGGGCTGGTACTTCGCGTTGGCGCGGTAGAGCGACTCGATCTGCCAGAACCGGGAGACCCACAGCAGGATGCCGCGCCACAGCCGCAGCACCGGTCCCGCCCCCAGCCGCTCTCCGCGCGCGAACACGCTGCGGAAGACCGCGAAGTTGAGCGAGACCCGCTCCACGCCGAGCCGGGGCGCCGCGGCCATCAGGCCGGCGACCATGGTCTCGACGATGCCGTTCTCGCCGCCACGGCTGCGCCGCATCAGGTCGAGCGAGAGGCCCTCGGGACCCCACGGCACGAGGTGCAGCAGCCCGGCCAGCCCGTCGGGCCCGAAAGCCCTGACCAGGACCGCCTCGCCGTCCTGCGGATCGCCGAGCCGGCCCAGCGCCATCGAGAAGCCGCGCTCCACCTGGCCGTCGCGCCACTCGTCGGCCTTCGCGCCGACCTCGGCGAGTTCGGCCGGCGTCAGGTCGGACGTCCGGTTCACCGCCACGGTGATGCCGGCCCGCTGACAGCGGGCCACGGCCTGGCGTACGCCGCGCATCGGCCGCCCGCTCAGGCTGAACTCGGCGGTGCGGACCACCGCCTCGTCGCCGAGCTCCAGGCATTCCAGGCCGGCCCGGTGGAACGCCGTCGCGCCGCGCTCGCTCGAACCGAGCGCGGCCGGCGTCCAGCCGTAGGCTCTGGCCTCGGCCAACCAGGCCGCGATCGCGTCGCCCCAGGCGGCCGGCTCCCCGATCGGGTCGCCGCCGGCGAGTGTCACGCCGCCCACCACCCGATAGCTGATCGCCGCCCGGCCGGCGGGCTCGAAGATGACGTAGCGGTCCTCGCGCAGCGCGAAGTAGCCCAGCGAGTCCATCCAGCCCCACTTCGCCAGCAGGCCACGCAGTCGGTCGCGCTCGCCGGCGTCGGGCCGGTGCGGACCGCCGGGCGGGCGCATCGCGGCGAGCACCGCGAGCAGCAGCACGATCGCCCCGAGTACGGCGAGGGCGACGGCCGCCTGGTCCGCCTTCTCCGGCCGGGTGAACACCACCGGGCCCGGGATGCCGACCAGCCCGAGGAACGCCTCGGCCAGCCGCTGGCCCGCCGTCGTACCGTCGGCCTGGCCGGCGTCGACCAGGGTGAGCCGGCCGAAGCCGAGCCCGGTGGCGACCAGGGGGCCGACGACGAGGACGGCGAGCAGGCGTGACCGCGAGCGCATGTCGGTGCGGGCGGTGAACTCGCCGCGGGCGCGCAGCAACAGCACCGTCAGCAGCAGGCACAGCGCTGCCGCTTCGACGTCGAGGCCCTTGAGCAGGTGCAGCACGACGGCGGTCGCCGAGAGCACGGTGGCCAGCAGCCAGGCGCGGAACTTGCCGCGGCGCAGCGCGCAGCCCAGCACCACCAGGATCACGCCGACGGCGGCGGCGCCGGTGTCGGCGGCTGCGGGGAAGACATCGGGCACCATCTCGTAGACCAGGTGCAGGCGGGCGTGCACGGCGGGCATCAGCGCCGACGCGACGGTGACGACACCCACCAACATGACCAGCCGGCTGATCCACAGTGGCGTCCGCAGGGCGGCGAGCAGGCGGCGTAGCGGGGTCACGGGAGCAGAGGCTAGGCGAGCAACCTGCCGTCCGCCTGATCGGCGGGACGGCGAGAGCCGAGGACGCTCGGATCGGAGGTCGGAGATCGACGCATCTGAGGATCAGCCGGGCAGGGTATATCCGTATCTGCGGAGCGCTGCTAGGTTCCCTTGCCGTGGGTGCGTATCGATTGCGGGAGGCAGCCGAGCTGCTCGGCGTGAGCGACGACACCGTGCGCCGCTGGGCCGCCTCCGGCCGGCTCGAGGTCTCCACCGACGCCAGCGGCCGGCAGGTCGTGGACGGCGCCCGGCTGGCGGCGCTCGCCCAGGAGCTGGCCGAGTCCTCGACCCTCGCCGACCCGGACGGCACCAGTCACACCTCGGCTCGCAACCGGCTGGTGGGGCTGGTCACCAACGTCGTGCGCGACACCGTGATGGCGCAGGTCGAGATGCAGTGCGGGCCGTTCCGGGTGGTGTCGCTGATGAGCCGCGAGGCCGCCGACGATCTCGGCCTGGAGCCGGGCGTGCGGGCGATCGCGTCGATCAAGTCCACCACCGTCGTGATCGAGAGGCCGAAGGAGACCCCATGAGGAAGATCGCAGCACTCGCCCTGGCCCTGCCGGTGGCCCTGACCGGCCTGGCCGGTTGCGGCGGCTCGTCGGGGAACGACGCGTCGGCGTCCCAGTCCAGCGGCGGGAGCGGCCAGCTCAGCGGCAGCATCACCGTCTTCGCGGCCTCGTCGCTGACCGGGGCGTTCAACCAGATCGCCACCGACTTCAAGAAGGCGCATCCGGGCACGAACATCGTCTTCCAGTTCGGCTCCAGTGGCGACCTGGCCACCTCGATCACCCAGGGCGGCTCAGCCGACGTGTTCGCCTCGGCGTCGCCGACGAACATGCAGTCGGTGCTCAAGGCCGGTGACGCCACCACGTCGACCAACTTCGTGTCCAACACCGCCGAGATCGCCACCCCACCGGGCAACCCGAAGCACATCACCGGCCTGGCCGACCTGGCCAAGGTCAAGGTCGCGCTGTGCGTGCCGACCGCGCCGTGCGGCGCGCTGGCTCAGCAGCTGTTCCAGAAGACCGGCGTCTCGGTCACCCCGGCCGCCTCCGAGCCGGACGTCAAGACCACCCTGGCCGTGGTGCAGAGCGGTGAGGTCGACGCCGGCATCGTCTACGTCACCGACGTGAAGGCGGCCGGCGACAAGGTCACCGGCGTCGAGATCCCGACCGACCAGAACGGCACCACCGAGTACCCGATCGCCACCCTGAGCGGCTCGAAGAACAAGGACCTGGCCAACGCGTTCGTCTCCTACGTCGAGTCGTCGGACGGTCAGAAGGTCCTCGCCGCCGCGGGCTTCAGCGCTCCGTGAGGTCGCCCCAGGGGGTACGGCGGAGCCAGCGGCCGCCGCTGCTGCTGGTTCCGCCGGCGCTGATCGGCGTCGCCTTCCTGGTGCTGCCGACCGTCGCACTGCTGGTGCGGGCACCGTGGAGCCACCTGGTCTCGATCTACTCCCACGCCGACAGCGCCGACGGCATCGACGTCGCGGCGGCGGTGCGGCTCTCGGTGCTCGCCTCCCTGGTCACGACGGGGGTGGCGGCGGTGCTGGGCGTGCCGCTGGCCTGGCTGCTGGCCCGGGTGCGGTTCCCGGGCCGCGGGCTGCTGCGCGGCGCGGTGACCATGCCGCTGGTGCTGCCGCCGGTGGTCGGGGGCCTGGCGCTGCTGCTCGCCTTCGGCCGGCGCGGGTTGGTCGGCACCTGGCTCTACGACACGTTCGGGTGGTCGCTGTCGTTCACCCCGACCGCGGTGGTGCTGGCCCAGACGTTCGTGGCGATGCCGTTCCTGGTGGTGACGCTGGAGGGCGCCTTCCGGTCCGCCGACGTCGGCCTGGAGGAGGCCGCGGCCACCCTGGGCGCCCGCCGTACCCGTGTCTTCACCCACGTCACCCTGCCGCTCGCGGTGCCCTCCCTCATCTCCGGGATGGTGCTGTGCTGGGCGCGGGCGCTGGGGGAGTTCGGTGCGACGATGCTCTTCGCCGGCAACGTCATGGACTACACCCAGACCGCGCCGACCGGCGTGCTCACGGCGTTCCAGAGCAGTCCCGAGGATGCGGTCGCGCTGAGCCTGCCGATGATGCTGATCGCGATCGTGGTGCTGGTCGCGTTGCGCGAGCGCTGGCTGCGCGGGGTGGCGTCGTGATCGACGTCGACTGCCGGGCCAGCAACGGCTCCTTCGTGCTGGAGGCGGCGCTGCGGGTCGAGCCCGGTGAGGTGACGGCGCTGTTGGGACCCAACGGCGCCGGCAAGTCGACGCTGCTGCGCTCGATCGCCGGCCTGCAGCGCATCGACGCCGGCCACGTCGCCATCGGCGGCGTGGTCGTCGACGACGCGAGCACGTTCGTGCCGGCCGAGGAGCGCCGGGTCGGCGTGGTGTTCCAGGACCACCGGCTCTTCCCGCACCTGCGGGTGCTCGACAACGTCGCGTTCGGGCTGCGCTCGCGCGGGGTCGGTCGGGCCGAGGCGCACCGCATCGCGCGGGAGTGGCTGGACCGGCTGGGACTGGCCGACCTGGCCCGGCGTCGCCCGGCCGCGCTCTCCGGCGGTCAGGGTCAGCGGGTGGCACTGGCCCGTGCGCTCGCCGCGGGGCCGCGGGCGCTGCTGCTCGACGAGCCGCTGGCGGCGCTGGACATCCAGACGCGCGCCGAGGTGCAGGGCGAGCTGCGCACTCACCTGCGCGAGGTCGAGCAGCCCACCGTGCTGGTCACCCATGACCCGATCGAGGCGCTGCTGCTCGCCGACCGGGTGGTCGTGCTGGAGAGCGGCCGGGTCGCCCAGGAGGGGAGTACGGCGGACATCACCCGCCGCCCGGCCACGCCGTACGTCGCCCGGATGGTGGGCATGAACCTCTTCGCCGGTACGGCGAGTGACGGGGTGGTCAGCCTCGACGGCGGCGGATCGCTCACCGTCGCCGACGCGCCGACGGGCCGGGTGCTGGCGGCGGTGCGCCCCTCGGCGCTGACCCTGCACGCCACCGAGCCGCACGACACCAGCGCCCGCAACCGCTGGGCGGGGCGGATCGCGGCGCTGGCCCCGCTCGGCGACCGGATCCGGGTGACCGTCGCCGGGCCACCCGACACGCTGGTCGACGTCACCGCCGCGGCCATCGCGGATCTCGGGGTGGCGCCGGGCAGTGAGGTGTGGGTGAGCGCCAAGGCCACCGAGATCAGCGCCTACCCCGCGCCCGGATTGTCTACTGGCTGAGTGCACAATGGCGACATGACGAAGCGACGAGCACCTGGGGCCGGGGCCGAGGGCCTCACCGACCATCTCCGCGAGCGGTGGAGCATCAGCGTCTTCGACGCCGGCCACACGCTGAGCAAGGACCAGATCGCCACGCTGCTGCATGCCGCGCAGTGGGCGCCGAGCGCAGGCAACGGCCAGCCCTGGGCGTTCATCGTCGCCGAGCGTGGCAACGCCGCCCACCGGGCACTGGTCGAGCACCTGTCCCGGGGCAACTCCGGGTGGGTGCCGCGGGCCTCGGTCGTCTTCCTCGCGCTCGCCCAGATCGGGCCGGATCCGGAGGGCAACGGCCCGAAGTGGGCGACGTACTCCTACTACGACCTCGGCCAGGCCGCGGCGCACCTGACCGTGCAGGCCGCGTCGCTGGGGCTGTGGGTGCACCAGTTCGCGGGCTTCGACCACGAGGCGGTCGCCGCCGCCCTCGGCGTACCCGCGCACTTCCAGCTGCTGACCGGCATCGCGGTCGGGGTGCGCGGCAACCCCGACGAGGTCTCCCCCGACGACGTCGCTCGCGAGCAGCGCGACCGAACCCGCAAGCCGCTCGACCAGTTCGTGTACGGCGAGCGCTGGGGGCTGCCCTGGAGCTAGCGCCGACGCCGGATCGAACCGGGTGAGCACGCGGCATTTGAGCGCGGGCGCACCGCGAGCAACCATGGAGGGGGTTACCCGGATTGACCAACGTCTCTTCCAGAAGGTGATCGACATGGCCGGGATGATGCGGGTTCCGCGCAGCCGCGGGGCCATCAGTGGTTTGTTGCTCATGCTGCTCGGCGCCTGGGGCGCCCTGATCCCGTTCATCGGGCCCTACTGGCACTATGCCTATGCGCCCGACAACACGTGGGACTACACGACCGGCAGGCTCCTCCTGGAGATCCTGCCCGGCGCCGGCGCCTTCCTCGGGGGCCTGCTGACCCTCGGCAGTGCCAACCGGCTGGCCGCGATGTTCGGCGGCTGGCTCGCCGCGGTGAGCGGCGCCTGGTTCGTGCTGGGGATGCCGCTGTCGTCGATCTGGGGCAGCCCGACGGTGGGCGGCCCGGTCGGTGGCACGACTCGCCAGGCGGTCGAATACCTCGGCTTCTTCGGTGGGCTCGGCGCGGTGATCGTCTTCTTCGCGGCGCTCGCGCTCGGCCGGTTCGCCGTCCTCGGCGTACGCGAGGCGGAGTGGGCGGCCGGGCCGGTAGCCGGCGAGCCGTACGACGAGCGGGCCACCGCACCGACGATGACGGGCCGACCGGGCTACGACGCGACCGAGGGGACCGGCGCGACCGCGGCACGGACGGGCCGGGCCGACGGCCGGGGGCACCGGCTGCACTGGCCGGGCCACCACCGCCACGTCGCGGCGCGGTGATCGACGCCGGGAAGCAGGCGATCAGGCCGGCACGCCCGGCCTGATCAGCCCTGTGCGGCCTGCTCGAGGAGGGGCCGGACACGGAACGGCATCTCCTCCAACAGGGAGATGACGGTGCTGGTCCGGACCACCTCGGGCACCGCCAGCAGGTCGCCGGTGATGCGGTGGAGGTCCGAGGTGTCGCGGGCGACGACCTTGAGGAGCAGGTCGGCCTCGCCGGTGATGGCGTGCATCTCGACCACCTCGGGCACGGCGCGGAGCGCGGCGGTGGCCCGGCGCCCGGTGGTCTGGCTGAGCTCGACCGAGATGAAGGCGACCAGGCCCCGACCCAGCACACCGGGGTCGACCCGGCGGCTGTACTGACCGATCGCGCCGCCGGCCCGCAGCCGCGTCAGCCGCGCGGACAGGGTGTTGCGAGCGATGCCCAGCCGCCGGGCCAGTTCGAGGCTGGTGGCATCGGGGTCATCGTCCAGGGCAAGCAGAATCCGGGCGTCGAGCGCATCCATGCTGAGCACATTGCCACATTTCCATGCCAATCCGGTGGGTTGTGCTCAGTTGCCGCGCTAGCTGTTGTGCCGATGCGCAGCATCGCGCAGGCTGGCTGGCATGAGCACCGCATCGACCGGGGATCCCGCCGACCGCCGCGCATCCCGTCCCGGATCCCAACTGGCCGACCGCGACGGCGTACTGCGCGACCTGTCCCGCTACCTCGCCGCGGCGTGGGCCTCCTTCGACCGCCCCCGCGCTCACGAGCCGGAGGCCGACCCGGAGCTCGTCTCCCGGCTCAGCGCCGCCCTGCCCGCCGACCCCGGCGACCTGCACGCCGCGCTCGACGACGCCGTGCAGGTGTTGGAGGCCAGCATCACCCCGTCGCGTCCGTTGTTCGTCGCCTACGTCGGCTCCAGCGGCCTGGAGACCAGCGTGCTGGCCTCGGCGTTGGCCGCCGCCTACGACGCCAACCTGGCCACCGCTGCCGGCGCCGCGGACCTGCTGGACCGGCAGGCGGTGCGTTGGATCGCGCAGTTCGTCGGCTTTCCCGCCGCCGAGGGGCATTTCACCTCGGGAGGCCAGACGTCGAACCTGACCGCACTGCTGGCCGCTCGGGAGCAGGCGCTGCCCGGCGCCCGGGAGCACGGCATCGCCGGTCGCCGCGCCGTGGTCTACTGCTCCGAGGAGGCCCACCACTCCATCGTTCGGGCGGTGGAGGCCATCGGTCTGGGGCGTCGGGCGCTGCGTCGCGTCCCGACCGACAACCGCCGCCGGATGCGCGTCGACGCCCTCGCGGACGCCGTCGCGCGCGACCGCGCCGAAGGCATCACGCCGATCGCGGTGGCCGCCACCGCGGGCACCACGCTCACCGGAGCGGTCGATCCGCTGGAGGCGATCGCGGACGTGTGCAGCGAGCACGGCGTCTGGCTGCACGTCGACGGCGCCTACGGGCTTCCCGCAGCGGCGACCGCGACCGCCGGGCACTGGTTCGCCGGTCTGGATCGCGCCGACTCGGTGACCATCGACGCACACAAGTGGCTGGGGATGCAGAAGAGCTGCAGCGCGATCCTGCTGCGGCACCCGCACGCGTTGCGCGCCGCGTTCGGCCACGAGGAGCGCTACATGCTGCACGAGGAGGACACCGGCAACCCGGTCGACTCCACCTTCGAGTACTCCCGCCCCTTCCGGTCACTGCGCCTGTGGCTGTCGATGCGGGTGTACGGCGCCGATCGGTTCCGTGCCTGGATCGAGGGCACCCTGCACCATGCCGCGCGCCTGACCGAGGCCGTCCGGGCCCATCCCGAGTTCGAACTGCTCCACGAGCCGATGCTGTCGACCGTCTGCTTCCGACACGTCCCGCCGGGGCTTCCCGCCGATCGGCTCGACGCCCACAACGAGCGGCTCGCCCGAGCGATGCAGCGCGACGGCCGCGTCTTCCTGGCCCCCGCCGTGGTCGACGGACACACCTGCCTGCGGGTCTGCTTCGTCAACTTCCGCACCACCAGCGAGGACGTCGACCTGATCCTCCCGGTGGCCGCGGAGCTCGGCAGCCAACCCGGCATGTCCGGGTAGTCCGGGGCGCGGATCAGGGGCTGCTGGTGGGCAATCCCCGATCTGTGCCCCGGACCATCTCCGCTTCGGCGGCGTACAGCGCAGCACCCACGGCGCCGGCATTGTTGCGCAAGGTGGCCGGGACGATCTCGGTGTCGAGGTCGAGCAGCGGCAGGAACTGGGCCGACTGCTTGGAGACACCGCCACCGACCACGAAGAGGTCGGGGGAGAAGAGCTGCTCCAGGGTGCGGTAGTACCTCTGCAGTCGCTTGGCCCACTCATGCCAGGACAGGTTGTCCTTCTCCCGGGCGCGGTTGGAGGCACGGGTCTCGGCGTCGTGGCCGTCGATCTCGAGGTGCCCGAGCTCGGAGTTGGGGATCAGCACGCCGTCGTACAGGAACGCCGAGCCGATCCCGGTGCCGAGCGTGGTCACGATGACCAGGCCGCGGCGGCCGCGCGCGGCACCGTAGCGGACCTCGGCCAGACCGGCGGCGTCCGCGTCGTTGACCACATGCACGTCGCGGCCTGTCGCGGCGGTGAACAGCGCGTCGGCGTCGGTGCCGATCCAGGCGCGGTCGATGTTGGCGGCGGTGTGCACGACACCGTGCCGCACCACGCCGGGTACCGTCACCCCGACCGGCCCGGTGCACGCCGGAAAGGCGGCCAGCAGCTCGACGAAGATGTCGGCGATCGCCCGCGGTGTGGACTTGTGGGGTGTCTTGAAGCGCACTCGCTCGTTGGCAAAGTCGCCCCGGGAGAGATCCACTGGCGCTCCCTTGATCCCGGTGCCGCCGAAGTCGATGCCGAAGGGTTGGGAGGAGCTCATGAGTTCCAGTCTCGCAAACGCCTGGTCTGGTCCGGCCCGGATCGGCGGGTGCCGTTCACCGGAGTCACCCTCCGGTGACGCCCGCGACCTCTACGATGGCCCCCATGCCCGACGACCCACTCACGCTCGGAGATCTCATGGTGCCTGAGCAGCGAGTGGACGGCCCGGCGAAGCGGACCAAGCGCGAGCGGATCGGTCGCGACCGGCTGCTCGACGTGGCGGTCGAGCTGACCGTCACCGAGGGCTGGTCGGCGGTCACGATCACCCGGGTGGCGGAGGCGGCCGGGGTCGCCCGACAGACGGTCTACAACGAGATCGGCACCCGCAGCGACCTCGCCACCGAGATGACGATGCGCGAGCTGGACCGCTTCCTCACCTGTATCAACGCGGCGTTCGACGCCCACCCCGACGACGTCATCGCCGGCATCAAGCAGGCCACTCAGGACACCCTGGAGCTCGGCGAGCACAGTGCGCTGCTGCGGGCCATCGCCTCGGCCACGACCGGCGCGGAGACCGAGTTCCTGCCGCTGCTGACCACCCACAGCGCGCCGCTGTTCGCGGCCGTCACGGCGGTGATCCGCGACCGGCTCTCGGCGTACGAGCATCCCTTCAACCCGCTCGAGTTGGAAATCGTGATCGACGCCTACGTCCGGATGGTGCTCAGCTACCTGATGCAGCCGGCCTCGACACCCGCGCTCACCGCGGAGAGCCTGGCCTGGATCGCGGAGCGGGTCTTCCAGCTCGCGTAGGCTTCTGCCTCGGGGGTGTGATGAACCGGAGGGTGGCTGCCGCGTGCCTGGCGGGCGCGCTGGCGCTGAGTGGCTGGCTGAGCGGATGCGGCGTGTCCGGCCCCGCCGCGCATCCCTCGGCGTCGTCCTCGCCGGATCCCTCCGGGAGTACGCCGAGCGTTACCGGCTCGCCGGTCCCGGTCGCCGACCCGGCCCACGCCGTACCCGCGCCCGGGCCGCTGACCGGCGACCTGCACTCCGCGGACATCCTGGTGCGCGCGGAGGGCACCCTCAGCGCCGCGACCATCGCCAGGATCAAGGCCATCCATGGCGTGACCGGCATCGAGCAGCTCTCCATCGGCGAGGTCTCGATCGAGGACAAGCTGCTCAACGTGGTCGCCGTCGACCCGGGCAGTTACCGGGCCTACACGCCGCTGGCCTCCGCCGACGCCACCCAGGTGTGGGACCGGGTCGCCGGCGGCGAGCTGGCGGTGCGGCCCAAGCTGAAGAAGCAGCTGCCGCCCGACGCCCAGGGCTACTGGAAGATGGGCTCGGCCAGCAGCGCGCCGAAGATCCACATCGGCGCCTACGCTCCGCAGATCCCCGGCCTGGTCGACGCGGTGGTCAACACCGCCTGGGGCAAGGCGCTGGGGCTGCCTGCCGACAACGCGGTCATCGTCTCCACCTCGATCACCTCGCCCGAGCAGGTGGTCAAGCCGCTGCAGGCCCTGCTCGGCTCCGCGGCGTCGGTGCAGCGGCTCGACGTGGTCGCCCGCGACGGCCTGGACCCGGGCGCCGTCCAGATCGCGTACGTCGTCGGCTCCGTCGCCGATGCGGTCGGCCGCTACACCTACCGGGTGCTCGGCGGTGGCCGGATCGCTCCGGATCCCGCCTGGGTCCAGGCGCACATCACCACCGAGACGGTGCCGATCCTGGGCCGGGTGACCTGCAACAGGCTGCTCTTCCCGCAGCTCAAGGCCGCCCTGGCGGAGGTCGTCGCGCGCGGGCTGGCCTCGAAGATCCACAGCACCGCCGGGTGCTACAACCCGCGCTTCATCGCCGGGTCGTCCTCGCTGTCCAACCACGCCTTCGGGCTGGCGATCGACATCAACGCCCCCGAGAACGCCCGCGGCACGGCCGGTCAGATGGACCGCGGCGTGGTGCAGATCTTCGAGAAGTGGGGCTTCACCTGGGGCGGGACCTGGCACTACACCGACCCGATGCACTTCGAGATGAACCGGATCGTCCACCCCGGCTGAGCTATCTGCGCTTGAGCTTGCCGGTGGCGGCGGCGTACGACTTCTTGGTGGCCGTCAACACGACCTTGCCCTTCTTCGCCGAGGCCCGCAGGTGCAGCGTGCAGGTGCCCTTCTTGTGGGTGGTGCAGCGCGCCTTGATGCCCGTGCCCTTCGCCTTCACCTTGGCGTGCTTGACCGGGGCGCCGGCGTCGGTCACCTTCACCTTCACCTTCGCGGATCGGGTGTGCCTCCAGTGCTTGGGCCTGGCCTGCACGCTCAGTCCGGGCTCGATCCGCCGACTGAAGATGCCCTGGCCGGCGTTGACCACCGCGTCGAGCGGCCCGAGCCGGCCGTCGGCGGCCAGCGCGTAGGCGGCGTCGTAGGGCAGTGGCACCGTCTCCACCGCGCCGAACCTCGTCGCGGCGGTGTTGCTGCGTGCCGCGCTCAGCGTGGTGCCGGTACGGTTCCAGGCCACCCACAGCCGGCCGTCGGCGGTGGTGGACAGGGCCACGTGCGGACGGTCGGCCGCGCTCTTCAGGGTGAGCGGCGCGGCGCTGCCCACTCGCCAGACGGCGGTGGCGTGGCAGGTCGGATAGCCGAGGCAGTACGCCGTCCAGACGCTGTCGTCCGGTCGTGCCACCAGCGGCGTCGATTCGGCGGTGAGGACCATCGCGTTGCCGGTCGACGAGCCGGGGGCGAGCATGGCCGGGCCGACCGCTGCCAGGCTGGTCGGGTCGACCTGTCGCACGTAGATCCCGGGCGCGGTGTCGAGGACCGCATAGGCGACGTAGACCGCACCGCCGGCCACCACCAGGCCGGCGTTGGCGGCGTGACCCGGGGTGGCGAGCGTGCTGGTGGTCGCGCCCGCGCGCAGCGCGATGCCGCCGGACGTGGCCCGGGCGGTGAGCAGCCGGCCGTCGGGCAGCACCGCTGCAGCCGTGCCGGCGGAGGTGGCACTGTCGTCGACCGCGACGGCGGTGCTCCAGGTCACCCCGTCGCCGCTGGTGGCGTCGTAGAGATGGCCGACGTCCGCAGCGGTCTGGCGGCCGCCGAGCACGGCATGCAGCACGCCGCCGGCCGGCACCAGCCGCGGGTCGTCGTCGATCGTCGTCCAGCCCGCGGCGATGGTCGCCGTACCGGCGAGGGAGCCGGCGCGACCGAGGGTCGCCTGCTGGGCGCTGTTGCCGGTGCCGACGTCGGTCACGTAGGCCACGTGCAGCGAGCCGTCGGCGGTGCGGGCCAGGGCGGGGAGGGAGACGAGGTCGACCGCACCCTGGCTCACCCTCGTCCAGCCGTTGGTGCCGGCGCCCTGGGCGGGTGCCGTCGTACCGGCCAGCGCCAGTGCCAACGCCCCGATCGCGTACGCCCGCCGCATCGCCGCTCCTTCCCGTCCCGAGGGATTGTGCCTCGGGCGGTTAGGTTTGTGCTGTGACGACTCTCGATGACGCCCTCTCGGGCATGGATCTTTCCGTGCGGCCCCAAGACGACCTGTTCGGTCATGTGAACGGGACCTGGCTGCGCGAGTTCGAGTTCCCGGCGGACAAGGCCAGCGTGGGCGCGTTCGTGGCGCTCGCCGACGAGGCCGAGGTGCAGGTGCGCGAGATCATCGAGGGGGCGCCCGAGGGCTCGCAGATCGGCGACCTCTACGCCTCCTTCATGGATGTGGAGACCATCCAGGCGGTCGGGACCGCCCCGCTGGCCCCGCTGGTCGCCGCCGTGGAGGGGCTGCGGGACGTGGCCGATCTGGCGGCGTTCCTGGGCGAGTTCGAGCGGATCGGCGGCCACGGCCTGTTCGGCTCCTACGTCGACACCGACGACAAGGACTCCAGCCGCTACCTGCTCAACCTGCTCCAGGGCGGCCTCGGCCTGCCCGACGAGTCCTACTACCGCGACGAGAAGTACGCCGAGATCCGGGCCAAGTACCTCGACTACGTCACCCGGCTCTTCACCCTGGGCGGGCACGCCGCGCCGGAGGAGGCTGCGGCCGCGGTACTGCGGATCGACACCGCTATCGCCGCCGGTCACTGGGAGCGCACGCAGACCCGCGACCGGCAGAAGACCTACAACCTGACCACGCTGGCGCAACTGCGCGATCTCGCCCCCGGCTTCGACTGGGACGCCTACGTCACCAACCTCTCCGGCGCGAAGCTGTCGGCCGAACAGGTGCTCGGCGAGACGATCGTGCGCGAGCCGTCGTTCTTCAGCCACCTGAGCACGGTGCTGCAGGACACCCCGGTCGAGGAGTGGCGGTCGTGGCTGCTGCTGCACGTGCTGCGCTGGGCCGCGCCGTACCTCACCGACGACTTCGTGGAGACCAACTTCGACTTCTACGGCCGCACCCTCAACGGCACCCCGGAGCAGCGGGAGCGGTGGAAGCGCGGCGTCTCGCTGGTCGAGGGTGCGCTGGGTGAGGCCGTCGGCAAGGAGTACGTCGCCCGGCACTTCCCGCCCGAGTCCAAGGCGATGATGGACGAACTGGTCGCCAACCTGATCGAGGCCTACCGACAGTCGATCGCCGGGCTGGACTGGATGAGCGCGGAGACCAAGCAGCGCGCGTTCGACAAACTGGCGAAGTTCACCCCGAAGATCGGCTATCCGGTCAAGTTCCGCGACTACTCGGCGCTGCCCATCTCCCGCGGCGACCTGCTGGGCAACGTGCAGGCTGCCTCGGTCTTCGAGACCGACCGGCAGCTCGGCAAGCTCGGCGGTCCGGTCGACCGCGACGAGTGGCACATGCTGCCGCAGACGGTCAACGCCTACTACAACCCCGGCACCAACGAGATCTGCTTCCCGGCGGGCATCCTGCAGAAGCCGTTCTTCTCGCCGTCGGCGACTTTGGCGGAGAACTACGGCGGCATCGGCGCGGTGATCGGGCACGAGATCGGTCACGGCTTCGACGACCAGGGCTCGCAGTACGACGGCGACGGCAACATGGAGAACTGGTGGACCGACGCCGACCGGGCGGCGTTCGAGGTCAAGACCAAGGCGCTGATCGCGCAGTACGACGGCTTCGAGCTGCGCGACCTGCCCGGGGAGCGCGTCAACGGCGCCCTGACGGTCGGCGAGAACATCGGCGACCTGGGCGGCCTGACGATCGCCTACAAGGCGTTCCTGCTGGCCTGCCCCGACGCCTCCGAGGACGAGCGCCGGTCGCTGTTCTTGAACTGGGCCTACGTCTGGCGCGGCAAGCGGCGCCCCGAGCAGCTGCAGCAGCTGCTCGCGGTCGACCCGCACTCGCCGGCGGAGTTCCGGGCCAACATCGTGCGCAATCTCGATGAGTTCCACGAGCTCTTCGCCACCAAGCCCGGGGACGGGCTGTGGGTCGAGCCGGGGGACCGCGTCGGGATCTGGTGAGGCCTCGCCGCTGACTGTGCGGGACATGTAACACGCTGTCCACGTCACTAGAAGGTCGCTGCAACGACCTTCTAGTGCGCCGGACAGCGTGTTACAAGCGGCGGCCGGTGGCACACTGAGCCCGCGTGCGGCCCGAATACCTCCAGCGACCCTTCGACGTACGGCTCGAGTGGGGGGCGCCCGCGGCGGAGGCGCTCCGCGACGTTGCCTGTGCCGTGGTGGTGGATGTGCTGTCCTTCACCACGGCCGTCACCGTCGCCGTCGAGCGGGGTATGGCGGTGCACCCGTTCCGGTGGCGGGACGAGCGGGCCGCGGCGTACGCCGCCGAGGTTGGAGCCACCCTGGCCGTCGGCCGGCTGGAGGCGGCGCGTGACGGGGTGGCCGGCGTGAGTCTGAGCCCGGCCGCGATGGCCCGGGTCGAGGGCGTCAGGCGGATCGTGCTGCCCTCGCCCAACGGCTCCACGATCAGCACCGCGCTGGCCGGCTCGGGCGCCACCGTGGTGGCCGCCTGCCTGCGCAACGCTCCAGCCGTCACGGCCCGGCTCGCCGAACGCTCCGATTCCGGGCCGGTCGCCGTCATCCCGGCCGGCGAGCGCTGGCCCGACGACACCCTGCGTCCGGCCGTCGAGGACCTGTGGGGCGCCGGTGCCGTGGTCGCCGGGCTGCTGGCGGCCGGGCTCTCCGCCAGCCCGGAGGCACGCGCCGCGGCGGCCGCCTTCCGCGCCGCCGAGCTCCCCGAGGACCTGCACGCGTGCGTCAGCGGTCGGGAGCTGAGCGACAGGGGGTTCGCCGCGGACGTGGCCATCGCGGGGGAGTACGGCGCCAGTCCCGTCGTACCCGTGCTTGTGGACGGTGCCTTCCGCGCGGACGAGGCTGTCGGCGGGCGCTGGTAGACAGGGGCCATGGCCGAGCAGACCACGACCGATGTCCGCGCTGCCGCCGAGGCACACCTGCGTGCCCTGGTCGGCAGCGACGACGCGCGCCTGCGCGAGGACCAGTGGTCGGCGATCGCGGCCCTGGCGGTGGAGCGCCGGCGGGCGCTGGTGGTGCAGAGGACCGGTTGGGGCAAGTCGGCGGTCTACTTCGTGGCGACTCTGCTGCTGCGCTCCCAGGGCGCCGGGCCGACGGTGATCATCTCGCCGCTGCTGGCGCTGATGCGCAACCAGATCGCGGCGGCCGAGCGGGCTGGGATCCGGGCCGCGACGATCAACTCCACCAACATCGAGGACTGGTCGGCGATCGAGCAGTCGATCCACGCCGGGGAGATCGACGTGCTCCTGGTCAGCCCCGAGCGGCTCAACAACCCCGGCTTCCGCGACGCGGTGCTGCCGCGGCTGGCGGCGACCTGCGGGCTGCTGGTGGTCGACGAGGCGCACTGCATCTCCGACTGGGGGCACGACTTCCGGCCCGACTACCGCCGCATCCGCACGCTGCTGGCCGACCTCCCGGAGGGCATCCCGGTGCTGGCGACCACCGCCACCGCCAATGCGCGGGTGACCGCGGATGTGGCCGAGCAGCTCGGCTCCGACGTACTCGTCCTGCGGGGATCGCTGGACCGCGAGTCCCTGCGACTGGGCGTGGTCCGGCTGCCCACCATCGAGCAGCGGCTGGCCTGGCTCGCCGACCATCTGGCCGAGCAGCCCGGGTCGGGGATCGTCTACTGCCTGACCGTGGCGGCCACCCAGGAGGTCGCGGGCTATCTGCGTGCCCGCGGGCATCACGTGGCCGCCTACTCCGGCCAGACCGAGACCACCGAGCGCCAGGCGCTGGAGGAGGATCTGGCCGCCGGCCGGATCAAGGCGTTGGTGGCCACCAGCGCGCTGGGGATGGGCTTCGACGCCACGCTCGGCTTCGTGGTCAACCTGGGCGCGCCGTCCTCGCCGGTCGCCTACTACCAGCAGGTCGGTCGTGCCGGCCGCGGCGCGATCGCCAATGCGTCGGCGGTCCTGCTGCCCGGCGCCGAGGACCGCGACATCTGGGCGTACTTCGCCTCGCTGGCGTTCCCCCGTGAGGAGCTGGTCCGGCGCACCCTCGACACCCTGGCCGAGGCGGGCCGGCCGCTCTCGACGCCGGCGCTGGAGGCCCACGTCGAGCTCGGCCGCTCCCGGCTGGAGACGATGCTCAAGGTGCTCGACGTCGACGGCGCGGTGCGCCGGGTTCAGGGAGGCTGGGCGGCGACCGGCCGGCCGTGGGAGTACGACGCCGAGCGCTACGCCCGGGTCGCCGAGGCACGGGCCCGCGAGCAGGAGGCCATGCTGGCCTATCTGTCCACCACCCAGTGCCGGATGCGCTACCTGCGCGAGCAGCTCGACGATCCCGAGGCGGCCGACTGCGGGCGGTGCGACAACTGCGGCGGGCTGGTGCTCTCGACCGGCGTCTCCGAGGAGGCGGTCGCCGAGGCCGGCGAGCGCCTGGCCCGACCCGGCGTGGTCATCGAGCCGCGGAAGATGTGGCCCCAGGCGCTGCCCACCCTCGGCATCGACCTCAGGGGCAAGATCGCCGACGCCGCCGAGCCCGGTCGCGCCATCGCCCGGCTCACCGACCTCGGTCACGGACAGGCGCTGCGCGAGCTGTTCCGCGCCGAGGACGGCCCGGTGCCGGTGCCGCTGGCCCGCGCCGTGGTGGAGATCCTCGGCGACTGGCGGCCCCAGGTCGACGCGATCGTGGCGATCGAGTCCCTCACCCGGCCCGCGCTGGTCGGCGATTTCGCCCACGGGCTCTCCCGCTACCTGCAGCGACCGGTGGTGGGCATGTTCGCGCTGCTCGACCCGAGCATCCCACCCGGTGCCGGCGCGGCCAACTCGGCCCAGCGGGTCGCCGCCGTCGCGCGCCGGTCCGGCCTGCGGGCGCGGCTGCCGCAGGGCGCCCGGGTGCTGCTGGTCGACGACCGCGTGGTGACCGGCTGGACGCTCACGATCGCCGCCCGGGAGCTGCGCGCGGCGGGTGCCGCCGCCGTGCTGCCGCTCACGCTGGCCGTGGAGAGCTGACCCGTGGAGGGCCGACCCATGGAGGGCTGAGCCGGCGAGAGGCCGAACCGGCGTGGGTCAGTGGCCGACGTGGACCGGCCGTGGCTGGGTCTCGTCCTTCTTGCTGCGAGGCAGGAAGAAGGCCGGGATCAGCACGATCGCGACGAGGATCGCCGCCACGACGAAGACCGCGCCGTAGGCGCTGGCCGCCTGGTGCGCCGGGGAGCCGACGGCGCCGGGGCCGGTCTTGTCCTTGACCTGGTTGGTGAGCAGCACGGCGAACAGCGCGGTGCCGATCGAGGCGGCGATCTGCTGGACGATGTTCATCAGGGTCGAGCCGCGCGCGATGGTGTGGTCGCGCAGCGTGGCCATCGCCGCGGAGTAGATCGGCATCATTGTGCAGCCCATGCCCAGGCCCATCACGAACAGCGCGCCGAGCAGGAACCAGTACGACGAGGTGTCCGACACCTGCGACCACATCACCATGCTGACGGTGATCAGCGCGATGCCGGGGATGACCACCTTGCCGGCGCCGATCTTGTCGGCGAGCACGCCCGCCATCGGCATGGTCAGCATGGCGCCGATGCCCTGCGGCGCGAGCAGGATGCCCGAGCGCAGCGGGCTGGCGTCGCGCACCTGCTGGAAGTACGTCGGCAGCAGCAGGCTGGCGCCGAAGAACGCGACCGCGAACAGCACGATCGCGATCACGGAGACGGTCATGTTGCGGTCGGTGAACAGCCGCAGGTCCATCAGCGGGTGGATGTTGGCCTTGCGCAGCGCCCACGGCACGAACGCAACCACCAGCGCGATGCCGATCACCGCCGGGATCACGACGTTGCCGGTCCACATGGTGCCGTGCTTCGCCTCGGCGGCCGGGATGGAGCTGACGCCGTACAGCAGGGTGGCCAGGCCGGGGGAGAGCAGCAGCATGCCGACGAAGTCGAACGTCTCCGAGGACTGCGGATCGTCCTTGGGCAGCGCCATCGCGGCGTAGATCAGTGCGACGACGCCGATCGGGACGTTGATCAGGAAGATCCAGTGCCAGGAGGCGATGTCGATCAGCCAGCCACCCAGGATCGGGCCACCGATCGGGCCGAGCAGCATCGGGATGCCGAGCACCGCCATCACCCGTCCGACACGCTCGGGGCCGGCGGCCCGGGTGAGGATGGTCATGCCGAGCGGCATCAGCATGCCGCCGCCGAGGCCCTGCAGGACCCGGAAGACGATCAGCACCTCGAGGTTGGGCGCGGTGGCGCACAGCGCCGAGCCGAGCGCGAAGAGCAGGATCGCGAGCATGTAGAGCCGCTTCGTGCCGAACCGCTCCGCCGCCCAGCCGGTCAGCGGGATCACCGTGGCCAGGGCGAGGGTGTAGCCGGTCGCGACCCAGGCCACCTGCGCCTGGGTCTTGTCGAAGGCCTTCATGAACGTCGCCATGCCGACGTTGACGACGGTGATGTCCAGGATCGACATGATCGATCCGAGCACCACGACGCCAGCCACGATCAGCACACGGGCGTCGAGTTTCTCCGAGGCGGCGGGGGCCTCGGGAGCCATTTCTGCGGTCACCTGCCCCACCCTAGGTGGGACCGGTGACAGTCTTCGATTCGTTATTTCACATCACCCGGTGACGTTCGCCTCACCGGGCGGCCGTACTCACCCCAGCAGGGCGTCGATCGCGCCGATGACGCGCGGATCCTCCGGGTCGGTGCGCGGGCTGAACCGGTTGACCACCGCACCGTCCGCCGACACCAGGAACTTCTCGAAGTTCCACTGGATGTCGCCGGTGGCGCCGGTCTCGTCGGGGGCTTGGGTCAGCGTTGCGTAGATCTCGTGGCGACCCTCGCCGTTGACCTCGATCTTCTCGGTCAGCGGGAAGCTCACGCCGTACGTCGAGGAGCAGAACTCGGCGATCTCCTCCGGCGTTCCCGGCTCCTGCCCCATGAACTGGTTGCACGGGAACCCGACCACGGCCAGGTCCGGGTGTCCCTCGGCGATCCGCTCCAGGCCGGCGTACTGCGGGGTCAGGCCGCACTTGGAGGCGACGTTGACCAGCAGCGCCGGCCGACCACCGGTCAGCTCGCCGAGGGTCGTGGGGGTGCCGTCGAGGCGGGCGATGGGGGCGTCCAGGATGCTCATGCCTGCGAGCCTAACCGTCGTACCCCTCGCCTAGGGTCTGCTCATGAGCTCGCTCTACTCCGTCACCGACGCCGCGGTCTTCCGACCAGCGGTGCCGCCGCGTGACGGCGTGGTCGAGTTCGGCGGCCGGCTGACCACCGCGGTGCCCATCCGGGCGGCGATCCCGGTGCTGAGCAGGGCGCACGGCCGCGACGACCTGCATCCCTCGGTGGCGCTGCTGACCGGGGCGGTGCTGCTCGGCCTGCGTCTGGTCGCGGCCGGCCGGATCGAGCCCGATCGGATCGAGCCCGGCGAGGAGTGCTGGCGGGCGGTGGTCGACGGCGACGACGTCGACCGCGTCCGGCAGCTGGCCAGGACGAGGGCGTACGGCGAGCTCGACGTGGCCGCCGCCGAGCAGCTGGTGCGTGGCGTCCTCGACGCGGTCGCCGATGCGATGCCGCGGGCCGCGCCCGCCCCCGAGCGGCGTCGGGCCGCGGCCTTCGAGGCTGGAGGCTTCCAGGAGCGGCTGCGCGCCCGGCTGGCTCGCCACGTCACCGCTCCGACCGGGCTGCCGCAGCTGGTCTCGGTCTCGCTGCGGGTGGAGGCCGACGAGGAGGAGCTGGT
The DNA here is from genome assembly GCF_035547795.1 of Nocardioides sp. GTDB lineage: Bacteria > Actinomycetota > Actinomycetes > Propionibacteriales > Nocardioidaceae > Nocardioides. The sequence goes on from NZ_DASZUF010000025.1 coordinate 20,256, forward strand.
CGGCGGGAGCATCAGGCTGGTGCCGCAGGTGCACGACGACGCCGACCCCCTCCACGTCGCCGACGCGGCCCGGCTGTGGCAGGAGACGTGGGAGCAGCACGGGTTCGGCGAGCGCGCGCGCACGCACGCACTGGTCGCGCTGCGCGGCGCCGCCCAGGTGTGGCCGGTGCTCGACCG
>NZ_DASZUF010000026.1:0-5969 GCF_035547795.1 Nocardioides sp.
GCACCCGGGTCATCAGGAAGATGTTGTAGTCGATGCCCAGCGCGACCAGGAACACGAAGACGAACAGTGGGAAGCCCGAGTCGGCCATCGGGAAGCCGTAGACGTATTTGAAGATCACCGAGGAGATGCCCAGCGCCGCCCCGAAGGACAGGATCACCGTCAGGATCAGCAGCACCGGCGCGACCAGCGCGCGCAGGAGCAGCATCAGGATCAGCATCACCACCACCAGGACCACCGGGATGATCACCCGGTTGTCGCGGTGGGCGGCATCGGCGGTGTCGAGGTAGATCGCGGCCGACCCACCCACCAGCGTGCCGGGGATGGCGTGCACGACCTGGCGCACGGCCCGCACCTGGTCGGCCGCGGCCTGGCTGGCCGGGTCGACGGTCTGGGTGACCGGCAGGTACTTCACCCCGGCGACCGGTGGCACCGTGGTGTCGACCTTGCCGACGCCCGGCACCCGGTCGATAGCCGACACCACCTGGTCGGCCCGGCCGGGCGTGGTCACCACCTGGATAGGCGTCGAGGTGTCGGCCAGTCGGTGGTCGACCAGGATGCGCTGGCCGACCACCGAGTCGTAGGTCTTGGTGTACTGCTGGTCGGTCGGGATGTTGCCGGTCTTGAGGGTGAGGATGCCCAGGCACGCCACCACCAGCACCGCCGTGGTGGTCATCCAGACGGTGCGGGGGCGCGGCGCGATCCGCCGTCCGACCCGGGCCCACAGCCCGTGCGTGGTCGGCTCGTCCGAGCCGTACGTCGGCCGCCGCGGCCAGAACATCCAACGCCCGGTGATGACCAGCAATGCCGGCAGCAGGGTGAGCATCACGACCAGCGTGACGGCCACGCCGATCGCCATGATCGGGCCCAGGCCGGCGGTGGAGTTGAGCGCGGCGAGCAGCAGGCACAGCATGCCGACGGCCACCGTCGAGGCGCTGGCGATGATGGCCGGCGAGGCCCGGTGCAGCGCGACCGCCATCGCCTCGTGCCGGTCCTCGTGCCGGCGCAGCTCCTCGCGATAGCGCGCCACCAGCAGCAGCGCGTAGTCGGTGCCGGCTCCGATCACCAGCACGCTCAGGATCGCCTGGCTTTGGCCGTTGACGGTCAGGTCGGCGTACTTGGCCAGGAAGTAGATCACCGCCTCGGCGGTGAACAGCGCGAACACCGAGGACAGGATCGGCAGCAGCCACAGGATCGGGCTGCGATAGGTGAACAGCAGGATCACGATCACCACGCCGAGCGCGGCGTAGAGCAGCGTCCCGTCGATGCCGGCGAACGCGTCGGCGGCATCGGCGACCTGGCCACCGGGACCGGCCAGATGGACGTCCGCGCCGGGCAGCCGGGCGATCGAGCGCAGCTTGTCGGCGATCGGCGGCATCTTGTTCCAGCCGTCCTGGCCGAGGTTGAACGTGACCACCGACGTCGCCACCTGGCCGTCGGGGGAGACCAGCCCCAGCTTCTGCCCGGTCGCCGCGTCGGTCGGGTAGACCACCGGAGGCGTGCTGTTCTCCGGCTTCACCACGCCGTCGAGGCCGCCGATCCGCGGCGCCTGCGCGGCGATGGCCTGGAAGTCGGCCGCGGTGAGGCCGCCGGCGCGGTGGTAGACCACCAGGGTCGGAATGTCGTTCGGGTTCGAGAACGGCGTCAGCCGGTCCAGCGCCTTGGTCGACTCGGCGCTGGCCGGCAACCACGACGACGCCTCGTTGTTCTGGACGTCGCTGAGCTTCTGCGCGAAGGTACCCGCGACGGCGATGACGATCAGCCATGCCACCAGGACCACCCACTTGGTCACGCGTCCGGTGAGGGCGCCAGCGATCTGACGGTGCATGTCACCAGTGGAGCAAACTTTGCCCGCCGGTGACACCGGGGTTTTCCCGGATCCGGCTCGGGGTCAGCGCTCGCCGTACAGCGTGGTGCGCTCGCGGACCGGCCGGTCGATGCCGGCGGCGATCTCGGCGATCTCCTCCACCGTCTTGGCCGAGCCGTACTCGGACCCGGCCATCCGGGAGATCGTCTCCTCCATCAGCGTGCCGCCCAGGTCGTTGGCTCCGGCCTGGAGCATGGCGCGGGTGCCGTCGACGCCGAGCTTGACCCAGGAGGTCTGGATGTTGCGGATCCGGCCGTGCAGCATGATCCGCGCCATCGCGTGCACGGCGAGGTTGTCGCGCAGCGTCGGCCCCGGGCGGGCGGCGCCGGCCAGGTAGATCGGCGCCGAGTTGTGCACGAACGGCAGCGGGACGAACTCGGTGAAGCCGCGCCCACCCGACTCCAGCGCGGCGTCCTGGATGCGGCTCAGCACCCGCAGGTGGCCGACCCAATGCCGCGGGTTGTCGACGTGGCCGTACATCATCGTGCTCGTCGTGGGGATGCCGAGCCGGTGGGCGGTGCCGATGATCTCGATCCAGGTCCTGGCCGGCAGCTTGCCCTTGGTGAGCACCCAGCGGACCTCGTCGTCGAGGATCTCCGCGGCGGTGCCCGGGATCGAGCCCAGGCCCGCCTCGCGGACCTTGATCAGGAAGTCCTCGATCGAGAGCCCGGTGCGGGCGGTGCCGTTGACGATCTCCATCGGGCTGAACGCGTGCACGTGCATCTCGGGCACCCGCTGCTTGACCGCTGCGACCAGGTCGAAGTACGCCGTGGCCGGCAGTTGGGGGTCGATGCCGCCCTGCATGCACACCTCGGTGGCGCCCAGCTCCCAGGCCTCCTGCGCCCGGTCGGCGACCTCCTCGTAGGAGAGCGAGTACGCGTCGGCGTCGGTGCGCCGCTGAGCGAAGGCGCAGAATCGACAGCCGACATAGCAGACGTTGGTGAAGTTGATGTTGCGGTTGACGATGTAGGTGACGTCGTCGCCGACCGCCTCGCGGCGCAGCGCGTCGGCGAGCCGGGTGACCTCGCGCAGCAGGTCGCCCTCGGCGGTCATCAGCGTGTAGGCATGCTCGTCCGACAGGTTGCCGGGGTCCTTCTCCGCGGCCCGCAGCGCCTGCGCGCCCTCGGCGTGGAGTACGGCGGGGGCCCCGGTCGTCTGTGCCGCGGCCCGGACCGCGTCCCAGTCGCCGTACACCGTGTCGAAGTCCTCACGCCGGTCGTGGGTGCGGCCCTCCGTGTCGATGCTCGCGTGCAGGTCGGTGCGGCCCACCGATGCCAAGCCCCCGTCGGGCTCCTGCCAGGCGACGCCGGGTCGCGGCCGGACCCCCGGCGCGGCCAGCCCGTCGGGGCCGGCTAGGGCGGCCACGTGCGCGAAGACGCGGGGGTCGAGCCACGCCCCGCCGCCTTGACGCAGTCCGGCTACGACGTACTCGGGATGGACGGTCAGCCGCGGACGCAGCTCGTAGCCCGCCTCGGCGGTCAGTCGGCGCAGTGCCTCCAGCGACGGCCAGGGTCGCTCGGGGTTGACGTGGTCGGGTGTCAGCGGCGAGACGCCGCCCCAGTCGTCGACGCCGGCATCGAGCAGCGCTCGGCACTCGGCCAGGTCGACCAGATTCGGGGGCGCCTGGACCCGGTCCTTGGGGCCGAGCACCAGACGGGTGACGGCGATGGCGGCGCGGTACTCGTCCAGTCCCAGGTCGTCCGCGTGCCGCATGGCGGTGTCGGGCTTGGCCCGGAAGTTCTGGACGATGACCTCCTGGAGGCCGCCGTAGGCGCGCGAGATGCGACGCAGCGCGAAGATCGTCTCGGCACGCTCCGCCAGCGTCTCGCCGATGCCGACCAGCAGGCCGCTGGTGAATGGGATGGAGAGCCGGCCGGCGTCTTCCAGTACGCGCAACCGCACGGCCGGGTCCTTGTCGGGGGAGCCGAAGTGCGCCTCGCCCTTGGTCTCGAAGAGCCGGCGGGAGGTGGTCTCCAGCATCATCCCCATCGAGGGGGAGACCGGCTTGAGCCGGTTGAGCTCCTCCCACGACATCACGCCGGGGTTGAGGTGGGGCAGCAGCCCGGTCTCCTCCAGCACTCGGATCGCCATCGCCCGGACGTAGGCCAGCGTCGAGTCGTAGCCCCGGCTCTCCAGCCACTCCCGGGCCTCCGGCCAGCGCTCCTCCGGCCGATCGCCGAGGGTGAACAGCGCCTCGAGGCAGCCGAGCTTGGCGCCCTCGGACGCGATCTGGAGGATCTCGTCGGGCGACAGGAACGGCTCGCGGCCCTCCCGGGCGGCCTGGGCCGGGGTCTCGACGAAGGTGCAGTAGTGGCACCGGTCGCGACACAGCCGGGTGATCGGGATGAAGACCTTGGGGGAGTAGGTGATGGTGCGCTCGCGGCCCGCCGCGACCAGGCCGGCGTCGCGGACCTTCGCCGCGGCTGCGGTGAGCCGGTCGAGGTCCTCGCCGGTCGCGGCCAGCAGCGCCGTGGCCTCGGCTACGTCGAGGGCGGCGCCCCGCTCCGCGCGCGCCAGTGCCCGTCGTACCTGCTGGGGAGTGGGTGTGGGAGGCATCGTCGTCAGGTTAGACGACCACGCAACGACGCTGGGGTCCGGAACCCCCACACAGTTCCGGACCCCAGCGTCGTCACCACTCTCCCGCGTCTCGGCGTCCAACGGTGGACATGTCCGTGATCGGACGCCGAGACGGGGTATGGGCTCACTTGACCTTCTTGGCCTTCGTCGTCACGACGGTGCCGGACGTGACCACGGCGGGCGTATATCCGGCCGGGGCGTGCGCGGTCACCTGGACGCTGACCTTCTGGCCCTTGAGGTTCCGGGTCAGCTTGAGGACGGCCTTCTTGCCCTTCTTGCCCTTGACCGGCTTGCCGTTGGCCAGCCACTTGTAGCTGAACGTGGTGCCGGCGGTCCAGGTGCCGGTCGAGACCTTGACCAACTTGCCGACCTTCGCCTTGCCCGTCACCTTCGGGGTGCCCATCGTGAGCATGCCCGCGGTCACGGTGTGCAGCGACCAGTAGTTGTTGGTCAGCTCACCGTCCTGGTAGCCGGCCTTGTGGCCAACGGCGCGCACGCCGACGACGTGACCCAGCGCGGCCGTCGGCAGCGCGACGCTCGGCGACGTCGTGGTCGCGAAGACGGTGCCCTGGTAGTCCTGGTAGCCCGCGGTGCTCGAGTAGGTCGTGTGCGGGTCGAGGATCCACTGGTAGGAGACTGCGGCACCGGTGGTCCAGCTTCCGGCGCTGGTGTCGCCGGGGTACGCCGTCGCGGTGGCCGTGACGGTGCCACCCACGGTCCAGCTGCCGCTGAGCGTCAGGTCGTCGGGCGTCTGGAGGTACGGACCGGGCGTCGTGAAGCTCGCCGCCGCGGACGGGGCGCTGTCGGGCCTCACCTCGTTGTTGTCCGTCGCGGTGATCGTGACGTTGTACGTGTCACCCGCCAGGGCCGCGATGTCGACGTTGTCACCGAAGTAGGCGTATGCGTCCACGGTGTAGTCGGCATCGGCGGGATCGGAGTCCGCGCGCGAGCCCGTCGTGGTGAAGCTGTCGGTGTCTGACGGGTTGGCGACGTTGGTGAACGTGACCGTGTAGCTGTCGTCCGCGCTGACGTCGGAGAGGTTCGGGTCGGTCCATTCCAGATCGACCTCGTAGGCGCCGACGTACGTCGTCGTCAGACCGGTCGGCGCGGCGAGCGACGTGACCGCGTGTGCGGGCGTCGCGACGCCGAGCCCGACGCCGACCAGAGCGGCGGCCGCAAGGGCGGCCGGGAACTTCTTCAAGGTGTTTCCCTTCAATGATGGGTGATGATGGTCGCGGATGACCGGTCGAACCGGTGGATCACTTGACCTTGAGCTTGACCGACTTGTTGAACTTGGCCACCTGCGCCGAGCCCTTGTAGCTGAGCTTGAGCTTGTGCTTGCCGTGGCTGAGGTGCTTCTTGAGCTTCAGCACCAGCTTGCCGTTGACGATCGTGGCCTTGCCGATCAGCTTCTTGCCGTCGTAGACCTTGACCTTTCCGGGGGCCTTGGCGACGGTGATCCCGGGTAGGGCGAGCTTGACCTTCTTGGTGTTCGCCTTGATCGTGGCAGGCTTGATCTTGGTGACCT
>NZ_DASZUF010000027.1:0-6011 GCF_035547795.1 Nocardioides sp.
CGTCGTCGAAGTACGTCGTCAGGTAGCGCTCCCCCGCGTCGCACAGCAGCGTGACCACACTGCCGGACTCGCCGGCCGCACGCATCCGGCCGATGACGCCGAGCGCGGCCCAGACGTTGGTGCCGGTGGAGGGACCGACCCGGCGGCCCATCCGCGCCGAGAGCCAACGCATCGTGGCGATCGAGGCGGCGTCAGGCACCTGCACCATGTCGTCGACCACCCCGCCGACGAACGACGGCTCCACCCGTGGCCGGCCGATGCCCTCGATCCGCGACCCGGCCGCGGTCGGCTCGGAGGAGTCCTCGAGCCAGCCCTGGTAGAAGGCCGACCCCTCCGGGTCGGCGACCAGCAGCCGCGTCGGCAGCCGCTTGTAGTGCAGGTAGCGCCCGATCGTCGCCGAGGTGCCGCCGGTGCCGGCCGAGACGACGATCCAGGCGGGCACCGGGTGCGGCTCGGCCGACATCTGGTCGAAGATCGACTCGGCGATGTTGTTGTTGCCGCGCCAATCGGTGGCCCGCTCGGCATAGGTGAACTGGTCCATGTAGTGCCCGTCGCAGGCCGCCGCCAGCCGGCGGGCCTCGTCGTACACCTCACCGGCCGTCTCCACGAAGTGGCACCGCCCGCCGTACCACTCGATCAGCGCCACCTTCTCGCGCGACGTCGAGGCGGTCATCACCGCGACGAACGGCAGCCCGATCAGCCGGGCGAAGTAGGCCTCGGAGACGGCGGTCGAGCCCGAGGACGCCTCCACCACGGTCGAGCCGGCGTGCAGCCAGCCGTTGCACAGCGCGTAGAGGAACAGCGAGCGGGCCAGCCGGTGCTTGAGCGAGCCGGTCGGGTGCACCGACTCGTCCTTGAGGTAGAGGTCGACGCCGGCCGGCCCGGGCAGCGTCAGCGCGTGCAGATGGGTGTCGGCCGAGCGCTGCGCATCCGCCTCGACACGACGCACCGCCTCGTCGATCCACGCCCGATGCTCGGAGGTCAGCTGCGGCATGGGCGAATGTTAGAGGCCGAGCCTGACCTTCGACACTTCCCGCATCTCCACCTTGCGGATCTTGCCGGTCACCGTCATCGGGAACTCCTCGACCACCAGCACGTAGCGGGGGATCTTGTACGCCGCCAGCCGCCCGCTGGCGAACTCCCGCACGGCCGCGGCGTCCAGCGGCGCCGCGCCGGCGCGCATCCTGATCCAGGCGCACAGCTCCTCGCCGTACTTCTCGTCGGGGACGCCGACCACCTGGACGTCCTCGATGTCGGGATGGGTGTAGAGGAACTCCTCGATCTCGCGCGGGTAGATGTTCTCCCCGCCGCGGATCACCATGTCCTTGATCCGGCCGACGATGTTGCAGTAGCCGTCCTCGCGCATCACCGCCAGGTCGCCGGTGTGCATCCAGCCGTCGGCGTCGATCGCCTCGGCGGTCTTCTCCGGGTTGTCCCAGTAGCCCAGCATCACCGAGTAGCCGCGGGTGCAGAACTCGCCCGGCTCGCCGCGCTCGACCGTCCGGCCGGTGGTCGGGTCGATCACCTTGATCTCGACGTGCGGGTGCACCCGGCCGATGGTGGCGGTGCGCCGGTCGAGGTCGTCGTCGACCCGGGTCTGACAGGAGACCGGCGAGGTCTCGGTCATGCCGTAGGCGATCGACACCTCGCTCATGTGCATGTCGTTGACGCAGCGCTTCATCACCTCGACCGGGCAGATCGAGCCCGCCATGATCCCCGAGCGCAGACTGGCGAGGTCGTACGACGAGAAGCCCGGCAGCGACTGCATCGCGATGAACATCGTCGGCACGCCGTAGAGCACCGTGCAGCGCTCGTCTTGGACCGCCTGCAGCGTGGCCGCGGGGTCGAACGCCGGCCCGGGGATGACCATGGTGGCGCCGTGCGAGGTGCAGCCGAGGTTGGCCATCACCATGCCGAAGCAGTGGTAGAAGGGCACCGGGATGCACAGCCGGTCGGCCGCGGTGAGCTTGATCGTCTCGGTGGTCATGAACCCGTTGCCCAGGATGTTGCGGTGCGACAGGGTCGCGCCCTTGGGGAAGCCGGTGGTGCCGGAGGTGTACTGGATGTTGATCGGGTCCTCGGGCCGCAGCGCCGCCCTCCGCTCGGCCAGCGCGTCGGCCGGCACCACCCGGCCCGCCTCCACCAGGTCGACCCAGTCGTCGCTGTCGAGGTAGATCACCTTCTCCAGCGAGCGGCACTCCCGACGCGAGGCCTCGATCATGCCGCGGTAGTCGGAGGTCTTGAACGCCGTCGCCGAGATCAGCATCCGCATCCCGCTCTGATTGACCACATAGGCCAGCTCGTGGGTGCGGTAGGCCGGGTTGACGTTGACCAGCACGACGCCGATCTTCGCGGTGGCGTACTGGACGATCGTCCACTCCGCGCAGTTGGGCGCCCAGATGCCGACCCGGTCACCTTGAGCCAGACCGAGCGCGACCAGGCCCCGGGCCACCTCGTCGACCGCCTGGTCGAACTCGCGCCACGTCCAGCGCCGGCCGGTGGCGACCTCGACCAGCGCCTCGCCGTCGGGGTGGCGGGCCACGGTCGCGGCCAGATTGTCCCCGATGGTCTCCTCCGGCAGCGGCGGCGTGCTCTCGCCCTTCGCGTACGACTCCATCCGTCTACCCCCTCAGCCCGAAGTCCTCGTCGCGGTACTCGCCCGGCGGCCGCTCCTCGGCGCCTGCCGCAAATGAATCAGCCTCCCGCTGGCGCAGCTCGACCCGGCGGATCTTGCCGCTGATCGTCTTGGGGAGCTCGAAGAACTCCAGCCGCCGCACCCGCAGGTACGGCGGCAGCTTCTCGCGCGCGAACGCGAGGATGTCGCGGGCCAGCCCGGCCGAGGGCTCATGGCCGGGGGCGAGCGCGACGTACGCCTTCGGGACGGCGAGCCGGACCGGGTCGGGCGCCGGCACGACGGCCGCCTCCGCGACCGCCGGGTGCTCGATCAGCACCGACTCCAGCTCGAACGGGCTGACCTTGTAGTCGCTGGCCTTGAACACGTCGTCGGTGCGGCCGACGTAGGTGATGTAGCCGTCTTCGTCGCGTGTGGCCACGTCGCCGGTGTGGTAGTAGCCACCATCCATCGCGGCGGCGTTGCGCTCGGGATCGCCCTGATAGCCGGTCATCAGGGTCAGCGGGCGCCCCGTCGGCCCGGCCAGCGCGAGGCAGATCTCCCCCTCTCCGACCCCCTCTACCAAGGCCCCGCTGGCCGGGTCGACGAGAACGACTGGCACTCCCGGCAGCGGCCTGCCCATGGAGCCCGCCTTGACGGGCTGACCCGGCGTGTTGGCGACGGAGGCGGTGCACTCGGTCTGCCCGAACCCGTCCCGGATGGTCAGGCCCCAATGCCGCTCCACCTGGCTGATCACCTCGGGGTTGAGCGGCTCGCCGGCGCCGATCGCCTCGCGCAGCGCGCTCGGCCGGCCGCCGGACAGGTCGGCGTTGATCAGCATCCGCCACACCGTCGGCGGCGCGCAGAACGTCGTCACCCGCTCTCGCTCGAGCTGGTCGAGCAGCGCGGCCGCGTCGAAGCGGGCGTAGTTGTAGACGAAGACCGTGGCCTCGGCGAGCCAGGGCGCGAAGAAGTTGGACCAGGCGTGCTTGGCCCAGCCCGGCGAGGAGATGTTGAGGTGCACGTCGCCGGGGCGCAGACCCAGCCAGTACATCGTGGAGAGATGCCCAACCGGGTAGGACACGTGCGTGTGCTCGACCAGCTTCGGCCGCGACGTGGTGCCGGAGGTGAAGTAGAGCAGCATCCGGTCGGCCGAGCCGTTGCCGGGATGCTCGAGGGGCACCGCATCGCGGGCGTGGGCCTCGGCGTACTCCTGCCAGCCGTCGGCCCGCCCCACGCAGATCCGCAGGTAGTCACCGGGCACGTCGGCGAACTTGGCGGCATCGGCCGCGTTGCAGATCACCGCCCGCGCCTGGCCGCGGGCCACCCGGTCCACCAGGTCGGCGGCGCCGACGGCGGTGGTCGTGGGCATCACCACGGCGCCGAGCTTGATGATCGCCAGCATCGACTCCCACAGCTCGACCTGGTTGCCGAGCATCACGATCACGCTCATCCCGCGCCCGACGCCGTGGTCGCGCAGGTAGGCGGCGACCCGGTCGGAGCGGGCGGCCAGCTCGTCGAAGGAGTACGCCGACCGCTCGCCCGACTCCTCCACGATCACCAGGCCGGGGCGGTCATTGCCGCGCGCGAACGCGTCGAACCAGTCGTGCCCGAAGTTGAAGGTCGGGCCGACGTCGGGCCAGGTGAAAGTGGCGACGGCCTCGTCGTAGGACGTGCGGAGCTTGACCAGCTCGTCACGGGCCTCGCGGAGCCGGGTGGTGGCGGGATGGGACGTCATGGTCCATCCCTACACCATGAGTGATCCGGATCACAGCGCTTCTCCACAGTGCCGTCACGTCAGGCCCCGCGGACGAACCGACATGACGTGCAGCACATAATGGCCGTAGACGACCGTCCCGATTTCCCTCAGCGAGGTCCGGTAGTGCAGAACAGTGACGTGGACAATTCTTCGGGCACCCGTGACATCGTCCTGATCGGCGGCGGCATCATGTCGGCCACACTCGGCGTGCTGCTCCAGGAGCTCGAGCCGAGCTGGCGGATCCGGGTGCTGGAGCGGCTCGACGCGCTCGCCGAGGAGTCCTCCGGTCCGTGGAACAACGCCGGCACCGGCCACTCCGCGCTGTGCGAGCTCAACTACACGCCACAGAAGGCCGACGGCAGCATCGAGATCAGCAAGGCCGTCCAGGTCAACGAGCAGTTCCAGGTCTCCCGTCAGCTGTGGACCTTCCTGGTCGAGAACGGCCGGATCCCGGACCCGTCGGCGTTCATCCGCACCACGCCGCACATGAGCTTCGTGTGGGGCGCCGACAACGTCGCCTACCTCAAGGCGCGCTACGAGGCGCTCAAGGACCACCCGCTCTTCGCCGGCCTGGAGTTCAGCGACGACCCGGAGGTCATCCGAGGCTGGGCGCCACTGCTGCTGGCCGGCCGGGACGGCTCCGAGCCGATCGCCGCGACGCACCACTCCGCGGGCACCGACGTGGACTTCGGCACCCTGACCAGGCTGCTCACCCAGACGTTAGTCGACAAGGGCGCCGGCCTGGAGTTCAACACCGAGGTCACCGACGTCCACAAGACCAACGACGGCGTCTGGCACGTGATGGGCCGCAACCGGACCGGCCGGTTCCACTACACCGCCGACTTCGTCTTCGTCGGCGCCGGGGGCTACGCGCTGCCGCTGCTGCAGAAGAGCGGCATCCCCGAGATCCGCGGCTTCGGCGGCTTCCCGGTCTCGGGCGAGTTCCTGCGCACCGACAAGCCCGAGCTGGTCTCCCAGCACCTGGCCAAGGTCTACGGCAAGGCAGCCGTTGGCGCCCCGCCGATGTCGGTCCCGCACCTGGACACCCGCGTGGTCGGCGGGCAGCGCTACCTGATGTTCGGCCCGTACGCCGGCTGGACGCCGAAGTTCCTCAAGCGGGGCTCCCTGCTCGACCTGTTCCGCTCGATCCGGCCCAGCAACATCGGCCCGATGCTGAAGACCGCGATCCACAACGTCCCGCTGACGCTCTACCTGGTCCAGCAGCTGCTCGCCAGCGCCTCGAAGAAGTTCAAGGACCTGCTCGACTTCTACCCCGACGCCAAGCAGGGCGACTGGGAGAAGATCACCGCCGGACAGCGAGTCCAGGTGATCCGGCCCGACGGCACCCTGCAGTTCGGCACCGAGGTGATCACCGCGGCCGACGGATCCATCGCCGGCCTGCTCGGCGCCTCGCCGGGCGCCTCGACCGCGGCCCCGATCATGCTCGAGGTGCTCAAGCGCTGCTTCGCCGACCGGTGGGCGGACTGGCAGCCGGCGCTGGCCGCGATGGTGCCGAGCTTCGGTGCGCCGCTGGCCGACGACCCGGCCCAGGCCGTCGCCATCATGACCCGGACCGCCACCGCCCTGGGCATCGTGGCGCCGCCCAGCAGCGTCAAGGCCTGAGAACAGCGACGTGGGGGC
>NZ_DASZUF010000028.1:0-8061 GCF_035547795.1 Nocardioides sp.
GACGCCGTCGAGCTGGCCCACCGCAGCGGCTACGCCTCGATGATGAGCCACCGCTCCGGCGAGACCGAGGACACCACCATCGCCGACCTGGCGGTGGCGACCAACTGCGGGCAGATCAAGACCGGCGCCCCGGCGCGCTCCGAGCGGGTAGCCAAGTACAACCAGCTGCTGCGCATCGAGGACGAGCTCGGCGAGGCCGCCCGGTACGCCGGAGCCTCGGCCTTCCCGCGTTTCGCGCGCTGATCCGCACGGGTCAGCAGGCAGAATCGCAGGGTGCCAGCAGATCGTCGTCCCTCGCGCGGGGCGAGGCCCCGGGGCCGCACCGGTCCCGGCCGGGCCTCCGCCCCGCGCCCGGGCCGCCCGCTCGGCCCGGGCGGCGGTGGTGACACCGGCAGCCAGACCCGGGTCACCTCCGGCGTACGGCGCAAGCCCCGGCTGACCGGTCGGATGGCGGTGCTCATCGTGGTCGTCGCGGTGCTGGTGGTCTCCTACGCCTCCTCGCTCAAGGCCTATCTGCAGCAGCGGCACGACATCGACGCGCTCAAGTCGCAGATCGCGCAGCGTGAGGCGACCATCGGCAAGCTGCAGGACCAGAAGGACCGCTGGAACGACCCGGCCTACATCGAGCAGCAGGCCCGCGAGCACTTCGACTACGTGATGCCTGGCCAGACCGCCTACGTCGCGCTGGGCCCCGACGGCAAGCCGATCAAGCCGAGCGGCCAGCTGAGCGATCCGAGCAGCGTCGGTGCGCCGACGAAGCCGACCGCGTGGTGGAGCGACGTGTGGAGCTCGGACGTGCTGGCCGGCAACCCGCCCAAGACCACCGGCAAGCCGCCGGCCGCGAAGATCCGGAGCACCGAGTGAGCATCGACCCCGCCGACGAGGCGGCCGTCGCCGCCCAGCTGGGCCGGTTGCCGCGGGGGATCCACGAGATCGGTCACCGCTGCCCATGCTCGCTGCCCGACGTGGTGACCACCGAGCCGCGGCTGCCGGACGGCACGCCGTTTCCGACGACGTACTACCTGACGTGCCCCCGTGCCGCCTCCCGGATCGGCACCCTCGAGGGCGGCGGCGTGATGAAGCGGATGCAGGACCGGCTCGGCGAGGACCCGGAGCTGGCCGCCGCCTACCGGCGCGCCCACGAGGCCTACCTCGCCGCCCGTGAGGAGCTGGGCCATGTCGAGGAGATCGACGGCATCTCCGCCGGCGGCATGCCCGATCGGGTGAAGTGCCTGCACGTGCTCGCCGGCCAGGCGCTGGCCCAGGGCCGCGGCGTGAACCCGCTCGGCGACGAGGTGCTCGACCTGCTCGGTCCCTGGTGGGAGAGCGGGCCCTGCGTGGAGGTCTTGTGAACGTCGCGGCGATCGACTGCGGCACCAACACCATCAAGCTGCTGGTCGGGCGGCCCACCGACGCGGGCATGGAGGACCTGGTCCGCGAGATGCGGATGGTCCGGCTCGGCCAGGGCGTGGACGCCACCGGCGAGCTGCATCCGGACGCACTGGCGCGCACGTTCGCCGCCATCGACGAGTACGCCGAGCTCATCCGCGCCCACGGTGCGCAGCGGATCCGGTTCGTGGCGACGTCGGCCACCCGTGACGCCGCCAATGCCGCGGTCTTCACCGATGGTGTGCGCGAGCGGCTCGGCGTCGAGCCCGAGGTGGTCAGCGGCCTCGAGGAGGCGGCGCTGGCCTTCGACGGCTGCGTGCGCAACCTGCGCGAGGCGCCGGCGGTGCCGGTCGTGGTGGTCGACGTCGGCGGCGGCTCCACCGAGCTCATCTGGGGGCCGCGGCTGGACGAGCCGCCGGCCGCGGCGTACTCGATGCAGATCGGGTCGGTGCGACTGCACGAGCGGCACTTGCGCACCGACCCGCCGACGGACGCCGAGGTGGCGGCGTGCGTGCGCGACATCGACGCCGCGCTCGACGAGTGCCCGGTCGACCCCGCCGGCGCGGCCACCGTCATCGGCGTGGCCGGCACCGTCACCCAGCTCGCGGCCGGGGTGCTGGGGCTGGCGGCGTACGACCGGGAGGTCATCGACCAGGCGCGCCTGTCGGTCGAGGAGTTGCACGCGCTGGTCGAGCGGCTGGTCGCGATGACCGTCGCCGAACGGCGGGCGCTGCCGTGGATGCATCCGGGTCGCGCGGACGTGATCGCGGCCGGGGGACTGGTGCTGAGCCGGGTGCTGCGGCGTACCGGGGTGGATCATCTGGTCGTCTCGGAGTCCGACATCCTCGACGGAATCGCCTGGTCCATTACAGACTGAGAGCCACACACATCTCGTGGGAAGGTCGCAGCCGTGAAGAAGCTCCTCCTCCTGGCCGCCGTCGCCGCCGGCATCGGCTACCTGGTCAAGTTCAAGTCAGAGCAGGTCAAGACCGCGGCCGCGAAGGTGACCCGTGACCCACGGGTGCAGTCGGCGCTCGCCACGGCCTCGGAGAAGGCCGGACCGTACGCCGCCAGCGTCAGCTCGGCGGTCGCCGACCGCCTGCACCCGACCGAGCCGGCCGGCGGTGCCGGTGGCGCCGAGGATCTCACCCCGCCGCCGGTGCCCGAGGAGGCCGCCGAGGTGGCGGCGTCCGACCCGGTCTCGGCGCCGGAGTTCACCGCCAGCGAGCCGCCGAAGGTGGAGTCCGCCGACATCGAGCCGCTCTCGGACGACACGGACGCGGGTGCCGGGCCCGAGGCCGGCGCCACACCGGACCCGCTCACCGACCCGATCGAGACCCTCGAGGACGCGAACGCGCCCGAGGACCCCGAGAAGTAGCCCCCTAGACTCGCGGGTGTCGGCCCACGCTCAGCGCGGGACGTCGGCCGACACCCGCGAGCCCCTGTATCCCAATCGGCAGAGGAAGTCGCCTTAAAAGCGATTCAGTGTGGGTTCGACCCCCACCGGGGGCACTGAAAGTTCGAGCCTTGTGCGCAGCCTCTGCCCTCCGGGGCGGCTGTCGAACTTTCGCGGTTACTCCCTCACCGTTGATCCTGAGCCGTATCGGTGGCTGTATCGCCGGGTCCACCAGCGCCGGGTAGTCAGCGGTGCAGAGTCCGGTGAGGTGGAGGTGGAGGAAGCGGGCGCGTGGTGTCGGTCGGCGTTCAGGGGTTGTAGCTGAACGGGCCGAGATAGCGCAGCGAAGTGTCGTGTGGGGTGGTGACGACGTTGGGCGCGAACACACAGATCGCGGAATCGGTGATATGCGTCAACTCCACCGGTACCGATTCCACCTGGGTCAGCCATTGGTTCGCGTACGAGGCTTCGCGGAGGAGAACGGCCGGCGCGACCGGACCATCATGGCCGACATCGACGACGTGGATGACCTCGACACACATCGGCTCCAGCTCGGCGATTCCGGCCTCCTTCATCAACGCCGAGGGCTCCGGGTTCCCGTCTGCCGTCCAGGTCGGGTCGACGTAGGCGCGAAGCTCCTCAGCCGACGCAAACCGCCGAGCGAGAGGAAGACATGCACAACGTTCGCCTCAGACACCGGGCCAGTCTCCCCGATCAGCCGCCGACAAACGGCCAAGCACCGCGTGGGCAAGCACGACCGACGCCCGAACCCGCGCTCGTGTCCGGCCACGTCCTGGCTCGTGGCGGCGAGTGAGGTGGTGGAGAGTAGGTGCGTGCGGATCTATTCGTTGTGGACGACGGTCGAGGACCCAGCGGCGGTTGTCGACTTCGTTGGGGACGCTCGGCGCCGGTCGGTGTTGTTCGAGGCAGCGACCGGTGATGACCAGGCTCAGTTCCGGGCACGCGCGCAGCGCGGCTACACGCCGCAGACGCTCGCGGCCACCGACTTCCTGACGGCCTCGACCGGCGTACCGATCTTCTCCACTCGCGTCGTGGACCGGATCGGTGACGTGTTGCGTGCGGATGCGACGTTCTTCCCGTGCACGATCACCTGTCAGGGCGAGCAGTTCTCGTTTGTCGCGGCCCGAATCGATACCCGCGCCAATCTGATCGATGAATCCGCTTCGGTCTTTCGGCAGCTGAGCGACGGTGAGCGGTCGCTGATCAAGCCGGTCTACCGGTCCGAGTTCGACCGTGACTTCCTCCTGGCCCGCGACCATCACGAGCTGTTCGACCTTGCGGCGTCCGAACGATTCCGGCAGCTCGCCAACCAGAACGGCCTCGCGATCGCCTTTCTACCCCGAGCACAGCCCGACTGACTCGACCTGCCATCGCCCGCCAGGTCGTGCGGGAGGTCGTGCCGACGCGGGTCGGTGCGGTTCAGGTGGCCAGCCCGCGGGCGATCTCGTCGACCACCGCGTCGCCGTCGGTGCTTGGAGCGAGGACGCTTACCCGTACGCCGGCAGGCGCCTCATGGTCCGGTGCCGATGAGGCGAGCAGACAGACCAGCCGCAGTACAGGCAGCTTCGCCCACAACGCCGGCGTCAGCGTGGCAGCGTCGGTGGTGACCAGCACGGTCGGTTGTCGTGTGGGATTCCCGCGGGCGGCGTCGGTCTGCCGAGCCACGTCGACGGCGGTCTCGATCATGTGGGGTGCCCGGACCAGGGTGACCGGGGCCAGCGCGGTGAGTCGCTTCCACTGCTGCTGGGTGAACAGTCGGTCGCGGTCGGCATCGGTCAACGCCACCAGGACCCGATCCGCATCCGCGGCGTTCTCGGTAGGTGAGGCTGGTTCCGTGGCGCGAGACCCGGCAGGGCTGACCGTTCGTGGGAACGGGGCGGTGCCCAGTCCGATCTCCTCGGCGGCCACGACCCAGAAGCCGTCTGGGCCGCCAGACAGGGCGGTGTCGATCGTGGCGAGACGTTGGAGGAGATCGTGTTCGATCTCTTCAAGCTGGTCGTCGTGGTCCCCGTCATCGAACCCGCGTCCCGCGACCTCGCGCATCACCTCGGTATAGGCGTGCACGGACTCGGCGAACGCCTCAAGCGACGAGTTCACCCGGTGACGGCCCGAGCCGTCGACCAGAACCACCGCACCAGCGTGATCAATGAACAGTCGGCTGACATCCCCATCCTCGGCCAACCTCAGGTGCGTATCGTCGAGCTGCCCGGGGGCGGTCCACCGGCCCGGATAGGGCACGAGCAACGCACGGTCACGGACCTGGCCACACAACCGCCGCGCCAGCCGCACCAGCGGTGAAGGCTCAGTCTGTGACGGGTCAGTCTGTGGTGGTTCAGGCTGGGTCACGGTCCCGACGTTATCCGACGCGCATGCGCCGGTGCCGCTGACGGCGGCTGAGATGATCGAGTCATGAGCGAACCGGTACGGCATCCGTTGGGCGAGTTCGTCTTCGTTCCCGGCACGGGCAGCGTGCACGGCTGGTTCGAAGGCACACTTCGAGCCACCGCGGCGGTGGAGCTGGTCGTGGACACTGAGGACCCGAATCTGGCGCGGGGGGTGCTGGACGACGTGGCCCGGGAACGCGAAACCGGGGTCCTGACCGACGGATCGCTCATTGGCCGGATCGTGGCAGACCTGCTGGACCTGGCCAACGAGGTGTGGCTCGACGATGACGAGCAGATCACCGCGAGACAGTTTCGCAACAGTCTCACGTTGATGCGACTCACCGTCGACGCCGAGGGCGTGTTCGGTGCGATCTTCCACGACGACGCAGACGTGTTCGCCGGCCACGGCATCGAGGTCATCGGCACCCTCGCCCACGGCGCCACGAAGGCGAGCATCTCCGGATAACGACGCCGTCTCCGCCGGATCATCCTGACGCCGCGGCAAGACTCGCCTGACTGGGCCTTGCCGCGGAATCCGCACCGCCCGCGCCGCTGAGAACACCTGATAGTCGCGGTCTATCGTGGTCGGGTGAACCGTGACGAGTACGTCGCAGAGCTTCGCCACGTCTTGGATGCCGCATCGAACGGCGTGGTCGAGAAGCTGGACGCGATCCTCGCGCACGTCACTGCACAGGTCACCAGCGTCGAGGTCATCGTCTTCCCCGGCCAGGACGACAACGGCGCGTTCGACGTCCACGCCGGCTTCGGCGGCCCGAACTCCGCCACGCTCAACGCGCCAATCGCGGCCATCGACATCTGTTCGGCGTGGTCCAGGACGAGGACGGCTGGGGCCCGAGGTACCCGCGTTCGGCCTGGCCAGCCTGCCAAGATTGCTACCCGTGGGCGCTCGACCGACCGACGTGAGGCAGAGGCCCGCCCGGCCCGCGGGTGCGGGGGCCGGGCGGGCCTCCGGTCCGGGGTGTGCCCGCCGAGCGTGTCGACGGCTCGCCTTACTCCAGTGTCTAGATAGACATTGGAAAAAACACGCGCCCCGGGCCAGGCCCTCCCTCCGCGTCGGGGGTGAGGGAACGTGCCGCCGACGTCGAGCGTTGAGCACAGTGACGCCAGCTAAGCCAACTAAGATCGTGGTGTCAGGTCGTCGTCAGGGTGACGGCGCCCGAGGCCTCCAAGGAGAGACCATGCAGAGCAACAACCCGGTGTTCCGCAACTCGGAGGGGTTCAGCAAGGCGAACGCCTACGGCAACCAGATGTACGGCGGCAACGGCGCGGCGTACTCCGGCTACGGCAGCGACCCGTCCACCTGGAGCGTCGGCAGCCCGACGGGGGGCAGCCCGACCCAGGTGCGCCGCTCGACTGGCCCGATGACGATCGACTCGGTCGTGCAGAAGACCGGCATCTGTGTCGCGGTCGTCGCGGTCGCGGCGCTCGCCACCTGGATCCTCACCCCCGCGGTGACCAGCACCGGCAACCTGAGCCAGATCTACACCGCCGCCACGATCGGCGCCCTGGGCGCCTTCGTGCTGTCGATGGTCAACTCGTTCAAGCGCGTGATCAGCCCGGCCCTGGTGCTGGCGTTCGCCGCCTTCGAGGGGGTCGCGCTCGGCGGGCTGAGCAAGACGTTCGACGCCCAGTTCGGCAGCGGTGTGGTCACCGGTGCCGTGCTCGGCACGTTCGCGGCCTTCGCCGGCACCCTGGCGGCGTACAAGTATCTGGACATCAGGGTCGGCAACAAGTTCCGCACCATCGTGACCGCTGCCGTCTTCGGCATGGTCGGCCTGACGATCCTGGAGATGGTGCTCGGCCTGTTCGGCAGCAGCATGGGCCTGTTCGGCTTCGGCGGCCTCGGCCTGCTGACCGCGATCCTTGGCCTCGGCCTGGGCGTGGCGATGCTGGTGATGGACTTCGACTTCGTCGAGCAGGGCATCCGCAACCGGCTCGACGACCGCGAGTCGTGGCGGGCGGCGTTCGCGCTGACCGTCAGCCTGGTCTGGATCTACACCAACCTGCTGCGCCTGCTGGCGATCCTGAACAACAACAACTGACCCAGCCGACGCTCGCGCCCCTGGCCCCGCACGGGTCAGGGGCGCGAGTGCGTCTGCGGCCGGCGGGCGACCCGCACCCAGAACCTGCCCAGCCGCCGGCGCGGCTTCGGCACCGGGTCCAGCTCGGTGCCGGGCACGTTGACCGCGCGCAGCGCCGCGGCCGCGATCGGCAGCGCCGGCTCGCCGCGGTACGTCGCCAGCTCCGCCTCCTCGTCGCCGATCAGGCCGAGTGCGGCCAGCGTCGAGGGCAGCAGCACCTCGGCCAGCGCGGCGTAGCCCGCCGCCGAGGGGTGGAACCGGTCGGGTCCGAAGAAGAAGTCCCGCTCCGCGGTGAACTCCGGCCCGAGGATGTCGGCCAGCGAGATGGTGCGCCCGCCGGCCCGGACCACCCGGATGGTCTGCTCGGCGGCGATCCGCCGCGACCACCAGCGGGCGAGGTGCCGCAGCGGCGGCAGGATCGGCTTGATCGTGCCCAGGTCGGGGCAGGTTCCCACCAGCACGGCCACCCCGCCGGCCCGCAGCCGCTCCACGGCGCGCACCAGGTGAGCGACTGACACGGTGGGCCGCACCAGCTTCACCACGTCGTTGGCGCCGATCAGGATGACGGCCACGTCGGCGTCGAGCGCCAGGGCACGGTCGACCTGCTCGTCGAGCTCGGAGGAGAGCGCGCCGACGACCGCCAGGTCGCGCAGCAGCACGGTCCGGCCGGTCAGCTCCGCGACGCCCCGGCCGAGCAGCGCCCCGGGCGTCTCGGCGGCGATCTCGAGGCCGTAGCCGGCCGCGCTGGAATCGCCGAGGAGCGCGACCG
>NZ_DASZUF010000029.1:0-15107 GCF_035547795.1 Nocardioides sp.
CGTGGAGCAGGACGGCGCCACCGTCTACCTCGACCAGCGCGCCGCCGAGCTGCTCGACGACAAGATCCTCGACGCCGCCGTCGACCCGGAAGGGCGGGTGGAGTTCGCCCTCGGCCCGCAGTCCTAGCACGGACCGCTAGAGGGTGCCCTCGACGTACTGAACCGGCGCACCGAGCTGGACGGTCCGGCCGACCGTGCACAGCCGGTCGCGGATCCGATCGAGCGTGGCGGGGACGATCGCACGAGCGGCGTCCCCGCCGTCGCCGTCCGGGAAGCTCACGTCGAAGGTCACCTGGATGTTGACGACGTGGTTGCCGTGCTCGTCGCGGACCACGTCCCCCTCCGAGCGAGCGGCGAACGACTCGAACGGCGCCCGCTTGCCGGTGATGAAGTCGAGGTCGAGCGCGCCACAGGCGGCCAGGCCGGCGAGCAGCAGCTCGACCGGCGTGAGGTCGGGATCGTCCCCATGGCCGACGGTGACCGCTCCTCCGCGCGCGTTCGTCGCCTTGAACCGATGCTCGCCGATCTTGGCCAACTCGATGCTGCGGTGGTCTGCGCTCATGCGCCCTAGCCTGGCATGACCCTCTCGGCGTGGGTCACCCAGACTGTCGGTGGTCCTCCCTAGGGTCGTTGTCATGCGGATCCTGCACACCTCCGACTGGCACCTGGGCAGGTCCTTCCACCGGGAGGGCATGCTCTCCCACCAGGCCGTCTTCGTCGACCATCTGCTCGAGGTGGTCGAGCGCGAGCGGGTCGACCTGGTCGTCGTCTCCGGCGATGTCTACGACCGCGCGCTGCCGCAGGTCGACGCGGTGCGGCTCGCCTCCGAGGCGCTGGCCCGGCTGGCGGCCTCGCGTGCGCGCGTGGTGCTGACCAGTGGCAACCACGACTCGGCCCACCGGCTCGGCTTCGGCTCGGAGCTGATCGACGCCGCCGGCGTCTTCATCCGCACCGACGCCGCCCGGGTCGGCACTCCGATCCTGCTCGAGGACGAGCACGGGCCGGTCGCCGTCTACGGCCTGCCCTATCTCGACCCCGACACGGTCCGGGAGCCGTGGGGGCTCTCCGCCCGCTCCCACGCGGCCGCGCTGGGCGAGGCGATGCGTCGGGTCCGTGACGACCTCGACCGCCGGGGCGGCGCGCGCTCGGTGGTGCTCGCGCATGCCTTCGTCGCCGGCGCCGAGCCCAGCGATTCCGAGCGTGACATCTCCGTCGGCGGCGTCTCGATGGTGCCGACCTCCCTCTTCGACGGCATCTCCTACGCCGCCCTGGGGCACCTGCACGGCCGGCACACCCTGACCGACACGGTGCGCTACAGCGGCTCGCCGCTGGCCTACTCCTTCTCCGAGGCCACTCACCGCAAGGGCTCCTGGCTGGTCGACCTCGGCCCCAGTGGCGTCAGCGCCGCCGAGTTCGTCGACGCGCCCGTGCCCCGGCCGCTGGCCCGGTTGCGCGGCGAACTGGAGACGCTGCTCACCGACCCGGCGCTGGCCGCGCACGAGTCGTCCTGGGTGCACGTCACCCTGACCGACACCGTCCGGCCGCTGCAGGCCATGGAGCGGCTGCGCCGTCGCTTCCCGCACACGCTCGTGCTCGGCTTCGAGTCCACCGTCCCGGTGATCGGCTCGCTGCCCAGCACCGACCCCACCCGGCGCGACGTCGACCTGGTCGCGGAGTTCGTCACCGAGCTGCGTGGCAGTGCGCCCAGCGAGGAGGAGCTGGCGCTGCTCGGTCAGGCCGTCGACGCCTGCTGCGAGGACCCCGAGGTCGACATGCTGCTGGGCGAGGCCGAGGAGTTCGCCGAGGTGCTGTTCTGATGCGCCTGCACCGGCTGGAGGTCACGGCGTTCGGTCCGTTCGCGGGCCGGGTCGAGGTCGACCTCGACGAACTGTCCGCCTCGGGCCTCTTCCTGCTCTCCGGCGCCACCGGCGCGGGCAAGACCAGCGTCCTGGACGCGATCTGCTTCGCGCTGTACGGCGACGTTCCCGGCGACCGCGCTGCGGCCAAGCGGCTGCGCAGCGACCACGCCCCGGCCGGGGTCGCGCCGCGCGTGGTCCTGGAGGTTACCCTCGCCGGCAGGCGGTTCCGGATCAGCCGCTCACCCGCTTGGGAGCGTCCCAAGAAGCGCGGCACCGGCACCACCACCGAGCAGGCCTCGGTCGTGCTCGCCGAGCGTCGCGGTGGCGAGTGGGTCACCCTGACCACGCGGCTCGACGAGGCCGGCCATCAGGTCGCCGGGTTGCTCGGGATGACGCTGGGCCAGTTCACCCAGGTCGCGATGCTGCCGCAGGGCCGCTTCCAGGCGTTCTTGCGGGCCCGGGCCGAGGAGCGCAAGGAGCTGTTGCAGCGGCTCTTCCGCACCGAGCGGTTCGCCGACGTCGAGCGCTGGCTGCGCGAGCGCCGGCTGGAGCTGCGGCGTCGCAGCGAGGCCCTGGGCCAGCGTGTCGCCGACGTGGTCAGCCGGGTCAGCGAGGCGACCGAGACGCCGCTGCCCGAGGACTGGGACCTCACCGACCTCGCTGCTCCGGCCGAGGAGGCCGCTCTCACCGGCTGGGCCGACGCGCTGAGCGACGCACTGCAAGGCGAGCATGTCGCTGCCTGCACGCTCGCAGGCGAAGCGGTGGCCGCCGAGACGGCCGCTCGCGCCGCACTGGAGGACGCACGCGGCCTGGTCGAGCGCCAGCGCCGTCATGCCGCCGCCCTGGCCGAGCGGCAGGAGCTCGACGCCGAGGCCGACGAGCTGGCCGAAGCGGGCGCGCGGGTCGAGGCCGCCCGGCGTGCGGCCGCGGTCGTCCCGCTCGAGCGCGTCGCTGACCGCGCCCGAGCGGCGGAGGTCGCCGCCAGGGCGGCCGCGCCGGCGGACGCCGATCTGGAGACCGCACGTGCCGGTGCCGCCATGGTTGCCGAGGCGGTGGCGCAGGCTCGGGCGCTCTTGCCCCAGGGTCGCCGGCTGGCCGAGGTAGACGCTCAGCTCGCCGGTCGGACCGAGATGTTGACCGCCGTGCAGGAGGTCGTGGCCGAGCTCGCCGAGGCCGAGGAGTCGGCACCGGCCCGGCGGGAGCTGCTGCACACCCGGGCCGAGGAGGCCCGCGACGCGGCTGGGCGCCTGCCGCAGCTGCGGCAGCGGGCCGATGCCTACGCCCTGGTGGAGACGCTGAGCGTCGAGCTTGAGACGGCCCGGCAGGCGCTCGTCGAGGCGCAGCGCGCGGCCCTCGACCTGCGTTCTGCGGCGCTCGACGTCCGCGCGGCACGACTGGAGAGCATGGCCGCCGAGTTGGCCGGCGCGCTCGCGGTCGGGGCGTCCTGCCCGGTCTGCGGCTCCGCCGAGCACCCGCACCGCGCGAGGCCCGTTCCCGGTGCCCCGGACGCCGCCGCCGAGCGTGCGGCGCAGAAGGCCGCCGACGACGCGAGCGCGGTGGAGCACCTGCGCGACGTCGAGGTGCGCGAGCTGGTCACGCGGCTGGAGTTGGCGCGCGATCAGGCTGGCCCTCCGGAGAAGCGGCCGGCGCTGCTCGCCGAGCTGGAGGCGACGGCCGCGCTGGCACGCGGCCGCGACCGCGCGGTGGCCGAGCTGGAGGCGTTCGACGCCGGCCGGGAGAAGGATGCCCGGCGCCTGGCTGCGGCACGCACGGAGTTCGCCGACCACCAGGCGACGATCCACCACCTCGAGCAGGAGGCCGAGCAGCTGCGCGCCGCCGTCGAGGAGGCCCTTGCCTCGGTCCCGGCCGAGGAGTCGGTCGACACGATCGAGGAACTGGTGGCACTGCGCGAGGCTGAGGCCGCGCACCGGCGGGATGCGGTGGCGCGCATCGAGGCGCTCGAGCGTGCGACCACCGCGCGCGGCGAAGCCGAGGGGACGGCCCTCGCCGCTGCGCAGGAGGCCGGATTCCCCGATGTCGATGCCGCGCTGGCGGCCGAGCTCTCGGCCGAGGAGATCGCCACCCTCACCGCCCGCCAACGCCACCACGAGCGCCGCGCTGCGGTGGTGACGGCGATCCTGGCGGAGCCCGGCGCCGAGACGCTCGCGACCACCCCTGCCCCCGACCTGGTCGCGCTCGAGGGCGCCCACGCCGAGGCGCTGGCCGCGATGAGTACGGCGCAGTCCGCGGTCGCGACCGGCGCCACCCGGCTGGCTCGGCTCGCCGAGCTGCGCCAGGAGCTGGACCAGGCGCTCGCCGCCTGGGCCCCGCTGCGCGCGGAGCTGACGCTGGTCAGCCGGCTGGCGTCGTTCGCCGAGGGCAAGAGTGCCGACAACCGGCTGCAGATGTCCCTGTCCGCCTACGTCGTCGCCTACCGACTCACTCAGGTGGTGGCGGCGGCCAACGAGCGGCTCGCGGTGATGAGCGATCGGCGCTACCAGCTCGAGCACAGCGCCGGCCGTGGCGCGGGCGACCGCCGCGGCGGCCTCGCGCTCCACGTCCGCGACGACTGGTCGGGCGAGACCCGGGATCCCGCGACGCTGTCGGGCGGCGAGACGTTCGTGGTGTCGCTGGCGCTCGCGCTGGGCCTGGCCGACGTGATCGGTCACGAGTCCGGCGGCGCGATGCTCGAGACGCTCTTCGTCGACGAGGGCTTCGGCTCGCTGGACGCCGACACGCTCGACGACGTGATGGACGTCCTCGACGGACTGCGCGACGGCGGCCGGGTGGTCGGCATCGTCAGCCACGTCGCCGAGCTCCGCGACCGGATCCCGACCCAGCTGCTGGTCACCAAGTCGCGGACCGGCTCCACCCTCGCCCTGCGCTGACACTCCTCCACCCGCGTTGAGAGGTCACTTTCCGCGCGTTGAGAGGTCACTTTCGGCGGACCGAGAGGTCACTTTCGGCGCGTTGAGAGGTCGCTCTCGGCGGATCGACTGTCCCGGCTGGACACTCGACGGGCCGAAAGTGACCTCTCAACGGGGTGGTCAGTCGGCGAAGGCCTCCGGCGGCGGGCAGGCGCACACCAGGTTGCGGTCGCCGTACGCGTTGTCGATGCGGGCCACCGGCGGCCAGTACTTGTCCGCCGAGATGCCGCCCGGGAAGACCGCGAGCTCGCGGCTGTAGGGGCGGTCCCACTCGCCGACCAGCGCCCGGGCGGTGTGCGGCGCGCCGCGCAGCACGCTGTTCTCCGCGGTCCACTCCCCCGCCGCGACCCGGTCGATCTCGCCCTTGATCGCGATCATCGCGTCGATGAACCGGTCAAGCTCGGCCAGGTTCTCGGACTCGGTCGGCTCCACCATCAGCGTGCCGGCGACCGGGAACGACATCGTCGGGGCGTGGAAGCCGTAGTCGATCAGCCGCTTGGCGACGTCGTCGACCGTCACGCCGGTCTGCCTGGTGATCTCCCGCAGGTCGAGGATGCACTCGTGGGCGACCAGGCCCGACTCGCCGCGGTAGAGCACCGGGAAGTGCTCGGCGAGCCGCGCGGCCACGTAGTTGGCCGCCAGCACGGCCGACGCGGTGGCCTTGGTCAGCCCGGCCGCGCCCATCAACCGGATGTAGGCCCACGAGATCGGCAGGATCCCCGCCGAGCCGTACGGCGCCGCCGAGATCGGGCCGATCCCGGCACGCTTCGCCTCGTCGGGGTGCATCCCGTGCGAGGGCAGGTACGGCGCCAGGTGCGCCCGCACCCCGACCGGCCCCACCCCGGGCCCGCCACCACCGTGCGGGATGCAGAACGTCTTGTGCAGGTTCAGGTGGGAGACATCCCCGCCGAACCGGCCAGGCCGGGCGTAGCCCAGCAGCGCATTGAGGTTCGCGCCGTCGATGTAGACCTGCCCACCGTGCTCGTGCACGATCTCGCACAGCTGCGTGATGCCCTCCTCGTAGACCCCGTGCGTCGAGGGGTAGGTCACCATGATCGCGGCCAGGTCCTCGGCGTGCTTCTCGCACTGCGCGCGCAGGTCGTCGAGGTCGACGGTGCCGTCCGGCGCCGACTTCACCACGACCACCCTCATCCCGGCCATCACCGCCGAGGCGGCGTTGGTGCCGTGGGCCGAGGCGGGCAGCAGGCACACGTCGCGCCGGCTCTCCCCGCGCGCTCGGTGGTAGCCCCGGATCGCCAGCAGCCCGGCCAGCTCGCCCTGAGAGCCGGCGTTCGGCTGGATGGAAACCCGGTCGTAGCCGGTGACCTCCTCGAGCCAGCCCTCCAGCTCGGCGACGAGCCGGGCGTAGCCGACGGCGTCCTCGGCCGGCACGAACGGGTGCAGGTCGGCGAAGCCGGGCAGCGAGATCGGCTCCATCTCGGTGGTGGCGTTGAGCTTCATCGTGCACGAGCCGAGCGGGATCATGCCCAGGTCCAAGGCGTAGTCCCGTGCGGCCAGCTTGTGCAGGTAGCGCAGCATCTGGGTCTCGCTGCGATGCGCCGAGAACACCTCATGGGTCAGGAACGGCGTCGTGCGCAGCAGGCCGGCCGGTAGCGCGTCACCGGTGATCCGGTCGAGCTCGTCGAGATCGGCGGTCACCCCGAACGCCGTCAGCACCGAGGTCAGCGTGGACCGGGTAGTCGTCTCCGAGGTCGAGAGCCCCACCGTGTCGGCGTCGATGTGGCGCAGGTGGATGCCGAGGTCGCGCGCCTTCGCCACGATCGCGGCGGCCGCGCCGGGCGCGCTCACGGTCAGGGTGTCGAAGAACTCCTCGCTGGCCACGCCGTAGCCGCCGGCCCTGAGGCCGGCGGCTAGCACCGCGGCGTACCGATGGGTGCGGGTCGCGATGTCGGTCAGCCCCTGCGGCCCGTGGTAGACGGCGTACATGGACGCGGTCACGGCGAGCAGCACCTGGGCGGTGCAGATGTTCGAGGTCGCCTTGTCCCGCCGGATGTGCTGTTCGCGGGTCTGCAGGGCGAGGCGGTACGCCGGGCGGCCCTCGGCGTCGACCGAGACCCCGACGAGCCGGCCTGGCATGTGCCGCTCGAGTCCGGCTGCGACGGCCATGTAGCCGGCGTGCGGCCCGCCGTAGAACAGCGGTACGCCGAAGCGCTGCGAGGACCCGATCACCACATCGGCGCCGAGCGCCCCGGGCGCCTCCAGCAACGTGAGCGCGAGCAGGTCGGCGGCAACCACCACGAGCGCGCCGCGCTCGTGGGCCGCCGCGACGACCGGTCGCGGGTCGAGCACCCGGCCGGAGACGCCGGGGTACTGCACCAGCACGCCGCACAGCTCGCCCTCGGGCAGCCCGTCGGTGAGCGGGGCCACCACAACCTCGATGCCCATCGCCTCGGCACGAGTGCGCACCACGTCGATGGTCTGCGGCAGCGCGTCGGCGTCGACCACGAACGGCCCGGTGGCCTTCTTCTGCGCGCGGCGTACCAGCGTCATGGCCTCGGCCGCGGCGGTGCCCTCGTCGAGCAGCGAGGCGTTCGCGGTCGGCAGCCCGGTCAGGTCGCCGACCATGGTCTGGAAGTTGATCAGCGCCTCCAGCCGGCCCTGGGAGATCTCCGGCTGGTAGGGCGTGTAGGCCGTGTACCAGCTTGGGTCCTCGAGCACGTTGCGCCGGATCACCGCCGGCGTGATGGTCCCGTGGTAGCCGAGACCGATCATCGCCTCGCCGGGGCGGTTGCTGGCGGCGATCTCGCGGGCCAGCGCGGCCACCTGGGGCTCACTCAGCGCGGTGGGCAGGTTCAGCGGCTCGGTGGATCGGATGCCGGCGGGCACGGCGGCGTCCATCAGTGCGTCCAGCGAGGCGAAGCCGAGCTGCTCCAGCATGGCCGTGACGTCGGCGTCGGAGAGACCGACGTGGCGCTCGACGAACGGCGAGGCACCGTCCAACGCGGACAGGGACGGACGGTCGGACACGAGGGCTCCTCGGGGACGCACGGTCAGGTCGCCCTCCCCCTCTGTCACCAGCCCGGATCACCGGTCGAGCTCCAGAGTCGCCTGCCCGCATGGTCCTGGTGCCTGAGAGGTTCCGGGGAGGAATTGCCCCTTCGGCGCTCGCGATCGAGCTCTCCCACGCGGGATGGTCGGCACCGCCAGTCTAGACGACCGCGGGCTCCACGCCGTCATTCGACGACTCGGAGCCCGCGGGGAGGATCGTGCGGCGGCTCAGCCGGCGTTGCGAGCCGCGCGCCGCGCGGCCAGCTCGTCGCCGGGCATCGGCCCGGCCTGGGCCTCGTCGGTGCCGGCGCGCTCGCTCGGCAGCTCGGAGAGGCTGCCCTCGATCTCGCGCCAGACTCCACCGATCGCGATGCCGAACACACCCTGACCGCCCTGGAGCAGGTCGATGACCTCGTCGTTGCTGGTGCACTCGTAGACCGAGGCACCGTCGCTCATCAGCGTCACGCGGGTCAGGTCGTCGGTGCCGCGCTCGCGCAGGTGGGTGACGGCGGTCCGGATCTGCTGCAGCGAGATCCCGGCGTCGAGCAGGCGCTTGATGACCTTGAGGATCAGGATGTCGCGGAAGGAGTAGAGCCGCTGTGAGCCCGATCCGCTGGCACCGCGCACGCTCGGCTCGATCAGCCCGGTGCGCGCCCAGTAGTCGAGCTGCCGATAGGTGATGCCGGCCGCGTTGCACGCGGTCGGACCGCGATAGCCCAGATCGCTCGGGAGCGGGGAGACATCGTCGGTGAAGAGCAGCCCCTGCTCCTCGGCCTGCTCCGCCGCCAGGACCGCCTCGGCGCTGGCGCCGGACTCCTGCTCGTGCTCGTTCACGCGATCCTCCGTGGTCTACTCCGGTCGAGCGTAACTCCGTTCGGGGAAGCCGCGCAGCCGAAGGACCACAACGGTGGAGTTACACCAGAGACACTTCAAGGTAGGCCGCCACGGCCGCGGGGTCAAAGACTCTCTCGGCGTGTCGCAACCCTCAACCTCAACTTGAGGGTGAGGTTGACGGTCAGCGAGACTCGAAGTCCTCCGGCGTGACCTGGTCGAGGAACTCCCGGAACCGCTCCACCTCGTCCTCCTGCTCCGCCGGTACGGCGAGACCAGCCTCCGCCAGCACCTCCTCGGCGCACACGATGCGGGTGCCGGTGCGCAGCGCCAGCGCGATCGAGTCCGAGGGGCGCGCCGAGACCGCGACGCCGGTGCCGAAGACGAGGGAGGCGTAGAAGACGCCGTCCTTGACCTCGGTGATCTGCACCTCGGTCAGCTCGTTGCCGGTGGCGTCGAGGATGTTCTTGAGCAGGTCGTGGGTCAGCGGCCTCGGCGGCACCACGCCCTGCTGGGCGAAGGCGATCGCGGTCGCCTCCACCGCGCCGATCCAGATCGGCAGGTAGCGCTCCCCCGCGACCTCGCGGAGCAGGACCAGTGGCTGGTTGGAGGGCATCTCCACCCGGACGCCCAGGACGTCTACCTCTCGCACGTGTTCCACCCTACCCCGCGTCGAGCGGCGACCTGAGCGGCCCGAGTCGCCGGCCTCAGGAGCGCCGCAGTCCGGCCTTGACCAGGGTGGCGTGCAGCCGCACCGACAGCGCCGCGACCTCGGCCGCGGTCTCCTCGGCGCGCGCCCGGGCGGCCGGGTCGTTGGCGCGCAGCTGTGGCGCCACGATCTGCTGCACCAGACCCACCTCACGGTCGGCGGCGGCCTTCATGCCCCGCAGGTGGCGCGGCTCGAGCCCGAAGGCGGCCAGCTCGCGCGCGGTCTGCGCGATCACCAGCGCATCGGTGTCGTAGTGGCCACGCACCGGCACGATCAGCTTGGCGTCCTCGAGCTCGGTCAGGAGCTCGTCGCTCACCTCGGCGATCTTGATCAGCTCCTTGCGGGAGAGCCGCAGGTTGTCGGTACGGCGGAACGACTCAGCGCTGGGCGTGCCGTCGGAGGCGACCGCGACGGTGGGCACCGTCGGCACCACCGGAGCCGGGGCCGGTGGCTCGAGCCCGCGGTCGATCGCGTCGAGGTGCTCGGCGATCACCTTCTTGGGCAGGTAGTGGTCGCGCTGCATCCGCAGGATGTAGCGGATCCGCTCCACGTCCGCCTGGGAGAACTTGCGGTAGCCCGACGGCGTCCGCTCCGGCGAGATCAGCCCGTCGTCCTCGAGCAGCCGGATCTTCGGGATGCTGATCAGCCCCGGGAAGTCGGGCCGCAGCAGATCCAGGACCTGCCCGATGTTGAGCAGTTCCGCACCGTCGGCGAGAGGGTGTGCCGCCACCGCGTCAGGCACCCGCCGCCGCATCGCCGTGGCCGGCGTAGAAGACCAGGCGGAACTTGCCGATCTGCACCTCGTCGCCGTCCTTGAGCACGACGTTCTCGATCCGGTCGCGGTTGACGTAGGTGCCGTTGAGGCTGCCGACGTCGGTCACCGAGTAGGTCTCACCGACCCGGCTGAACTCCGCATGGTGCCGCGAGACCGTCACGTCGTCGAGGAAGATGTCGCTGTCGGGGTGCCGGCCGGCGTCCACCGCGTCCTTGTCGAGCAGGAAGCGGCTCCCCGAGCCGGGCCCGCGCTGCACCACCAGCAGGGCGCTGCCCGCGGGCAGGCCGTCCACGGCGGCGGCGTCGACCGGGCTCAGCAACCGGTCGGAGGTGTCGGTGCGCGGGTCGGAGATCCGGATCGTGGCGGTGGCGTCGGAGGGAGCCGTCGGAAGCGCGGCGCCGCACTGCGAGCAGAACCGCGCCTCCGCGGGGTTCTCGCTGCCGCAGTTGGTGCAGGTCATCACCACTCCTCATCACTGACCCTCAACCGGACGGTGAGGGTGCCGGTACGTCGAAACTACCAGGTTCGCGGGCCTTCATCGGACTCCCGAACCGGCTCAGCCGGCAAGCGTGGCTTGGTACGCCGCGGCGTCCAGCAGACCGTCCAGCTCGGCCGGGTCGGAGGGCACGACCTCGAAGAGCCAGCCACCGCCGTACGGGTCGTCGTTGACGAGCTCGGGCGTGGCGTCCAGGCCGCCGTTGACGGCGACCACCTCGCCCGAGACCGGGGCGTAGACGTCGCTGACGGACTTGGTGGACTCCAGCTCGCCGCAGGTCGCGCCGGCGGCGACGGTCTCGCCGACCTCGGGCAGGGACACGTAGACGATGTCGCCGAGGGCGTCCTGGGCGAAGTCGGTGATGCCGATCCGGACCGCCCCCTCGTGCTCGCCGGGGGTGCGCAGCCACTCGTGCTCGCTGGTGTACTTCAGGTCCTCCGGGTACACGGACACTGCGACCTCTCCTGTCGATCTCGTCGGGTGATCTTGTCGGGCCGGACGTGCGAAACCCTACTGTGTCCTACTGGTCGGTGTCCTTGCGCACCGACTTGATGTCCAGCGAGGGCACCTGCGTCACTTTCACCTGCGCGCCGTCGTCGGCGAACTCGTCCTGCGGGCCGCGGGCGAAGGTGACGGCACCGGCGAGCGTGGCCGGCTCACCGATCACGTCGACGGTGTACGGCGGAGTCAGCAGCTGGTGGTCGACGTACAGGCCGTCGGCGCCCTGCCCGAAGGACGACTGCGCGACCAGGCGGGCCTTGCCGTTGATCTGGATCGCCTCGGCGCCGGCCGAGCGCAGCTCCTCGACCAGGTCGATGAAGGAGTCGACGTTGACCTGCCCGGTGGTCTCGGTGATGGTGATCCGGATACCGGGGCCGGTGACCGGCACCAGACCGGCCAGGATCCGCAGGGTGGTGTCCTGGGTGTTGGCCTGGTCCAGCGCCGCCTGCCGCTTGGAGGTGTCCGACTCCAGCTTGCTTCGGGACTGCTGCAGCCGGGCGATCTCGGACTGGGCGCGCTGACTGGTGCCGGCCAGGCCGTTGAGCACCTGGATGAGGTCCTGCTCGCGGTAGCCGGCGTAGGTGGAGTCGTTGTCGTTGGTGCGCACCTGGAGGACCGCCCCGAACCCGACCGCGGCCAGCAGTACGGCGACCACGGCCTGGCCGCGGCGGGCGTGGGTGAGGGCCTCGAGCAGCCGGCGGCGGCCCGTCGTGCCGGTGTGGCGGGAGGCCGGCTGGGACATCGGCTCAGGCATGGAACAGGTGCCGTCGGATCGCCGCCACGTTGGAGAAGATCCGGATCCCGAGGACGACGATGACGCCGGTGGACAGCTGGCCGCCGACGCCGAGCTTGTCCCCCATCCACACGATGCCGGCGGCGATCACCACGTTGCTGACGAAGGAGACCACGAACACCTTGTCGTCGAAGATCCCATCGAGGAAGGCCCGCAGCGCGCCGAAGACGGCGTCGAGAGCGGCGACCACGGCGATCGGCAGGTAGGGCTCGAGCCCGTCCGGCACCGCCGGCCGGAAGACGAGGCCCAACACGATGCCGACCACCAGACCCAGGGCGGCGATCACGGCGACTCCTTCTCTTGGCTCTTCTGCGCCTCCACCGCGGCGTACCGCAGTGTCAGCATGGACATCGGTGCGGCCGGCACGGTCAGGTTGCCCTCATTGTGCATGCTGAAGGGCATCCCGAACTGGGAAGTCAGGTTGTTCAACCGGATCCCGGACGTGGTGGCCACGAAGCGCGACTGCAGCGTCTTGGTGTCGCCCAGCGCGACGACCGTGTACGGCGGCGAGAGCGACACGTCGTTGATGCGCACCGTGCTCGCGGTGTTGCGCAGTGAGCTCAGTGCGGTGACCCGCTCGCCGTTGACCGCGATGGCCGTCGCGCCCGCCTGCCACAGGCCGTTGACCAGCCCGGCCAGATCGGAGTCGCGCACCTGGCCGCTGCTGCCGCCGTTCGGGGCGTCGTCGATCCTGACCTGGACGCCGGGGCCGTGCACCTCGCCCCAGCCGGTCTTCTTCAGTAGGGACTGCTGGGTGGCGGTGGCGTGGCTCAGCGACTGCCCCAGCGCGCCGTAGGCGGCGTCGCCGGCGGTGTTCTCCTGGCGCAGTTGCGCGATCGTCTTCTGCTGCGCGGCGACGGCGGCGCGGCGGTCGTTGATCCGGGCGATGAGCTGCTCGTTGCTGGCACTGCGGATCGGGGCCGTCCGCGAGGTCTGCACCGCCGCGATGCTGACCAGCAGGCCGAAGAGGATCACCGCCACCGCGGTCAGCCCGGTCCGTCCCCGACTCGACCGCGCCGCGGGGTGGCCCGCCGCGTGCCGGCGGTTGGCCACGTGGTGGTAGTCCTCGTCGAGCGACTCCTGGGTGATCAGTTGCAGCAGCGGGATCCGCACCCGCTCGGGCAGCGGTGTCGGGGTGCCGCTCATCGCAGCTCCGCCGTACGGCCGCGGCGCGTCGGTGGCGTGGTCCGCAGCAGCTGCCGAGTCTGCCAGCCGTAGAGCAGGCCGGCCCACCAGTAGAGCACGATGCCCCACAGCGCGAAGGACCAGCCGAGCACCCGGGCCAGCATCGGGAGGACGCCGTCACCGTCGCTGAGCAGCAGCAGGGGGAAGGCGTAGAGCAGGCTGAAGGTGGCTGCCTTGCCGAGGAAGTGCACCGGCAGGGCGCTGTAGCCCCGGGTGCGCAGGACCGGCACCAGCGCCCACATCAGTACGTCGCGCAGCGGCAGCAGCACCGCCAGCCACCACGGGATCACGTGTCGCAGCGCCAGCCCGACCACCACCGCCAGGATGTAGAGCCGGTCGGCCACCGGGTCGAGCAGTTCGCCGAGGGCGGAGTGCTGGCCCAGCCTGCGCGCCAGGTAGCCGTCCAGCCAGTCGGTGACGCCGGAGGCGACCAGGACGACGAACGCCGCGAGATCGTCGTGCGGGCCGAGCACCAGCCACAGGAACGCGGCGACGCCGACCAACCGCAGCGCGCTGAGCGCGTTGGGGATGGTCCAGATCCGGTCGGTCCGGGCTGCGTGGTCGTCCTGCACGGGGTTCATCGGGGCCAACCCTAGGTGACCGGCGCAGCCGCTAGGGTGAGCCGCCCGCGGTAGTGGGATTCGGGTCCTCGGCGTGGGCAGCGTCGCGGATCTCGCCGACCAGCTCCTCGATCACGTCCTCGAGCGCGGCGATGCCGAGCGTGTCGCCGTCCGGCCCGACCACCCGCGCCATGTGCGCTCCACGGCGCTGCAGCGTCTCCAGCGCGTCGTGCAGCCAGTCCTCCGGCGTGACGGCCGCGAACGGCCTGATCCACTTCTCGTCGACCGGCCGCTGCCGGCGGGCCTCGTCGGGCTCGATCACGTCCTTGATGTGCAGGTAGCCGATCAGCTCGCCGCTGTCGTCCTGGACCGGGAAGCGGCTGAACCCGGTGGCGGCGCACAGTGCCTCCACGTCGGCGCCGGAGGCGCCGCGTCGTTCCGTCGTCAGGGAGTCCACCGGGAGGACGACGTCGGCGACGGTCTTCTCGGTGAAGCCGAGGGCGCCGGCCAGCCGGTCGTACTCCCCCGGTTGCAGCAGGCCCTCGCCCCGCGACTCCTCCACCATCGCGGCGACCTCCTCGCGGGTGAACGCCGAGGTCACCTCCTGCTTGGGCTCCACCCGCAGCAGCCGCAGCGTGCCGCGCGCGACGGCGTCGAGGACGACGATCAGCGGCCGCAGCACGCTCACCACGGCGAACATGACCGGCGCCAGGATCAGCACCGCCCGCTCGGGCAGCGCGAGGGTGACGTTCTTGGGCACCATCTCGCCGAGCACCACGTGCAGGAACGCCACCAGCACCAGCGCGACCGCGAGCGCGATCGGATGGGCGAAGTCCTCGGGCACACGGGCGGCGTGCAGCACCGGCGCGATCACGTGGCCGACGGCCGGCTCCGCCACCGCGCCCAGCAGCACCGAGCACACCGTCACGCCGAGCTGGATGCCGGCGATCATGGAGGCGACGTCCTCCATCGCCCGGAGGGTACGCCGGGCCAGCCCCGACCCCTCCTGGGCGCGTGGCTCGATCTGGCTGCGTCGGGCCGAGACCAGCGCGAACTCGGTGGCGACGAAGAACGCGTTGAGCGCCAGCAGGACCAGCGCCAGCACGAGCGAGAGCGGCGTGCTCACTGGACTACCTTCCTCGCGTCGGCGGTCCTGGATGGGCCGCTGATGCACCCCAGGTGCCGTCGGGTCACTGCCCTGCTCGCTCGACCGTGAGAGGTCCAGCATGAGTTCTGCAGGGCCCGGCGGTCACCCGGGACGCCGTGATCGTCGACAGGGCTGTGCGCCAAGGCCGACCGCGTGGCCGGCCGGGAGCGCCGATCAGTGAGCTGACAGACAGATGCGTCCCGGCACCGAAAAGAGGGTGCCTCCCCACTGGGTCTAGCAGCGAGGAGGCTGACGTGAAGTCTGCCAGCACCACCCCGACCAACACCATGGGTAGCAAACTGTCCGACCAGCCCG
>NZ_DASZUF010000030.1:0-10871 GCF_035547795.1 Nocardioides sp.
ACGCTGGAGGACGCGACGGCGTACGCGAGCTTCGCCCGGGAGACCCTCGGCCCCGACGATGTCGACTTCCGGGCGCGACCGCTCTCGGCCGAGGAGACGGTCTTCCTGCGTGAGCCCGTGCGCGGCGCCGCGCCGCTCACCTACGCCGACCTCGATGCCGCCTCGGAGGTGGTGCTGGTCGGGCTGGAGCCCGAGGACGAGGCCGGCACGCTGTTCCTGCGGTTGCGCAAGACCCGCCGGGGCAAGCGGATCCGCACCGTGGCGCCGCTGTTGTCCACCGGCACCGCCAAGCTCGATGCCGAGCTGGTCCGGTGCGCCCCCGGTGAGGAGGCCGGAGCGCTGGCCGGGCTGGAGTTGGCCGAGGGTGCGGTGGTGTTGGCCGGTGAACGGCTGGCGATCTCGCCCGGTGCGCTCGACGCGGTCCGCACGCTGGCCGAGCGCTCCGGTGCCCGCTGGGCGTGGGTGCCGCGCCGGGCCGGCGACCGGGGCGCGGTCGAGGCCGGCTGCCTGCCGCTGGCGGGCGGCCGCGACGCCGACGCGATCGTGGCGGGGGTGCTGGCCGGCGACGTGCGGGGCTTGCTGGTGGGTGGCGTGGACCCCGACGACACCGGCGACCCGGCGGCGTTCCTGGCGGCGCTGGACGCGGCCGAGTTCGTGGTCAGCCTGGAGCTGCGCGAGTCGGAGGTCACCCGCCGCGCCGACGTGGTCCTCCCGGTCGCCGCGGTGACCGAGAAGCAGGGCACGTTCGTGACCTGGGAGGGTCGGCACCGGCCGTTCCCCCGGGTCCTCGACCTGCCCGCGGCGTACTCCGACGCGCGGGTCCTGGCCGAGATCGCCCGCCGCTGGGGTGGTCTCGACGCGGCCTCGCCCGACGAGCGTGCCGTTGGTCGAGCCGCGAGCGCCAGCGAGCGTGTCGAGACCACCACACCCGGTGCCTTCCGGCTCAGCTCCTGGCGGCTGATGCTGGACAACGCCCGGATGCTCGACGGCGACAAGGCGCTGGCGGCGACCGCACGACCGGCGGTGGCGCTGCTCAGCCCGGCCAACCTGGCCAGGTTCGGCGAGACCGTCACCGTGACCGGTGACCGGGGCTCGGTCACGCTGCCGGCTCGGGCCGCCGACCTGGCCGACGACGTGGTCTGGCTGCCGGGCAACAGCCTGGGCCGCGGCCTCCTGGCCGACCTGGCCTCACCCGGCTCGAGCGTGGAGGTGGAGCGTGCTTGACCAGTTCGGCCACGACGCCTGGTGGGTCGTCCTCCTCAAGGTGATCCTGATCTTCGCGGTCTGCGTGGTGCTGACCCTGTTCAACATCTGGTGGGAGCGCCGGGTGGTGGCCCGGATGCAGCACCGGATCGGGCCCAACGTGCACGGACCCTTCGGCCTGCTGCAGAGCCTGGCCGACGGCGTGAAGCTGGCGCTGAAGGAGGACCTCACGCCGGCCAAGGCCGACACGATCGTGTTCATCACCGCGCCGGTGCTGGCGGTGATCCCGGCGTTCGTGACGTTCAGTGTCATCCCGTTCGGTCCGGTCGTCGACTTCTTCGGCCAGCGCACCCCGCTGCAGCTGACCGATCTGCCGGTCGCGACGCTGTTCGTGATGGCGATCGCCAGCATCGGGATCTACGGCATCGTGCTCGGCGGCTGGGCCTCCGGCTCGACCTACTCGCTGCTGGGCGGCCTGCGCTCCAGCGCCCAGATGATCTCCTACGAGGTCGCGATGGGCCTTGCGCTCGTCGCCGTCTTCGTATACGCCGGCAGTCTGTCGACCAGCCAGATCGTGGCCGCTCAGGGCAACCTGTGGTTCGGCCTGGTGTTGATGCCGAGCTTCCTGATCTACGCCATCTCGATGGTGGGCGAGACCAACCGGGCGCCGTTCGACCTGCCCGAGGCCGAGGGTGAGCTGGTCGGCGGGTTCCACACCGAGTACTCCAGCCTGAAGTTCGCGCTGTTCTTCCTGGCCGAGTACGTCAACATGGCGACCGTCTCGGCGCTGGCCACCACGCTCTTCCTCGGCGGCTGGCACGTGCCGCTGTGGATCGACCACCTCTGGGCCGGCGCCAACCGCGGCTACTGGCCGCTGCTGTGGTTCTTCGGCAAGCTGTTCGGGTTCATCTGGGTCTTCATCTGGCTGCGCGGGTCGCTGCCGCGGCTGCGCTACGACCAGTTCATGAAGCTGGGCTGGAAGCGGCTGATCCCGCTGGCACTGACCTGGATCGTCATCGTCGGCGTGGTGCGGGTGGTCTGCGTGGCCAACGACATCGACCCGCGCTGGATCGCCGTACCGGCCGTGGTGTTCACCGCCGTCATGGTCGTCGCCCTGCTGCGCGGGGCTCCGGCGCCCCAGCTCCCCGTGGCCCAGCCGCAGGGCGCGTTCCCGACGCCGGCGATGCCGGCCGGCGGCGCGGTCCGCGGCGCGGCGGCCCCGCTGACCTTCGCTCCGTCCACCGCTCCGCGATCGATCGAGGAGGCGTCATGACCGAGAACACCGGCGAGAACACCGGCGAGAAGCACGGTCTCAAGGAGCAGGTCTGGGACCCGGTGGCGGGCTTCGCCGTCACCTTCACCACCCAGTTCCGCAAGCCCGTCACCGAGCAGTACCCGTTCCAGAAGGAGCCGACCGCGCCGCGCTTCCACGGCCGGCACCAGCTCAACCGGCACCCCGACGGTCTGGAGAAGTGCGTCGGCTGTGAGCTGTGCGCCTGGGCCTGCCCCGCGGATGCGATCTACGTCGAGGGCGCGGACAACACCGAGGAGGAGCGCTACTCGCCGGGGGAGCGCTACGGCCGCGTCTACCAGATCAACTACCTGCGCTGCATCCTGTGCGGGCTGTGCATCGAGGCCTGCCCGACCCGGGCGCTGACGATGACCAACGAGTACGAGCTGGCCGACACCTCCCGAGAGTCGCTGATCTACCAGAAGCAGGACCTGCTGGCGCCGCTGCAGCCCGGCATGGAGGCGCCACCCCACCCGATGCGGCTCGGCGACGACGAGCAGGACTACTACGCCCCGGGTCTCGACACGCTCGCTGGCGCTCGCGGCTCGACCACCGAGGCCGCTGGCGCTCGCGGCTCGACCACCGAGGAGCAGAGATGACGGCCACCTACGTGATCCTCGCGCCGGTCACGATCCTGGCCGCCCTGGGCATCCTGGTGGTGCGCCGGGCGGTGCACGCCGCGCTGTTGCTCGCGGTGGTGATGATCGGGCTGGCGATGCTCTACGCCAGCCTGGACGCGCCGTTCCTGTTCGCGGTGCAGATCGTGGTCTACACCGGAGCGATCCTGATGCTGTTCCTCTTCGTGCTGATGCTGGTCGGCGTCGACGCCTCCGACTCGGTGGTGGAGACGATCCGGGGCCACCGGGTCGCCTCGCTGTTCGGCGGCCTCCTGCTCGGCGTGATCCTGCTGCTCGCGATCGGCCAGCTCTCGCTGGGCACCATGAAGGGGCTGGCGCAGGCCAACGCCGGTGGCAACATCCCGGCCCTGGCCAACCAGCTCTTCAGCCGGTACGTCGTGGCCTTCGAGGCGACCAGCGCCCTGCTGATCACCGCCGCCATCGGCGCGATGGTGCTCGCGCACCGCGAGCGGCTCGAGCCGCGGCCCTCGCAGGCCGAGCTGGCCCGCCGCCGGGTGAAGCAGTACGGCGAGCAGGGGCTGCACCTGGGTCCGCTGCCGCCGCCGGGCACATTCGCCCGGCACAACGCCGTCGACACCCCGGCCCTGCTGCCCGACGGTAGCCATGCGTCGAACTCGGTCCCCAGCACGCTGGGCCGCGAGCTGGAGGGCAAGAAGTGAGTAGCGTGACGCCGTACCTCGTCCTGTCAGCGATCCTGTTCACGATCGGCTGCACCGGCGTGCTCATCCGCCGCAACGCGATCGTGGTCTTCATGTGCGTCGAGCTGATGCTCAACGCCGCCAACTTGGCCTTGGTCGCGTTCAGCCGGCTGCACGGCAACCTCGACGGTCAGGTGACGGCGTTCTTCGTGATGGTGGTCGCCGCGGCCGAGGTGGTGATCGGGCTGGCGATCATCATGACCATCTTCCGGACCCGCCGGTCGGCGTCCGTCGACGACGCGAGCCTGCTCAAGTGGTGACCGGGGTGTTCCACCTGCTCTGGCTGGTCGTTGCGCTGCCCGCGGCCGGCGCCGCCATCCTGCTGCTCGGCGGCCGCTGGGCCGAGCGCTGGGGCCGCTACCTGGCCTGCGCCCTGCCGATCGGCTCCTTCGTGCTGAGCCTGATCCTGTTCTCCACCCTGCTCGGCCGCGACGGCAACGACCGGCATGTGGTGCAGCATCTCTACACCTGGATCGACACCGGTCACCTGACGGTGCGCGCGGACCTGCTGTTCGACCCGCTCTCCAGCCTGTTCCTGCTGCTCATCACCGGTGTCGGGTCGCTGATCCACGTCTACTCGCTGGGCTACATGGCGCACGACCCCCGGCGGACGAGGTTCTTCGCCTACCTCAACCTGTTCGTCGCCGCGATGCTCACCCTGGTGCTGGCGGAGAACTATCTGCTGCTGTTCCTCGGCTGGGAGGGCGTCGGCCTGGCGTCGTACCTGCTGATCGGCTTCTGGCAGCACAAGCCCAGCGCCGCCGCGGCGGCCAAGAAGGCGTTCGTGATGAACCGGGTCGGCGACATGGGGATCTCGCTGGCGATCGCGCTCTGTTTCACCACGTTCGGCTCCACCAGCTTCGCCGTCGTCGACGCCGGCGCGGCGCACGCCAGTCGGGGCGCGATGACGGCGCTCGGCCTGCTGCTCCTGCTGGGCGCCTGCGGCAAGTCCGCCCAGGTGCCGCTGCAGGCCTGGCTGCTGGACGCGATGGAGGGTCCCACGCCCGTCTCGGCGCTCATCCACGCCGCCACCATGGTCACCGCCGGGGTCTATCTGATGGTGCGCTCCAACGCCGTGCTCGACCAGGCGCCGGCCGCCCGCACCGCGGTCGTGGTGGTCGCCGTCGTCACGCTGCTGTGGGGCGCGGTCATCGGGTGCGCCAAGGACGACATCAAGAAGGTGCTGGCCGGCTCCACGATGAGCCAGATCGGCTACATGATGCTCGGCGCCGGCCTGGGCCCGGCCGGCTATGCGTTCGCGATCTTCCACCTGCTCACCCACGGCTTCTTCAAGGCCAACATGTTCCTCGGCGCCGGCTCGGTGATGCACGGCATGACGGGGCCCGATGGAGAGGGCGACGTCGACATGCGCCACTACGGCGCCCTGCGGCGGGCCATGCCGGTGACCTTCCTGACCTTCGCGATGGGCTACCTCGCGATCATCGGCTTCCCCGGGTTCTCCGGGTTCTGGTCCAAGGACAAGATCATCGACGCCGCCTGGCACGAGCACTGGTGGATCGGGGCGCTGGCCATGCTCGGCGCCGGCGTGACCGCGTTCTACATGACCCGGCTGATGCTGATGACGTTCTTCGGCGAGAAGCGCTGGCTCCAGGGCGTGCATCCGCACGAGTCGCCCCGGGTGATGACCGGGCCGCTGGTGGTGCTGGCCGCCCTGTCGGCGCTCGGCGGTCTGTTCCTGCTCGGCAGCTGGATCCAGGACTACCTCGCCCCGGTCGTCGGCGAGCCGCCCGCGGAGTCGGCCGGCCTGCCGGCCTGGCTCGTCTCGGTGCTCGCCGTGGTCGTGGTCGCGATCGGCATCGCCATCGCCTGGCTGGTCTTCGGCCGGCGCCCGGTACCGGCGACCGCGCCGGAGAAGGTGGCCTGGCCGATCACGGTCGCCCGCCAGGACGTGTACGGCGACCTGATCAACGAGACGTTCGTCGTCGAGCCCGGTCGTCGGCTGACCAGCACGCTGCTGCAGATCGACCGCTACGGCGTCGACGGCGTACTCACCGGGGGGCCGTTCGCCGTCGGCGCCTTCGCCGGTGCCTTCCGCAAGCTCCAGAACGGCTACGTGCGCTCCTACGCGCTCTCCTTCCTCGGTGGCGGCATCGTCGTCGTCCTGGCCCTGATGGTGGTGAACTGGCAGTGATCACGACGCTGTGCCTGATTCCGCTGGTCGGGGCGATCGGGTCCGCGATCGCCCGCAGCCGGCCGATCGCGCTCGCCTTCGGCCTGGCCACCCTGGTCGTCTCGATCATCGCGGCCGCCCGCTTCCACAGCAGCCACCAGGGCTTCCAGGAG
The DNA here is from genome assembly GCF_035547795.1 of Nocardioides sp. GTDB lineage: Bacteria > Actinomycetota > Actinomycetes > Propionibacteriales > Nocardioidaceae > Nocardioides. The sequence goes on from NZ_DASZUF010000030.1 coordinate 6,135, forward strand.
ACTGTCGACGTCAGCTGGATCAAGGACCTGGGCGTGCACTGGGCGCTGGGCCTGGACGGCATGGGGCTGCTGCTGGTGCTGCTGACCACCGTGCTGGTGCCGGTGGTGATGCTGGCCGCGTGGCGCGACCACAGCCACGGCTGGTTCTCCTGGGCGCTGGCGCTGGAGTCCTTCGCGCTGATCGTCTTCTGCGCCACCGACCTGTTCGTCTTCTACGTCTTCTTCGAGGCGACGCTGATCCCGGCGTACTTCATGATCGGCGGCTGGGGCGGCCCCAAGCGCAGCTTCGCGGCGCTGAAGTTCCTGATGTACCAGCTCGGCGGCGGGCTCGTCCTGCTCGGCGGCGTCATCGGCCTGTACGCCGTGCAGAGCGGGTCGCCGTCCTACCTGCTCACCGACCTGCAGCACGTCGACATGGGCACCGCCGCCGGCCGCTGGATCTTCGTGTCGCTCTTCATCGGGTTCGCGGTCAAGGCGCCGCTGTTCCCGTTCCATACCTGGCTGGCCGACACCACCGAGAGCGCGACACCTGCCACCAGCGTGCTGCTGGTCTGCGTGCTCGACAAGATCGGCACCTTCGGGATGCTGCGCTACTGCCTGGGCATGCTGCCCGAGGCCAGCCACTGGGCCACGCCGGTGGTGGTGACGCTGTGCCTGATCTCGATCGTGTACGGCGCCTTCCTGGCCATCGGCCAGGACGACCTGCTGCGCCTGGTCGGCCTGACGTCGCTGTCCCACTTCGGCTTCATCGCGCTGGGTGCGTTCGTGTTCACCCAGGAGGGCAACTCCGGCTCGATCCTCTACATGGTCAACCACGGCGTCGCGACCGCGGCGATGTTCCTGGTCGTCGGCTATCTCGTCCAGCGCCGCGGCACCGCCTCGATCCGCGCGATCCGGGGCGTCGAGAAGGGAGCTCCGGTGCTGGCCGGGATGCTGCTGGTCGCCGGCTTGGCCACCGCCGGCCTGCCGGGCCTGTCGCAGTTCGTCGCCGAGATCCTGGTGCTGATCGGCGCCTTCGACTACCACTGGTGGGTCGGGGCGGTGGCCGTCACCGGCATCGTGCTGGCAGCGATCTACGTGCTGTGGATGTACCAGCGCACCATGACCGGCCCGCCGGATCCCGACCCGGGTGGGGCCACCGCCGACCTGACCCGCGTCGAGGTCGCGGTGCTGGCCCCGCTGGTCGCGGCGCTGCTGTTCTTCGGGTTCGTCCCGGGCCCGCTGCTGCACCTCGCCAACCCGGTCAGCTCGGTGCTCAACCCATCCCTGGCGGTCGACTCGGCGGGGGCGGCCCGATGAACGGGGTGACGTCCTTCCAGGCTCCGCACCTCGAGTACGGCGTCCTGTGGCCGGTCTTCGTGGTCTTCGGCGTCGCCTGCCTCGGCGTCCTCGTCGAGGCGCTGCTGCCGCGGGAGCGGCGCTACCCCGTGCAGGTGGGCATCACCGCCGTCGGGCTGGTGGTCGCGCTGGTCCGCGTCGTCCTGATCGGTGTGGACGTCACTCCCCGCACGGTCGCCGAGGGCGCCCTGGTCGTCGACGGGCCGGGCATGCTGTTGTGGGGCCTGATCCTGGTGGTGGCGCTGGGCGGCGTACTCCTCTTCGCGGAGCGGCAGCTCGATGCCGGCGTCAGCGCGTTCGCCGGCCAGGCCGCCGCGCTGCCCGGCACCGACGCCGAGCGGGCGGCCGCCAGCCGCGGCCTGGACCACACCGAGGTCTACCCGCTGCTGCTGTTCGCCACCGGGGGGATGATGCTCTTCCCGGTCGCCGGCGACCTCTTGATGCTCTTCGTCGCGCTCGAGGTGCTCAGCCTGCCGCTCTACCTGCTCACCGGTCTGGCTCGGCGCCGGCGCCTGCTCTCGCAAGAGGCGGCGATGAAGTACTTCCTGCTGGGCGCGTTCTCCTCCGGCTTCTTCCTCTACGGCCTCGCCCTGGTCTACGGGTACGCCGGCACCATGGACCTCTCCGGCATCGCCGCGGTGGTGCACCACGGCGGCCCCAACCACCCGCTGCTGCTGATCGGGATGGCGCTGATGGGCATCGGGCTGCTGTTCAAGGTCGGCGCGGTGCCCTTCCACACCTGGACGCCGGACGTCTACCAGGGCGCGCCCACCGCGGTGACCGCCTGGATGAGCGCGGCGACCAAGGTGGCAGCGTTCGGGGCGCTGCTGCGGCTGTTCTACGTCGCCTTCGCGGGTGACCGGCTCTCCTGGCAGCCGGTGCTGGCCATCGTGGCGATCGCGACCATGGCACTCGGCTCGGCCATCGCGGTGGTGCAGACCGACGTCAAGCGGATGCTGGCCTACAGCGCGATCTCGCACACCGGCTTCATGCTCACCGGCGTGATCGGCGCCCGCAGCGGGGAACTGACCTCGACCCGAGCGGTGCTCTTCTACCTGATCGTCTACTCGGTGGCCTCGCTCGGCGCGTTCGCGCTGGTCACGGTGGTGCGCGACAGCGCCGGCGAGGCCGGGTCCTTCGCGAAGTGGACCGGGCTGGGTCGGCGCTCGCCGGTGACGGCGGCGGTCTTCTCGCTGTTCCTGTTCTCGATGGCGGGCGTCCCGCTCACCGGCGGCTTCGTCGGCAAGTGGGCGGTGTTCACCGTGGCGCTGCGTGACGGGCAGTGGCCGGTGGTCGCGATCGCCATCGCGTCGAGCATCGTGGCGGTCTTCTTCTACGTCCGCTTCGTGCTGCTGATGTTCTTCGCCGAGCCGGAGGAGGGGCAGCCGGTCGGGGAGGTCGTCGTACCCTCCTGGGGCAGCATCGTGGTGATCGGCGTGTGTGCCGCGGCGACGATCTTCTTCGGCGTGGTTCCGGACCCTGTTCTCCATCTGATCGCGAATGCGGGATCATTCCTCGGGTGAGCACCGCTGATCTGGCCCTGCCCGTCGCCGACGAGGCCCTCGCCGCGCGCCTGCGCGCGCGCCTGGCCCTCGTGGAGAAGGCGCTGGCCGACCACGTGGTCAGCCGGTCGCCGTTCGTCAGCGAGGCGGCGGCGCACCTGCTCGCCGCCGGCGGCAAGCGCTTCCGCCCGCTGCTGGTGCTGCTCGCCGCCGAGACCGGCACCCACCCCGAGGCCGATGCGGTGCTGACCGCGGCCTGCGTGGTCGAGCTGACCCATCTCGCCTCGCTGTACCACGACGACGTGATGGACGAGGCCGACGTACGCCGCGGAGCCGACTCGGCGAACGCCCGCTTCGACAACCACATCGCGATCCTGACCGGCGACCTGCTCTTCGCCCGCTCCTCCGAGCTCACCGCCGAGCTGGGCGCCGACGCGGTGCTGATCCAGTCCCAGACGTTCGCCCGGCTGGTCGAGGGCCAGATCCTGGAGGGTGTCGCGCCCGGGGCGGGCGAGGACCCGGTCGCGCATCACCTCGACGTGGTCGCCGGCAAGACCGGCGCGCTGATCGCCACCTCGGCGCTCTACGGCGCTCGCTTCGGCGGGGCCTCGCGGGAGGTGGAGGAGGCGCTGACGGCGTACGGCGAGATCGTCGGCACCGCCTTCCAGATCTCCGACGACATCCTCGACATCGCCTCGGACTCCGTCGAGTCCGGCAAGACCCCGGGCACCGACCTGCGCGAGGGCGTGCCGACGCTGCCGGTGCTGATGGCCCGCCGCTCGACCTCGCCGCAGGACGCACGGCTGCTGGAGCTGCTCGACTCGGACCTGTCCGACGACGCGGCGCTCGCCGAGTGCCTGGGCCTGTTGCGCGCCCACCCCGCCCTCGACGAGGCTCGCGCCTACGTCGTCGCCCGGGCCCAGGAGGCCAAGCAGCTGCTCACCGCGCTCCCCGCCGGCCCGGCTCGCGATGCGCTGGAGGCGTTCGCGGACCTGGTGGCGACCCGGACCGCCTGAGCCGGTGTCTGTTCGATGAGCCAGCAGGGGCACTGAGCCTTTACCCTGGCGCTCGTGGGTGAGCGATCGCGCGGGGTGGTCTTCGGAGTTGCCGCCTATGTGATCTGGGGCGCGTTCCCGCTCTACTGGCCGCTGCTGGAGCCGGCCGGGGCGTTCGAGATCCTGGCACACCGGCTGATCTGGTCGCTGGTGGTGATGACCGGGCTGGTGATCGCGCTGCGCCGCGGGGTGCAGTTCATGGCGCTGGTCCACGACCGGCGGACGCTGACCCTGCTCGCACTGGCGGCGGTGGCCGTCACGGTCAACTGGGCCACCTACATCTGGGGCGTCAACCATGGCCGGGTGGTGGAGACGTCGCTGGGCTACTTCGTGAACCCACTGGTCACGATGCTGCTCGGCGTACTCGTCCTGCGCGAGCGACTCACCCGGGCACAGTGGCTCGCGGTGGGCATCGCGGCGGCGGCGGTCGGCGTCCTCACCGTCGACTACGGCCGGCTGCCGTGGATCGCGCTGATCCTGGCCGGGTCCTTCGGCACCTACGGACTGCTCAAGAAGCAGGCCGCGGCGGGTGCGTTCGAGAGCCTGGCGCTGGAGACGGCGGTGATGACGCCGCTGGCGCTCGCGTACGTCGTCGGCCTGGCCCTGACCGGCCACTCGCACTTCACCTCCGACGGGGCCGGCCACACCGCGCTCTTCGTCTCCGCCGGTGTCGTCACGGCCGTCCCGCTGATCCTCTTCGGCGCGGCCGCGACCCGGGTCCCGCTGGTGACGATCGGACTGCTGCAGTACCTGGCGCCGATCCTGCAGTTCGGCCTGGGCGTGCTGCACTTCCACGAGCAGATGTCGACCGGCCGCTGGCTCGGCTTCGCGATCGTGTGGGT
>NZ_DASZUF010000031.1:0-4609 GCF_035547795.1 Nocardioides sp.
CACCAGCAGCGGCTGGCCCTCCTCGACGACGTCGCCGACCTGCACGTTGACGGCGACGACGCTGCCCGGCATCGGCGCGAGCAGTGAGCCGGCGGCGACCCGGTCGGCCGGGTCGGTGAACCGCGGCAGCTTGCGCAGCGCGACGTGGCCCAGCGGTGAGTCGACGTCGACCCGGGCGTCGCTGGGACCAGCGACGACGCTGACCGCGAAGGTGCGGGCCACGCCATCGACAGCGAGCGTGACCTCGTCCGGGCTCGCCGCCACCACCGTGACGTCGTCCCGCTCGGCGTGGCGCGGATCCCGGCCGCCCCACCAGCGCACCTCGATCTCGTCGTCTCCGCGGGCGAAGACGGTCAACTGCGGCTGCGAGGGCACGTTGCGCCAGGCCACCGGGATCCGTGCGTGGTACGGCGAGGCAGCCCGGGCCCGCTCCGCCAGCGCCAGTGCGCCCGCGAACGCGGAGAGCCCGACGGCATCCTCGCCGACGGCGCCGAGACCGGTCGCCACGGCCGGGTCGTCGAGCCAGGTGGTGTGCATCCTCGCGTCGAGGAAGACGTCGCTGCGCAGCAGCCCGACCAGCAGGTCGCGATTGGTGCGCAGGCCGTGGATCCGCGCCGCCGCGAGGGCACCGGCCAGGCGCCGGGCCGCCTGCTCCCGGGTCGGCGCCCAGCAGATCACCTTCGCGACCATCGCGTCGTAGAAGGTGCCGATCTGGTCGCCGGCGACGACACCGGAGTCGAGCCGGAGCCCTCCGGACAGCTCGAACTCGGCGCGCACGCCCGGGATGTCGAGCGCGGTCAGCAGCCCGGTCTGGGGGGCGAAGCCGGCCGTGGGGTCCTCGGCGTACAGCCGGACCTCCACGGCGTGGCCGCGCGGCTCGCCCACCTCCACCTCGACGGTGCGCCCCTCGGCGACGGCGAGCTGCAGCTCGACCAGGTCGACGCCGAAGACCTCCTCGGTGACCGGGTGCTCGACCTGGAGACGGGTGTTCATCTCCAGGAAGAAGAAGCGGTCCCTGGCCTGGTCGTAGAGGAACTCCACGGTGCCGGCGCCGCGGTAGTCGATCGCCTCCGCGGCCTTGCGGGCGGCCTCGTGCAGGGCAGCCCGGGTCTCGGCGGGAAGGCCGGGTGCGGGCGCCTCCTCGATCACCTTCTGGTGGCGGCGCTGCACGGAGCAGTCGCGTTCACCGAAGACGATCACCCGGTCCCCGGTCCCGAGGACCTGGACCTCCACGTGCCGGCCGCTCTCGATGAACGGCTCCACGAAGACGGTGCCGTCGCCGAACGCCGACTCCGCCTCGGCACGCGCCTTGGCGATCTCGCCCTCGAGCTCGCCCAGCGACCGCACGATCCGCATGCCGCGACCGCCGCCGCCGGCGGACGCCTTCACCAGCAGCGGCAGGTCGTCCTCGGTGGCGGTCTCCGGGGTCAGGTCGCCGAGCACCGGCACGCCGGCGGCAGACATCAGCTTCTTGGACTCGACCTTCGAGCCCATTGTCCGGATGGAGTCCGGGCTGGGGCCGACCCAGGTCAGTCCCGCCTCGACCACGGCCGCGGCGAAGTCGGCGTTCTCGGACAGGAAGCCGTAGCCGGGATGGATCGCGTCCGCGCCCGCGGCCTGCGCGGCGGCGATGATCAGGTCGCCGCGCAGGTAGGTGTCGGCCGGCGCGTTCCCCGGCAGCCGTACGGCGGCGTCCGCGTCCCCGACGAACGGCGCGGAGGCGTCCGCGTCGGAGTGGACCGCGACCGTGCCGATGCCGAGCCGGCGGCACGAGGCGAAGACGCGGCGGGCGATCTCTCCACGGTTGGCGACCAGCAGCTTCTCAATCACTCTCGATCACATCCGGAAGACGCCGAAGTTGAGGTTGCCCTCGATCGGCTGGTTCTCGATGACGGACAGGCAGATGCCGAGGATGGAACGGGTGTCGCGCGGGTCGATGACCCCGTCGTCGTAGACCATCCCGGACAGGAAGTAGGGCAGCGACTGCTCCTCGATCATCTGCTCCACGAAGGCGCGCGTCTTGGCGTCGTTCTCCTCGTCGAACGGGACGCCCTTGGACTCGGCGGCCTGCCGGGCGACGATCGACATCACGCCGGCCAGCTGCTGCGGGCCCATCACCGCGCACTTGGCGTTCGGCCAGGTGAAGAGGAAGCGCGGGTCGTAGGCGCGACCGTTCATGCCGTAGTTGCCGGCGCCGTACGAGGCGCCGATCAGGATCGAGATCGACGGCACCGTGGAGTTGGAGACCGCATTCACCATCATCGCGCCGTGCTTGATGATGCCGCCCTGCTCGTACTCCTTGCCGACCATGTAGCCGGTGGTGTTGTGCAGGAAGAGCAGCGGCGTGTCCGAGGCGTTGCACAGCTGGATGAACTGCGTCGCCTTCTGCGCCTCCTTGCTGAACAGGATGCCCTGGGCGTTGGCCAGGATGCCGATGGGGCGACCGTGGATCCGGGCCCATCCGGTCACGAGCGAGGAGCCGTAGAGGGGCTTGAACTCGTCGAACGGCACCTCGTTCGACTCGCTCGGCCCGTCGACGATCCGCAGGATGACCTCACGCGGGTCGAACGGCTCCTTGAGGTCCTGCGGGATGATGTCCAGCAGGCCGTCCGGGTCGAGCAGCGGCTCGGCGTACTGGCCGGTGAACCGGCGGCCCTTCTTCGTCACGTTGAGCCGCGCCACGATGCGACGGCCGAGCCGGATCGCGTCGTACTCGTCGACGGCGAGGAAGTCCGCCAGGCCGGAGGTGGTGGCGTGCATCCGCGCACCGCCGAGGGACTCGTCGTCGGAGATCTCGCCGGTCGCCATCTTGACCAGCGGCGGACCGCCGAGGAAGACCTTGGCGCCCTTGTCGACCATCACGATGTAGTCGCTCATGCCGGGGATGTAGGCACCGCCGGCGGTGGAGTTGCCGAAGACCAGCGCGACAGTGGGCTGCTTGCGGGCGCTGGCGCGGGTGATGTCGCGGAAGCCCTTGCCGGCCGGCAGGAAGATGTCCTTCTGGTGCGGCAGGTCGGCGCCGCCGGACTCGACCAGGGTGACCGTCGGGAGGTGGTTCTCCTCCGCGATCTGCATCGCCCGCCCGGTCTTCTTCATCGAGATCGGGTTGATCGAGCCGCCCTTCACGGTGGGGTCGTGCGCGATGATCATGCACTCGATGCCGGAGACCACGCCGATGCCGGTGACCGTCGAGCCGCCCACGGTGAAGTCGGTGCCCCAGCCCGCCAGCGTCATCAGCTCCAGGAACGGCGTGCCCTCGTCGAGCAGCAGCTCGATCCGCTCGCGGGCGGTGAGCTTGCCGCGCCGATGGTGGCGCTCGATGTACTTGCCGCCGGCGTTGACGGCCTTGAGGTGCTCGGCGTCGAGATCGGCGATCTTGGCCAGCATCGCCTCGCGGTTGGTCAGCGTCTCGCTCATCGGCCGTACCCCAAGAGCTTGGCGGCCAGGTCGGTCATCACCTCGGTGGCTCCTCCTCCGATCGGCAGGATCCGGGTGTCGCGGTAGTGCCGCTCCACCTCGGTCCCGTGCATGTATCCGGTGCCGCCGTGCAGCTGCACCGCCTGGTCGCAGACCCACTGGCTCGCCTCGACGGCGGTCTGCTTGGCCAGCGCCGCGGCGGCGATGGTGGCCGCGGTCGTGCCCTCCTCGTCGTACTGCCGCACCACGCTGTGGGTGTAGGCGCGCGCCACCTCGACCCGGCGGTGCATCTCCACCAGCCGGTGGCGCACCACCTGACGCGCGATCAGCGGCTCGCCGAACGTGCTGCGCTCGCGCGCGTACACCGCGGTCAGCGCCAGACTGCGCGCGGCGATGCCGTAGGCCTGGACGGCCAGCGCGATCCGCTCGGTCACGAACGCCTCGGTGATGTAGCCGAACCCGGCGTTCTCCTCGCCGACCAGGTTGCCCACCGGCACGCGTACGCCGGCGAAGCCCAGCTCGGCGGTGTCCGAGCAGTGCCAGCCCATCTTGGCCAGCTTGCGGTCGACGGTGAACCCCGGCGTGCCCTTGTCGATCACCAGCATGCTGATGCCACCCGCGCCCGGTCCCCCGGTGCGCACCGCCGCGACCACGAAGTCGGCGCGCACGCCGCTGGTGATGAACGTCTTGGCGCCGTTCACGACGTAGTGGTCGCCGTCTCGCTCGGCGCGCGTGGTGAGGTGGGAGACGTCCGATCCGCCGCCCGGCTCGGTGATCGCGAGCGAGCCGATCTTCTCCCCCGCCAGCGTCGGCCGGACGTAACGGTCGACCAGCTCCACCGAGCCGTGCCGGGCCAGGTGGGGCAGCGCGATGCCGTGGGTGAACAGACCGGCGAGCAGACCCGAGGAGGCGCCCTCGGCGAGCATGCCCTCGTTCATCGCGACCACATCCGCGAGCGTGCCGCCCTCGCCGCCGACCTCCTCGCGGAAGCCGATGCCGAACAGGCCCTGCTTGGCGGCGGCCAGGTGCAGGGAGCGCGGGATCTCCCCGGCGTCCTCCCAGTCCTGGAGGTACGGCGCCACCTCGCGGCGGGCGAACTCGGCGCCGAGCTCGAACAGGTCGTTCATGACACCAAGCCGTCCGGGATGTCGACGTACCTGCTGCGGATCCACTCGCCCAGTGCCTTGGCCTG
>NZ_DASZUF010000032.1:0-7111 GCF_035547795.1 Nocardioides sp.
GAGGTGGCGATCGCACCGAGGGTGGCCAGCAGCGAGAGCGAGACCGGCTGGGAGATCAGGTTCGGCAGGACCTGGGCACCGACGACGGCGAGGACGACGCCGACGATGCCCCCGGCCAGGCCGAGCAGGGAGGCCTCGACCAGGAACTGGCGACGGATCACCCGGGGCGCCGCCCCCAACGCCTTGCGCAGCCCGATCTCACGGATCCGCTCGGTCACCGAGACCAGCATGATGTTCATCACCCCGATGCCGCCGACCAGCAGCGAGATCGCCGCGATGCCACCGAGCAGCACCGTCAGGGTCTTGTTGGTCGAGTTCGCCGTCTCCACCAGCGACTGCTGCGAGGCGATGGAGAAGTCGGCAGTGCTCGCGGTGACCCCATGCAGGTTCGTCAACAGCCCGTCGATCTCCTGATACGCCGCCGAGAGCGCGTGGTCGCTGAGGGCCTCGACATAGATCGTGGAGACCGACGCCGTGGTCGATCCGGTCAGTCGCTTGGCGGTGCTCAGCGGGATCACCGCCTGGTCGTCCTCGCTGCTCCCCGAGGAGGACGCGCCCGAGGACGCCAGCACCCCGATCACGGTCAGCTGGGTGCCGTCCACCGTCACCGTCTGCCCCACCGGACTGACCGGCCCGGAGAACAGCTCGCTGGCGGTATCGGCACCGAGCACGACCACGTGCGCGGCGTCGGTGACCTCCTGATCGGTGAAGAACCGGCCCGAGGACAGGCTCCGCTTGCGGACCTGCGGCCAGCTGGTGGTGGTGCCCACCATCGAGGTAGTCCAGTTCGTGGTCCCGTTGACCAGCTCGGCGTTGCTGGAGGTCTGCGGCGCGACCGCCTTCACATCCGGGGCGACCGTCTTGTCAGCGATCGCGTCCGAGTCCTGGAGGGTCAGCGTGGAGGCCGACCCGAAGCCGCCACGCACGCCGCTGGAGTTGGTGGTGCTGCCCGGCGAGACGATCAGCAGGTTCGAGCCCAACGCGCTGATCTGGTCCTTCACCTTGTCCTGGGCACCCTGACCCAGCCCCACGGTGAGGATCACCGAGGAGATGCCGATGACAATGCCGAGCATGGTCAGGATGCTGCGCAGCCGGTGGGCACGAATGGCCTCGCCGCCGGCCCGGAACGTCTCCAACCAGTTCATGCAAGGCCCCCGTTCAGAACACAGCGAAGCGAACATCCGAGCCAACATCCGAGCGAGCATTCGCGCGAGCATTCGCGCGAGCATTCGCGCGAGCATTCGAATGGGATGCTCATACCGCGGCCACCGCCTGGTCGGCGGTGATCTGGCCATCGCGGATCACCAGGTTGCGCTGGGCCCGGGCCGCGACATCATGCTCATGGGTGATCAACACGATCGTGCGACCCGACCCATGCAACTCATCGAGCAGGCCGAGCACCGCCTCGGTCGAACCCGAGTCCAGGTTCCCGGTCGGCTCATCAGCCAAAATGATGTCCGGCTCGGTCACCAACGCCCGCGCCACCGCCACCCGCTGCTGCTGACCACCCGAGAGCTCACCCGGCCGGTTCTCCACCCGATCAGCCAAACCGACCCGCTCCAACGCCATCATCGCCCGCCGGCGACGCTCCGCACGGCCGATGCCGGCATAAACCAACGGCAACTCGACATTGCGCCACGCCGGCATCATCGCCAGCAGATTGAACTGCTGGAACACGAACCCGATCCGACGGTTACGCACCTGCGCCAACTGCGCCTCGGACATCGCCGAGACATCCTCCCCGCCAAGCCGGTAGTGGCCCTCGCTGGGATTGTCGAGACAACCCAAGATATTCATCAACGTCGACTTACCCGACCCCGACGGCCCCACCACCGCGACGTACTCCCCCGCCCCAATGGTCATATCAATCCCCCGCAGCGCCTCAAACTCCAAACTGCCACTGCGATACGTCTTACGAACCCCATCAAGCTCGACCACCGGTCCGGCGACGAAGCTGTCGCTCATTGGCCACCACCCAGCAACGCCTGCTTCTGTACCGCGAGGCCCGCGAGTCCGGCGCCTCCGCCAGCACCGGGGCCGCCGACGAAGCCACCGCCGCTGCCGCCACCGCCGGGGCCGAACTGGAACGTGCGGCCGGTGCCCCCGCCGTTCCCGTTGCGGTTGCCGCCCCCGCTGGGGAGGGTGATCCCCGGCACCTGGACGGTGTCGCCGGCCTTGAGACCGGAGAGGATCTGGGTGCTGGTGCCGTAGACGGTGCCGACCTTGACGGGTGTCTTGACCGCCTTGCCGCCGACCATCTTCATCACGTAGGTCGAGCCGCCGGAGGACTGCACCGCCCGCGACATCACCGAGACCACGTTGGGCACCTGCTTGACGATGATCGAGGCGGTGGCGCTGGTGCCGGCGTAGAGATCCTTCTGCTTGCCGGTCACCGCGATGGTGACCGGAAAGACCGCCGCGCCGCCGTCACTGGTCTGCGCGACCAGGCCGACGCTCTGCACGGTGCCGTAGATGGTGGCGCTGCTGCCGGTGACGGTGACCTGGGCCTGCATCCCCTTCTTGACCTGCGAGGCCTCGTCGGCGGCGACGGTCGCGTCGACGATGAACTTGTTGCTCGACGTCACCGTGACCGCGCTGGAGCTCGAGCTGGAGTCGGAGCTGGCCGCGTTGGACAGCCCGTTTCCGCCCGAGCCCGAGCCACTCGAGCCACCGCTGACCACGTCGCCGACGGCGAGGTCGATGGCAGACACGGTGCCGTTGATGGTCGAGCGCAGCACCGCATTGGCCACGTCCTGCTTGGCGCTGTCCAGGCTGGCCTGCGCCGAGACCACGGCGGTCTCGTCGGCGGCGAGCTGGACGTCGGAGGCACCCGCGTCGACATCGGTGGTGTGCTGGCTGACCGCCGCGTCGTAGGAGGCCTGGGCGGCGGTGCGGGACGCGACCAGCGCGGCGTCGTCCACCTTGGCGAGAGCCTGGCCCTTGACCACCTTGTCACCGGCCGCGACGTACACCTTGGTAACGGTGCCCGAGACCGCGAAGTCCAGATCGGCGGTCTTGGCCGGCTCGATCGTGCCCGACGCCGACACGGTCTGCTTGACCGTGCCCGAGGTCACCCGGACCGTCAGTGCCTGCGTGGCAGCGGTGCCGCCGCCGCGGGTGAGCAGCCAACCGCCCACGCCGCCGACGACCACCAGGACCGCCACCACGATCGCGACCCAGCCCTTCCAGCCCGGTCGCCTCCATCTGCGCTTCGACACGCCGCCCTGCCTCTCGCCTGTGCTTGATGAGATGAGGCTGGCGGCTCTGCCTGAAAGAACCGGGAAGCAATCCCAAGACGAGGCTGTGACGCGGCTAAGAAGTGCCGAACCGGTCTTGGCTGGGGCTCAGGGAACAGTGACCTACAGGCCGGGCGCGCCCCACAGTGCCATCCAGCGGGACAGCTCCGGCTCGAGGCTGAGATCGCCCTTGAGCGTGTCGCGCACCTGGATCTCGAGGAGGTTGTCACGGCTGTTCGGACCGGTGGGCGCGAACGGGTAGAACGTGCCTTGCTTGTAGAGGTAGACCAGCCCCACCTTGCGGCCCGCCGAGTCGGCGAACGGGATCAGCGAGCACAGCAGGCCGGGACCGTAGCCGTCCTGCTCCAGGGTGGTGTTGACCGCGTGCAGGTCGGTGCACAGCCCGGTCAGGTCGGGGTTCTGTGGATCCAGCGGCTCGTTGTCGACCAGCAGCCAGGTGAACCCGTAGGAGTCCGACTGGGTGGTCACCTTGGGCGCGTCGCTGCCCTCCCCCAGCAGCGCCACCAGATCGCGCTGCGCGTCGGCGAAGCCGGCCCCCGCGGCGGCGCGGTAGCAGACCGCGCCGTCGCCGGTCGGCACGAAACCGAGCGCGCTCTGCAGCGTCAGCGCCGCACTCGGCACCTGGAAGAGCGCGTCGAGGTTGGCCTGCTTGGGCTTGCTGCGCCCGGTGAGGGTGTCCCAGAAGCCCATCAGCTGCCGGGCCTGCCGAGCTCGGCCTCGATCCGGGCCAACTGCGCCAGCCGCTGCTCCAGCGAGGGGTGGGTCGAGGTGAGCGTCTTGAGCGAGACGCCGCTGATCGCCGGGGCGAAGAAGAAGGCGTTCATCGGCTGGGCGGAGCGCAGATCCTTCTGCGGGATCCGGTTGATCTCGCCGGTGATCTTCTGCAGCGCACTGGCCAGTGCCCGCGGCTTCATGGTCAACTGCGCGCCGGCGCGGTCGGCGGCCAGCTCGCGGTAGCGCGAGAGCAGCCGCAGCAGCAGGAAGCTGATGGCGTAGACGATCAGGGAGCCCACCAGCACGATCAGCCAGATCGGCAGCCCGCCGTTGTTGCGGTCGTCGCGGCGGCCACCGCCGAAGCCGCCGAACATGGCGCCGTACTGGGCGCCGCGGCCGAGCATCCCGGCGATGATGCCGGCGGTCGACGCCACCGTCATCACCAGGACGTCGCGGTGCGCCACGTGAGAGAGCTCGTGCGCCAGCACGCCCTCGAGCTCTTCGGCGTCAAGGCGGCGCAGGATGCCGGTGGTGACCACCACGACGGCCCGGCGGGGCGATCGGCCGGTCGCGAACGCGTTCGGCAGGTCGGTGTCGGCCACGCCCACCCGCGGCATCGGCATGTCCGCAAGGGTGCACAGCCGCTGGATCATGCCGTAGAGCTCGGGAGCCTGCTGCTGGTTGACCTCCCGGGCGCGCATCGCCTTCATCGCGATGGTGTCGGAGGAGTACCACTGCCACCAGGCGATGCCGATGCCGGCCAGGCCGATCAGCCAGGCGTAGGCCGGGAAGGCGTACATCAGCCCGACCACGAGCGCGACGAACAGCCCACCGAGCAGGAAGATGACCGCTGTCATCCGGGTGGTCAGCCCGAGATCACCGGCGAATCGTGTGCGTGCCATGTCTCGTCAACGGGTACGGCGCGTCGGAGGTTCCCCGGCCTCAGCCGGGGATCAGCCCGTCGTCGGCGAGCATCTCGCGGACCTCCTCCAGACCCGCGTCGGCGGGCGGCAGGATGAGGTCGGACTCGGCGTACTCCTCCCCCGCGCGCGGCACCCCGACGGTGCGCACGCCGGCCAGCAGCCGGCCCAGCGCCGCGGTGAAGGCGGCCTCGTCGCCGGAGGCGATCGCCGCCTCGACCTCGGCGTCGAGCTGGTTGAGCCGGTCCAGTGCGGCGTCGGCGACGTCGTACTGGCCCTCGCCGAGGATGCGGACGATCACTGCTGCGCCTCCGGCTCACTCTCGGTCGCCGGTACGTCGGTGGCCGGGGCGCCGGCCTCGCCCTGACCGATCGCCTGCGGCGCGGCCGGAGCGCTGAGCCCCTTCATCCGGGCCAGCTCGGCCTCCACATCGCTCTGCGAGCTGAGCTCGTTGAGCTGGCGGGCGATGTCGTCGCCGGGCTGGGCGGTCAGGTCGTCGAGCGCGCCGGAGGCGAGCAGCTCGTCGACGGCGCCGGCCCGGGCCTGCATCTGCTGGGTCTTGTCCTCCGCACGCTGGATCGCCAGGCCGATGTCACCCATCTCCTCGCCGATGCCCGCGACCGCGTCGTTGATCTTGGTCTGCGCCTCGGCGGCGGTGTAGGTGGCCTTGATGGTCTCCTTCTTGGTGCGGAAAGCCTCCACCTTGGCCTGCAACCGCTGCTGGGCCAGGACGAGCTTCTCCTCCTCGGCCTGGAGGTTGGCGTGCTGGGTCTGCAGGTCGGCGATCTGCTGGGTGAGTCCGGACTTGCGGGTCAGCGCCTCGCGCGCCAGATCCTCACGGTTGGCGTTGATGGCCTGCTGCGCCTGGCTCTGCAGCTTGTCGGACTGCTGCTGGAGCTGGTTGATCTGCAGCTCGACCCGCTTGCGGCTGGTGGCGACGTCGGCGACGCCCTTGCGCACGTTGGTGAGGAGCTCGAGCTGCTTCTGGTAGCTGTAGTCGAGGACCTCGCGGGGGTCCTCGGCCTTGTCGAGGACCTTGTTCGCCTTCGCCTTGAAGACCAGGCTCATGCGCTTCATCAGACTCATGGGACGACGGGTGCCTCTCTTGCGCGAATGTGCTGTGACCTCACCCTACGGCGCGAGCGCAACCCGCGGCGAGTAACCCGGCGAGAGGTTCCGCCAGTAGGGGCGGCGCGCGGCCGACTCCCGCCCTGCCGGCGGAATCTCCTAGGCTGGGCCCACCATCCTGACCGATCCAGAAGGCCCTCCGTTGCTCCGTCGCAAGTCAGCTCCCGCCACCACCGCCGAGATCGCCCCCAAGCCGGGCGGCAAGGGGCGCCCCACCCGGAGCCGCAAGGAGGCGGAGGCGGAGAACAAGGCGCGCGCGAAGGGACCACGCAGCAACCGACGTGGATCCTCGCGCGAGCAGCGCGCCCAGAACGCCGCCCGGATGCGCGAGGCGCTGCGCACCGGCGACGACCGCTACCTGCCGGCCCGCGACAAGGGCCCGGTACGACGCTTCGTCCGCGACTTCGTCGACAGCCGGATCAGCTTCGCCGAGCTGGCACTGCCGCTGGTGGTCATCTGCTTCGTCCCGAGCTTCGTCGGCTCCACCACCGTGGTGCAGGTGGCCAACGAGATCCTGCTGGTGATGATCGTGGTCATCGCGCTGAACCTGGTCTTCCTCCGGTTCAAGCTGGGCCGCGAGCTCACCCGGCGGTTCCCGGGTCAGCCGACCAGGGGCCTGACCTGGTACATGTGCTCGCGCGCCCTCCAGCTGCGCTTCATCCGCGCCCCGCGCGCGCAGGTGCGGATCGGGCAGCAGCTCCCCGACACCTACCGCTGATCCTCGACCCGCCCGGCGGTCGCCGTCAGGCCAGATCGAGGAAGTGCTCCAGGCCGACGGTCAGACCGGGGTGATCGCCGATGGCACGCACGCCGGTGAGGACGCCGGGAGCGAACGACGCCCGATCCAGCGAGTCATGCCGAATGGTCAACGTCTCGCCCGGGCCGCCCAGCACGACCTCCTGATGGGCGACCATGCCCCGGATGCGCAGGCCGTGCACGTGGATGCCCTCCACCACGGCACCGCGGGCGCCCGCCAAGGCGGTGCTGGTGGCGTCGGGAACCGGACCCAGCCCGGCCTCGCGCCGCACCGCGGCGACCAGCTCCGCGGTCCGGCGCGCCGGGCCGGAGGGCGCGGCGGCCGTGGTCGGATGG
>NZ_DASZUF010000033.1:0-14204 GCF_035547795.1 Nocardioides sp.
ATCTCGCTGCTGCACGACCAGGCCATCGGCGGCGCGATCGCGGCCGGGACGGCGGAGGTGCCGATCGCGGGCATCGCGATCCCGCTCTTCCTGCGCTGGATGAGCGACCTGCAGCGCCGCGACCGGGTGGCGGTCTCCTAGAGCACCAGCACCCGGCCCGCGATCACCAGGTGGACCTGGTCGCAGGCCGCCGCGGTGCGCTGGTTGACCAGACCGAGCAGGTCCCGGAAGAGCCGGCCGGAGCGATGGGCCGGTACGACGCCCAGCCCCACCTCATTGGTCACCAGCACCGTCGGGTCGTGGCGAGCGGCGAGCGCCGTCACCGCCTCCTCGACCAGTGTCTCGACCGCGTCGACGACCGCGGCCGACGGCGCGTCCCACAGCCCGCGGTCGTCCAGCTGCGCGGTCAGCCAGGCGCCGAGGCAGTCCACGATCACCGGGCCGGGCGTGGCCAGGGCGGCGGCCAGGTCGTGCGTCTCCAGCGTCGTCCAAGCGGCCGGCCGACGCGCCCGGTGGGCGGCGATCCGCTCGGCCCAGTCAGCGTCGTCGGCCGCCGGTCCGGGCGCGACGTAGGTCGCCGGGCTGCCGCCGAGCAGGGTCTCGGCATGGCGAGACTTGCCGGAGCGCACCCCGCCCGTCACCAGCACTCTCACCTCAGCGCCTCCACCCAGGCCCGGGCCGCCGCGACGGTGGGCACCGTGGGCACCCCGGTGGGCGCAGGCGGGCGGCGTACCACTACGACGGCGACCCCGAGTCGCGCGGCCGCCGCCATCTTGGGCCAGGTGTAGCTGCCGCCGGAGTCCTTGGTGACCAGCACGTCGATGCCGTGCTCGCGCATCAGCGCCAGCTCGCCGTCGAGGGTGTACGGGCCACGGCTGGTGACCAGCCGCCAGGTCGGCGGCAGCGTCAGCGCGGGTACGTCGACCACCCGCGCCAGCGTCCGGTGCGTGCCCAACGCGGGTGCGAACCTGGCGAGCTCCTGGCGGCCCACGGTGAGGAACGGCCGCTCGCCGAGGGTGGCCGCCAGCTCGGCCGCCTGTTCGTGGCCGCCGACCAGGTGCCAGGAGGGATCGGGTGTCCAGCCCGGCCGTTCCAGCCGCAGCAGCGGCACCCGAGGCTCGGTGGTGCAGGCGGCCAGCGCGTTGGCGCTCATCCCGAGCGCGAACGGATGAGTGGCGTCCACGACCGCGTCGTAGTCGGCCAGCGCCGCCCGCAGGCCGGCGATGCCGCCGAACCCGCCGATCCGCACCCTGCCGACCGGCAGCCGGGGTCGGGCCACCCGGCCGGCCAGCGAGCTGGTCACGTCGACGCCGTCGGCGAGCAAGGCGGCGGCCAGGTTGCGCGCCTCCGCCGTGCCGCCGAGCAGGAGCAGCCTCACGCCACGCCTCCCGGCGGAAGCACCGGCAGCCCCGCGGGCGCGCCGGTGCGGGCCAGCTCGAGCAGCGCGTCGATGTCGAGATGCCGATCCACCAGGTCGCCGAGCAGGTCGAGTCGGGCCTCGCGTGCGGCCGGGAACGACGCCCGCGACGCGACACCGAGTGTCGAGGCGAGGTAGTCGGCACGGTAGGCGTCGTCCTCCAGCCGGCCGTGCACCATCGTGCCGCTGACCGCGCCCGAGACGGTCGACCCGACGATCCGGCCGTGGTGGATCTCGTAGCCCGGCCCATGCAGCCGCAGTGTCTTCTCGGCGCGGAACGTGGTGGTCAGGTCGAGCAGGCCGAGCCCCTCGACCCGCGCTCCCGCGACCCCCTCGGCGCCGTCGGGATCCTCGATCACCCGACCCAGCATCTGGCAGCCGCCGCAGATGCCGAGCACCGGCCGGCCACGGCGGGCATGGTCGAGGACGGCGAGGTCGAGGCCGCGCGAGCGCAGCCAGGCCAGATCCGCGATGGTGGCGCGGGTGCCCGGCAGCACGACCAGGTCGGCGTCGGCGAGGTCGCGCGGGGACGACACGAAGACCACGTCGAGCGAAGGCTCCAGGCCGAGCGCGTCCAGGTCGGTGAAGTTGCTGATCCGGGGGAGCCGCACCACCGCCACCCGGCGCGCGCCTGCGCCGGCCGCGCGCCGGCCGTCCAGATCCAGCGCATCCTCGGAGTCGAGCCACAGCGACGGGTCCCAGGGGAGTACGCCGAACAGCCGGCGGCCGGTCGCTCGTTCCAGCATCGCCAGCCCCGGGGAGAGCAGCCCGAGGTCGCCGCGGAACTTGTTGACCACGAAGCCGGCCACCAGCGCCTGGTCGGCCGGCTCCAGCAGGGCGACCGTGCCGAGCATGGCGGCGAAGACGCCGCCGCGATCGATGTCGCCGACCACGACCGCGGGCAGGCCGGCGTGCCGGGCCAGCCCCATGTTCACGTAGTCGCCGGCGCGCAGGTTGATCTCCGCCGGGCTGCCCGCACCTTCGGCCACGATCATGTCGAAGCGGGCGGCCAGGTCGTCGTACGCCGCGTGCGCGGCGGTGGCGAGGTGGCGGCGACCGGCCTCCCAGTCGCCCGCCTCGACGTGCCCCGCCGGCCGGCCCATCAGGACCACGTGGCTGCGCCGGTCGCTGCCGGGCTTGAGCAGCACCGGGTTCATCGCCGGCTCCGGTGGAACGCCGGCGGCCAGCGCCTGCACCCACTGGGCGCGGCCGATCTCCGCGGGTCGTCCCTTGGCGCCGGTCACGACCATCGAGTTGTTGGACATGTTCTGCGCCTTGTACGGCGCCACCCGGACCCCGCGCCGCGCGAACGCCCGGCACAGGCCGGTGGTGACGATGCTCTTGCCGGCGTCGGAGGTGGTGCCGGCGATCAGGAGGCCGGCCATCACGGCGCCCGGAGGAGGGAGACGTCCATCACCCAGCCGTCCCGGGCCCGCGCGCGGGCGCGAGCTCCGGTCAGGTCGACCTCGC
Organism: Nocardioides sp.; assembly: GCF_035547795.1. GTDB lineage: Bacteria > Actinomycetota > Actinomycetes > Propionibacteriales > Nocardioidaceae > Nocardioides. The sequence goes on from NZ_DASZUF010000033.1 coordinate 2,888, forward strand.
CGACCAGGCCGGCGAGCAGCTGCTCGCCGGGTGCGCCGAGGTTGGCGCCGTACCAGATCCGCCAGTCGCCGAGGTCGTCCGACACCGGCTCGGAGCCGAGCATCACCACGATGTTGCGCTGGCCGGCCTGGACCGCCGCGGGCAGCCGCCGGGCGGTGGTGACGTGCACCGGACGGCCGACCTCGTGCAGCACGATCCGGTGCCGCGCCGCCAGCAGCTGCGGCGCGCTGATGCCGGGGATCACGTCGAAGTCCACTCCGAGCTGCTCGACCACCCGGATGGTGGAGTCGTAGAGCGCCGGGTCGCCCCAGACCAGGAAGCCGACCGTGCCGGGGCGTGCCGCGATCGCCTCCCGGTACGCCGCCACCCGGGCCGCGTGCCAGTCCCGCACCGCCCGGTCGTAGCCGGCCGCCTCGGTGGTCGAGCCTGTCGAGACCCGGTCGCGCTCGGGGTCGGGCACCGCGACCAACTCGACGCCGTACTCAGCGCAGATCGCGCGCCGGACCTCGAGCAGCGGGTCCTCGGCGCGCTTGGCCGCCGCGATGACGTAGTCGCAGGAGCGCAGCGCCGTCGCCGCCTCGGGCGTGACGTGCTGCGGCCCCATCCCGAAGCCGACGACGTGGATCAACCTCGATCCTCCCGTCGGTCGCTCCGCTCCCCGGCAGCTTGCGCTTCCAGATCGCCCTCGACGTCGAGATAGACCTGCTGCATCGCGGCCAGCACGTCCGGGTCGGGATCGGCCCACAGCCCGCGCTCGGCGGCCTCGTGCAGCCGCTCCACGATGCCGTGCAGCGCCCACGGATTGGACCGGCGCAAGAACTCCTGGTTGGTCTCGTCCAGCACGTATTCGCTAGCCAGTTTCTCGTACATCCAGTCGTGCACCACCCCGGCGGTGGCGTCGAAGCCGAACAGGTAGTCCACCGTCGCGGCCAGCTCGAAGGCGCCTTTGTAGCCGTGCCGCTGCATCGCCGCGATCCAGCGCGGGTTGACGACCCGCGCGCGGAACACGCGGGCGGTCTCCTCGGCCAGGGTGCGGGTGCGGATGGCGTCGGGGGAGGTGGAGTCCCCGACGTAGGCCTTCGGGTTCGACCCGGTCAGCGCGCGCACGGTGGCGACCATGCCGCCGTGGTACTGGAAGTAGTCGTCCGAGTCGGCGATGTCGTGCTCGGCGGAGTCGACGTTCTTGGCCGCCACCGTGATCCGGCGGTAGGTGGCCCGCATGTCCTCGGCCGCCGGCACCCCGTCCAGGCCGCGACCGTAGGCGTATCCGCCCCAGGCGGTGTACACCTCGGCCAGGTCGGCGTCGTCGCGCCAGCTTCCGGACTCGATCGCCTGGAGAATGCCCGCGCCGTACGAGCCGGGCTTGGAGCCGAAGATCCGCGTGGTCGCCCGGCGTCGGTCGCCGTGCTGGGCGAGATCGGCCCCTACGTGCGCGCGCACGTAGTTGGACTCGTCGGGCTCGTCGAGATCGGCGACCATCCGGACCGCGTCGTCGAGCATCGCCAGCACGTGCGGGAACGCGTCGCGGAAGAAGCCGGAGACGCGCACCGCGACGTCGACGCGCGGCCGGCCGAGCTCGGCCAGCGGGATGACGGCCAGCCGGTTGACCCGGCGGGACTGCTCATCCCATTCGGGGCGTACGCCGAGCAGCGCCAGCACCTCGGCCACGTCGTCGCCGCTGGTCCGCATGGCGCTGGTGCCCCACACCGACAGCCCCACGCTGGCTGGGTAGGTGCCGGTCTCGTCCAGGTAACGCCGCAGCAGCGAGTCGGCCATCGCCTGCCCGGTCTGCCAGGCCAGCCGACTCGGGATCGCGCGCGGGTCGACGGTGTAGAAGTTGCGGCCGGTGGGCAGCACGTTGACCAGCCCGCGCAGGGGAGAGCCCGACGGCCCGGCCGGGACGAACCCGCCGGCCAGCGCGTGCAGCACGGCGTCCAGCTCGTCGGTGGTGCGATCCAGTCGGGGGACGACCTGCTCGGCGGCGAAGGCGAGCACCTGCCGGACGGCGGGATCCTCGTGCAAGCCGTCGACGGCCGCCGGGTCCCAGTCGGCCTTCTCCATCGCCTCGACCAGCTCCCGGGCCCGGGTCTCGGCCTCGTCGACCGCATGGAGGTCGTCGTCCTTCAGGCCGAGCGCGGCGCGCAGACCTGGCACGGCGTTGCCCACGCCGCCCCACACCTGCGCCGCGCGCAGGATCGCGAGCACCAGGTTGACCCGCGCCGCTCCAGTCGGCGCCGCCCCGAGCACGTGCAGGCCGTCACGGATCTGGGCGTCCTTGATCTCGCACAGCCAGCCGTCGACGTGCAGCAGGAAGTCGTCGAACTCCTCGTCCTGCGGCCGCTCGTCCAGGCCCAGGTCACGGTGCATCTCGGCGGCCCGCATCAGGCTCCAGATCTCGCCGCGGATCGCGGGCAGCTTGCCCGGGTCCATCGCGGCGATGTTGGCATGCTCGTCCAGCAGCTGCTCCAGTCGCGCGATGTCGCCGTACGCCTCCGCGCGGGCCATCGGCGGCACCAGGTGGTCGACGATGGTGGCGTGCGCCCGGCGCTTGGCCTGCGCGCCCTCGCCGGGGTCGTTGACCAGGAACGGGTAGATCAGCGGCAGGCTGCCGATCGCGGCGTCCGGGCCACAGGAGGCCGAGAGCGCGGCGTTCTTGCCGGGCAGCCACTCCATCGAGCCGTGCTTGCCGAGGTGGACCACCGCGTCGGCGCCGAAGCCGCCCTGCCCGGGCGGAGCGGCCAGCCAGCGGTACGCGGCCAGGTAGTGGTGCGAGGGCGGCAGGTCGGGGTCGTGGTAGATCGCCACCGGGTTCTCGCCGAAGCCGCGTGGCGGCTGGATCAGGACGACCACGTTTCCGGCCCGCAGCGTGGCCAGCACCAGCTCGTCCCGGTCGTTGACGAACAGACCGCCGGGGGACTCGCCCCACTTCTCCGCCATCGCCGCACGCAGGTCGGCAGGCAGGTCGGCAGTCCACGCGTCGTACTGCTCCCTGGTGATGCGCACGTGCGCGTCACTGAGCTGGGCCGAGGTCAGCCAGTCCTCGTCCTGGCCGCCGGCCGCGATCAGGGCGTGGATGAGCGCATCGCCGGCCGCGGTCTCGTCGGCCATGTCGAGCACGCCGAAGCCGTCGCCGACGTCGTACCCCTCCGCGCGCAGCCGGCGCAGCAACCGGATCGCCGAGACCGGGGTGTCGAGGCCGACCGCGTTGCCGATCCGGGCGTGCTTGGTCGGGTACGCCGAGAGCACCAGCGCCAGTCGCTTCTCGGCGTTCGGGATGCGGCGCAGGCGGGCGTGGTTGACAGCGATCCGCGCGACCCGGGCGCAGCGTTCGGGGTCGGCGACGTAGCGGGGCAGGCCCTGCTCGTCGATCTCCTTGAACGAGAACGGCGCGGTGATGATCCGGCCGTCGAACTCGGGGATGGCGATCTGGCTGGCCGAGTCCAGCGGCGTCACGCCCTCGGAGGACGCCTCCCACTCCGCCCGGCTCGACGTCAGACACAGGCCCTGCAGCACGGGGATGTCGAGGGCGGCCATCCGCTCGACGTCCCACGCCTCGTCCTCCCCACCCGCGCCGGCGCCCGCCGGGACGGAGCCGCCGGCCGCCAGCACCGTCACGATGAGCGCGTCCAGGGTGCCGAGCGCGGCGTAGAGGTCGTCGGGCGCCGAGCGCAGTGACCCGGCGAAGATCGGCACGCCGACCGCCTGGCCGGTGGCGTCGACGGCGTCGGCCAGGGCATGGGCGAAGGCGCTGTTCCCGCTGGCCTCGTGGGCGCGGTAGTAGAGCACGCCGACCCGGGGGAGTCGCGAGTCGGGTCCGGCAGTGCCGCCCACGCGACCCTGACTCACGACCCGGGCGGGGTGGCCCCAGGCCGGGATCGCCGTCGGAGGCTCGAAGCCCTCGCCGGTCAGCAGCACGGTGTCGGAGAGGAACGCGTGCAGTTGGCGCAGGTTCGCCGGGCCGCCCTCGGCGAGGTAGCGGTGTGCCTCGGTGGCCACACCCATCGGCACGGTGGAGAGCTCCATCAGCTCCGCGCTGGGCTGCTGCTCGCCGCCCAGCACGACCACCGGCACGGGCAGGCCGCCCACGCCCGGCCACAGGTCGTGCGGCGAGCCGAGCAGCCGGACGACGACCAGGTCGGCGCCGGCCACGGTCGCGGCCAGGTCCGCATCGCCACTGCGGCTCGGATTCGCCCAGGCGTACGCCGCCCCGCTGGCGCGGGCCGAGAGCAGATCGGTGTCGGACGTGGACAGCAGTGCGATGCGCACGGGCATGCGGGGGTTCCTCCTCCGGGGTTCTCGCCCCGGCTAGCGGTCGGACTCACCCATGGCCAGTGTCTGGCTGCTCCCGCGAACGGGAGGTCACAGTGGCGGAACCGCCCCGGAGTCTCACCGGGTTCCTGCACCATGGGCGGGACGCAGCCTACGGGAGAATGGCCGCCGTGACGCAGCCGGTCTATCTCGTCCGCCACGGCCAGTCGGAGTGGAACGTGCTCCGGCTGACCCAGGGACAGACGCCGCATCCGCGGCTCACCGCGACCGGCCGCGCCCAGGCGCGCGCTGCCGCCGAGACGGTGGCGCGCGACCTGACTGGCCGTGGGTCGGTGCCCGCGCGAGTGCTCACCAGTGACCTGGTGCGTGCCCGGGAGACCGCGCACATCATCGGGGAGCGACTGGCGGTGGCGCCGCAGATCGATCGGCGACTGCGCGAGCAGCACCTGGGCGCGCTGGAGGGCAGGGGGTACGACGAGACCTGGGCGGCGGCCGTCGCGCACGACTGGTCTGATCCCGGCCTCCCGGTGGCCGGTGGGGAGTCGCTGCTCGACGTGCGCCGGCGGATGGTCGCCGTACTCGCCGGGTTGGACCGGTCGGTGCCGACGATCCTGGTCTCGCACGGCGATGCCATCCGCACCGCGATCGCCCACCTGCGCGGTGAGGAGCCTCACCAGGCGGCGTGGGTGGAGGTGCCCAACGGCGCGGTGGCGCGGCTGGGCAAGCGGCTCACCTGGCTGCGCCCGGTGTCCGGCCCGGTGTCCGGCCCGGTGTCCGGCCCCGCATCCGGCGCAGCGCCCGCCGTTCCTCCTCGGTGAGGCCGCCCCAGATGCCGGCCTCCTGGCCGGTGATCAAGGCGTACTCGAGGCACTCCTGGCGCACCAGGCAGCGGGCGCAGATGGCCTTGGCCTCCTCCGCCTGCGCCCGGCCCGGACCCGTCGCGCTGATCGGGAAGAACAGCTCGGGGTCCTCATGGCGACAGGCGGCCTGGTCCGTCCAGGAGACACCTGGACGCACGGATCCGCTTGGCTCGCTCACGCTCGGCGGGCGAACCGCAGCCGCCACGTCTGCGGACCGCGCTCGAGGTACTCGATCGAGAAGGTGCCCGGGTCGCGCTGCTCGACCTGGGCGAGCAGCGGCAGCGGGTCATGTGACGCCGAGACCACGAGTGCGGCACCCGGGCGGACGGCGTCGAGGGCGCCGAAGATCGTCGCGTGCCGGATGGCGTGCGGGATCAGCCGGGCGTCCAGCTCGGGGTCGCCCTCCGGGTCGTGCTCGCCGCAGGAGCAGGAGTGGCCACCGTGGCCGGTGGCCGGAGCCGCCCCGTCGGCGTCCAGCGCGTCGCGCATCCCCTCGAGCAGCTCGGCCAGGGAGACGTCGGACGCCTCGGCGAGGACCGGCAGCACCTGCTCGTTCTCCTTCTCCAGGTGAGAGTCGAAGACGGCCTGCAGAGCGGTGGCGGCGCCGACGGCCTGGACGGCGTCGGTGGCGCGCGCCACCCGGTCGGCGAGGTCGGCGAGGGTCCGGTGCTCGGCGAGCATGGCCTCGACCAGCATCCGGGAGCGGGGGATGGCGAGCGCGGCGGGATACAGCGCCTTCTCCTCGGCCCGGGCGTGCGGCAGCAGGTCGCTGGCGCACCAGGCGGCCAGGTCGTCCCGCGCCGGGGTCGCGTCCCGGCCGTCGCGCACCGCGGCGGACAGGGTCGACACCCTGGTGGTCAACGCGCCGGCCAGCTCCGCGTGGTGGGACCGCACGGTCTCGACGGCGTCGGCGTCGGTCGCGTTACTGGCGATGAGGACATCGTTCATGGTCGTTCCTTCTCGAGGTCTCGGCACCCGGTGGTGTCGTCAGGGGGTGGCCCCGCGCGAGGAATTTTATTACACTTTTTGCCGTGGAAATCCAGCGGCTGGGGCCGCGACCTTCCGGGACCGCGGGCATCGCGACGCTCTCGCGCGCCCGCCGGGGCCTACTGGAGCTGCTCGAGGGTCAGGCGGAGCCCGCCAGCCTGGCCACCATCGTCGAGCTCTCCGGGCTGCACGAGAACACCGTGCGCGGCCATCTCGACGGCCTCGCCGCCGAGGGCCTGGTCAGCCGCGAGCGCAGCGTGCCGCAGGGCCGCGGACGCCCGGCCTGGTTGTGGCGAGTGCGAGCTCGCGCCGCCGCCGAGGAGTACGCCGGGCTCGCGGCCGCCCTGGCCCGCACCCTGCGCCGTACCAGCGAGCACCCCGAGGACGACGCCGTCGAGGCCGGTCACGACTGGGGTCGCGAGCTGGCCGGCTCACGCGCGGCGACCGCCGCGGCGGCGCCGGCCGCCGCACACGTCCGTGACCTGCTCGAGAGTCTGGGCTTCGCCCCCGAGGGCGACCTCGCGGCCGGCGCCGACTCCGCGGAGCTCCGGCTCACCCGCTGTCCGCTGCTCGAGGCCGCCACCGAGGAGCCCACCATCGTGTGCAACGTGCACCTGGGGCTGGTGGTCGGCGCGCTGGAGGAGTACGGCGCCAGTGACCCCGACGCCGAGCTGACGCCGTTCGCCGTCCCGGGCGCCTGCCTGCTGCGGCTGCGTGGCGGTGCGGCGTGACGGCAGGTCGACGTCACTCGCCTGAGGAATGCGCGGCGCCGTGGCAGGATCGCCACATGGCGAAGAAGAAGGTGGATCCCCGGGTCATCGCCAGCGCCGTGGCGCTGCAGGCGGTCGTCGGCACGCTCACGGTGCGTGACCTGAAGAAGCGTTCCCGCGACCAGGTGCGCGGGCCGAAGGCGCTCTGGTATGCCTGGGGCGGCTCCAACACCCTCGGTGCCGTCGTGTACTGGCTGATCGGCCGCCGTCGGTGAGTGCCGACCGGGAGCTGGCGGCCGAGGTGACGGTCGCGGCGCCTGCGGCCCGGGTGTGGCAGGTGCTGACCGACTTCCGCAACCTGGCCGCGGCCAGCCCGGAGCTGATGGCGATGACGCCACTCAAGCCCGGCGGCCTGCGCGAGGGGCAGTGGTACGTCGGCTGGAACCGGCGCAAGGCGGCGGTCTGGCCGACCCGCAACGTCGTGGCCGAGGTGGTGCTCAACCAGCGGCTGGTGTGGGACACCACGTCGAGCGGTGCGCGCTGGATCTATCAGCTCGCCCCCATCGGCGACCACACCCGGTTGAGTCTGCGCCGGCCGGTCCCGCGCCGGCTGACCTCGATGAGCGGGCTGTTCGCGACCGCCTTCCTGGGTGGGGCGCAGTCGCATGCCGACGAGCTCGAGGCGGGCATGCGGACGACGCTGGAATACCTCAAGAGCGTCGCCGAGCGGTGACGCGCCGTCCCGCCGCGGTCATCCCGCGGGCGACCACTCAGTGCCGGCCGAGTACGCCGTCGACCTGTCGCCAGACGCCGAGCGGGTTGCCGTCACGGAGCACGGGCGGGAGGGCTTCCTGCGGAGCGGCCTGGTAGACGACCGGCCGGACGAACCGCTCGATCGCGAGGGTGCCGACCGATGTCGTACGCCCGTCGGAAGTCGCGGGGAACGGACCGCCGTGCACCATGGCGTGGCCCACCTCGACACCGGTCGGCCAGCCGTCGAAGAGAACGCGTCCGGCGATGAGCTCCAGCCGCTCGCGGAGTCGGACGGTCGCGTCCTCGTCGCCGGCACCGTGGTGGATCGTGGCGGTGAGCTGGCCCTCGAGCCGTTCCACGGCGTCCATCAGGTCGTCGGTCGACCCGGTCCGGACGATCAGCGACACCGCACCGAAGACCTCCTCGGCGAGCGTCGGGTCACCCTGGAAGGTCTGCAGCCCGGTGTCGAAGACGGTGGCGACCGCGCCGGCCGCGATCGACCCGCCGCCGGTGCCCGTGGCGACCTCGGTGACGCCGGCGGTGGACCGCAGCCGTGCCACCCCCTGCCCGTAGGCGGCACAGATGGACGAGCTCAGCATCGCGCCTTCGCCGGTGTCCGAGACGGCCTGGGCGGCGAAGCGCACGAAGGTGTCCAGATCGTCGGAGTCGACCGCGAAGATCAGGCCGGGACTGGTGCACAGCTGGCCTTGGCCGGTGACGAGGGAGGCGACGTAGGAACGCCCGAGCTCCGCAGCTCGCTCGGCCAGGGCTCCGGGCAGGAGGATGACGGGGTTGACGCTCGACATCTCGGCGTAGACCGGAATCGGCACCGGGCGCTCGGCAGCGGCCCGGACGAGAGCCAGGCCGGCAGTACGGGAGCCGGTGAAGCCGACTGCACGGATCCGGGGGTGCTGGACGAGGGGCACCGCGACGGCGGCCGGTCCGCCGTGCACCATCGAGAAGACGCCGGGCGGCATGTCCTCCTGCTCGATGGCGCGGACGACGGCGCCGGCCACGATCTCCGAGGTGCCCGGATGCGACGGGTGCGCCTTCACCACGACGGGGCAGCCGGCCGCCCAAGCGGATGCGGTGTCGCCGCCCGCGACCGAGAACGCCAGCGGGAAGTTGCTGGCGCCGAAGACGGCGACCGGGCCGAGCGGCACCCGACCCTGCCGGAGATCGGGACGAGGCAGCGGCGTTCGGTTCGGTAGCGCGGTCTCGAGCCGCGGCATGATCCAGCTGCCCTCGCGCACGACCTCCGCGAACAGTCGCAGCTGCCCGGTGGTGCGGGCGAGCTCGCCCTGGACGCGGGCCGCGGGGATCCCGGTCTCCTCGACCACGCGGGCCACCAGCTGCTCGGCAACGGCGGTCAACTCGTCGGCGACGGCGGAGAGGAAGGCCGCACGGCGATCTGCGGGTAGCAGGCGGTAGGTCCCGAATGCCTCCCACGCCGCTTCGGCCGCGGCGGCGACCTGCGCCGTGGACGCCTCGGAGAACATCGGCTCCAGCGGCTGCCCGGTCGTCGGGTTCCAGCCCCGCACCACACCATCGCCTTCGCCCGAGACACGACGCGAGCCGATGAACTGGGCACCGGTCAACATCAGATCACCTGCTTGACGAGGACCGACAGCGCCTCGAACTCGTCGCTGGTGAGATCCGATAGCGGCGGCCGCACCGCCCCCGCGGGTCGACCGGCCGCGGTCATGCCGGCCTTCACGATCGAGACGCCGTAACCCTGGCGACGGTTGCGGATCGCGAGATAGGGAACGAGGAAGTCGCGAGTGGCCTGCGCGATCGCCGAGCGATCGTGTCGACGTACGGCGCGGTAGAACTCCAGCGCCCACGCCGGGGCGAAGTTGAAGATCGCTGACGAATACGTCGTCACACCGAGCTCCAGGTAGGGCAGGGCGAAGGTCTCGGCCGTCGGCAGGCCCCCCAGGTAGAGGAGCCGGTCGCCGAGCGTCGCGCTCAGGTTCGCGAGCAGCTCGACTTCGCCGACCCCGTCCTTGAACCCGATGAAGTTGGGGAACTCCTCGGCGAGCCGCCGCACGGTCTCTGCGGTGTACGCCGCGTTCGCCCGGTGGTAGACGATCACGCCGAGCTTGGTGGCCCGGCACACCGCTGCGACATGCTCGTAGATGCCGTCCTGAGGCATCTCGGTCAGGTAAGGCGGCAGCACGAAGATGCCGTCCGCGCCGGCTGCCTCGCCGCTCTTGGCCATCTCCACCGCGATGGAGGTGCCGTATCCCGCGGGGGCGACCACGGGAACCGTGCCAGCAACGGCGTCGACGGCCGTGCGCACCACCGTATCCACCTCGCCGGGGGTCAAGGAGAAGAACTCACCGGTGCCTCCGGCGGCGAAGAGGCCGCTGGCGCCGAAGGCGGCCAGGTACTCGAGGTGCTCCCGATACCCCGCGACGTCGAGCGTCAGATCCTCGGCGGCGTGCGTCACAGGGAATGACAGCAGGCCGGAGCCGAGTGCCTCTCGCAACTCGACGGGGGAGTGGTTGGACATGGATTCTCTCTCCTTAGAACGAAGACTGTCGGGGTGGAGCGATGGGACGTCGGCTACGCGAAGTCGAGCCCGAGGCCGGCAGCGGTACCGACGTGGGCGAGGCCGTCGCGGATCTGGACGGGCGAGGGGGAGGCGAGGATGCCGAGGCTCTCGAAGTCGGCGTCCTCGACACACTCCACGAGGACCTCCGGCTTGATGGCCGCGGCGAGCTGGCCGGAGATGTCCGCGAGCACGTGCGGCATGACGACGACGTCGTACTCCTGGGCTAGCTGGGCGATCGAGGCGAACGGTGTGATGCCACCGACCCGGATGACGTTGGGCTGCAGGATCTTGGCCGCGCCCCACTCGGCGAGTTCCCGGAACCGATGGATGGTGTGCACGTTCTCGCCCATCGCGATCGGCACGTCGATCCGGCCCGCAAGGGTGCGATAGCCGAGACCGTCCTCCGAGCGGAGTGGCTCCTCGACCCAGTCCAGACCCAGCGGCGTGAGCGCGGCGATGGCCTTGAGCGCGGTGTCGAGATCCCAGCGCTGGTTCGCGTCGACCATCAGCCGCCGGTCCGGGCCGATGATCTCCCGCACCGCCCGGACCCGATCGACATCCTCGCGGAGGTCGGGCTTGCCGACCTTGATCTTGACGGCCGAGAAGCCGGCATCGACCCACCGTTGCGCCTGATCGGCGAGCTCGTCGATGGAGTAGTCGAAGTTGACGCCGCTGCCGTACGCCGGCAGGGAGTCGTGACGCCGGCCGACGAGCTCGCTGACCGACCGGCCTGTTCGATGCCCCTCGAGGTCCCACAGCGCCAGATCCAGCCCGGCCAGGGCGATCGTGGTGACGCCCCCGCCCCCGGCCTCGTGCAGGTGCTCCCACGTCGCGTCCCAGAGGACCAGCGGATCGGCGGCCTGACCGACGACGAAGCTGCGGATGTCCTCCTCGAGCATGGCCTGGATGGCGGAGCGACCGATGGTCGGCGTCCAGGAGAAGCCCGTGCCGACGCCGCCGTCGCTGTCGGTCACCGTCACCACGATGACGTGCATGCGTGGATCGGCGGGAACCCACGGCCGTGGCATGGCCGGCGAGAGCAGCCGGGTCGTCAGATCGACGATCGTCCGCTCGGTCATCGCGTGCTCCCCTCGAGGATCCGGGCGGCGGTCCGCTCACCGATCTCGACCAACGCGGACAAACGGCGCAACTGGTCGGGAGTCGGTTCGGTCAGGGGTGCG
>NZ_DASZUF010000034.1:0-5615 GCF_035547795.1 Nocardioides sp.
CGGGGAGAGCGCGAGGCCGAGCAGTCCGGCCTCGCCACCCTCGGCGACGTTGGAGACCGCCCCCGGCACGGCGCCGAGGTCGTGTCGATCCCCGGTGCGCAGGTCGACGCGGTAGACGTGGTGGTCGTCGCGCGAGCTCACCAGGATGTTCTTGCCGCCGGGCAGCGGGGCAAGGCCCCAGGGCACGTCGATCCCGGTGGTGATGGTGCGGACGACCTTGATGTGGCCGGGTTTCGGGCGGGCGGTCGGGCTGGTCGGGCTGGTCGCCGTGCCGCCGTCGGTGGCGGTGCTCCCGCTCGAGCCGGTCTGTCGCGGCGCGCCGCCGCTCTGACCGCCACCGCAGCTGCCCAGTGCCAGGCTCAGTGCCACGACGACGGCCGCGATCCCGAGCTGCCGGAGCCGGCCCATGCCTCGACACTACGCCGCGCCCGGGCGGGCGTGTAGGAGCCGTGTAGAGCCGTCGTGTGGAGCCTCCGCCGTAGGGGCGCGGTGTAGAAGGGAGGCATGGAGATGGTCGCGCTGCATCGCTCCAGGGCGGTCGCCGAGGTCGGCTACGACCCCGACCGCCGAGCGCTGCGCGTCCGCTTCCGCCACGGCGGCCTCTACGAGTACCGCGCCGTCCCGCCCGAGGTCTTCCTGGGCCTGCTCGACTCGGCCCACCCCTGGACGGAGTGGCAGGAGCACATCAAGGCGACCTACGACTGCGACCGGCTCGAATGAACGATCGCCCAGAGATCCGCGGGGCCGCCATCCGAGTTGAACGCTTGTCCAGCAACCCGACAGCATCACCCGCGAACTGAACGGTCGTCCGGCCATCCGACGGGCCGTCGCCCAGATCGAACACTCGTCCAACAAGCCGGCAGGCCGCCACCGGGACCGAACACTCGTCCACCAACCCAGCAGCGTCACTCGCGAATCGAACAGTCATCCGGCCATCCGACGGGCCGGCACCCCACATCGAACGGCCGTTCCGCCGTTGAACGGTTGTCACGCAGCGGACAGTCGTTCATCTCACCGACGACCCACCCGAGACCCAGCACAATCGTTCAACTCGCGGGTGGCACACCCCAACCCCCGCACAATCGTTCAACTCGCAGCCCGCCCGCGCCCAACGCAGCACAATCGTTCATCTCGCGGACGACGAACATACGCACCGCGCCGGCCGCCCACCCGTCACGCCGACAACCCGGCCGCACGACGCCGCGACAACTGCCGCTCGGTGGGCGCAAAGGGACTCGAACCCCTGACATCTTGCTTGTAAGGCAAGCGCTCTAACCAACTGAGCTATGCGCCCTGATGCGGTGGCACAGCCTACGGGAGCGCGGCTCCGCGGCGCGAAATCCGCGGCGCGAAATGGAGTTGAGCCGCTGGCGTCTCGGGTCACCAGCGGCTCAACGACGAGCAGCCTAGGGCCGATCGCCGTGGTTTCCGACCCCACTTGCGAAAATTGGGACCCGCTGTCTAGACAGCTGCCGCCAGCTGACGCAGATGCTCGTCGAGATCGCGACCGTCGGCGTTCGCGTTGTGCACCGACCAACGCACCATGCCCTGCTTGTCGATGACGTACGACGAGCGGCGGGCCGCGCCCGAGCGCTCGTCGAAGACCTCATAGGCACGGGCGACCTCGCCGTGTGGCCAGAAGTCGGAGAGCAGCGGGAAGTTGAGCCCGTCGGCATCGGCGAAGGCCCGCAGCGCGAACATCGGGTCACAGGAGATCGCCAGCGCCTCGGTGTCGAAGGTCAGAAACTCGTCCAGCCGGTCGCGGATGCCCGCCATCTCACCGGTGCACACGCCGGAGAAGGCGAACGGATAGAAGAGCAGCACGACAGCCTTCTTGTCCCGGTACGACGAGAGTGTCACGTCCTGGCCGAACTGGTCACGCAGGGTGAAGTCGGGGGCCGGCCCCCCGATCTGCAGACCAGTCGTCACAGTGCTTCCTCCCAGTTCGCCAGCTCACGCTTGAGCACCTTGCCGGTCGCGTTGCGGGGCAGTTCCGGCAGCACGATGATCTCGCGCGGCACCTTGAACCGGGCGAGGTGGTCCTTCACCCAACCCTTGAGGGTGTCCTCGCTCACCTCGTCGGCGACCACCACGAAGGCGCGCAGCCGCTTCCCGAACTCGACGTCGTCGACGCCGACACAGGCGACCTCGACCACCGCGGGATGGCGGGCCAGGCAGTCCTCGACCTCCTTGGGGAAGACGTTCTCCCCGCCGGAGACGATCATCTCGTCGTCGCGGCCCTCGACGTACAGCCGACCCTCGGCATCGAAACGGCCGACGTCGCCGGAGGACATCAGGCCGTCGATGACCTCCTTGCCGCCCCCGCCGGTGTAGCCCTCGAACAGCAGGCTGTTGCCGACGAAGATCCGACCCGGCTCGCCCTGCGGCACCTCGCGGCCGGCCTCGTCGAGGATCTTCACGACGGTGCCCCACGGCGGCTTGCCGGCCGACGTGGGCGCGGCGCGCAGGTCCTCGGGGGTGGCGATCGAGGCGTAGGCGACCTCGGTCGAGCCGTAGATGTTGTAGAGGTTGTCGCCGTAGCTGTTCATCCACTCCAGCGCCAGGTCGCCCGGCAGCGCCGACCCCGAGGAGGCGACCACCTTCAGCCGGGACAGATCGTAGGAACCACCGACCGCGAGCATCCGCTGCAGCATCACCGGGATGACGACCAGCGAGTCGCAGCCCTCGGTCACCTGCAGCGCGTCGGCCGGGTCGAAGCGGCGGCGCAGCACCATCGTGGAGCCGAGCAGCATCGCCAGCATCAGGTGGGCGAAGCCCCAGGTGTGGAACAGCGGCGCGGCGATGTGGGTGCGCCAGCCCTCCCGCAGCGGCATCCGCGACAGCAGCGAGATCGCGGCGTCGATGCCGGCCTCGTTGCGCGGCGCGCCCTTCGGCGTACCGGTGGTGCCGGAGGTCAGGATGACGATCCGTCCGTGCCGGGAGGGTGCCCTGAGGTCGCTGGTGTCACCGACACTCGCGAGAGCGTCGAGGGTGGGGTCGTCGACCGTCGGGGAGTCGGTCCAGGCCAGGATCCGCTCCTGGATCTCGGCGCCGGCCAGCAGGCCGGTGAACTCCTCGTCGTGGATGACCACCCGGGGCTTCTCGCGTGCCAGCACGTCGACCAGCTGCGGGCCCGCGAAGGCCGTGTTGAGGTAGAGGGAGTCGGCACCGAGCTTGGCGATCGCGACCGTGGCCTCGACGAAGCCCCGGTGGTTGCGGCACATCACCGCCACGCCGTCGCCCTCACCGACGCCACGTGCGGCCAGGGCCCGTGCCAGGGCGTTGGTACGGCGATGCAGCTCGCCGTAGGTCATCTCCCCCAGCTCGTCGACGATGCCGACCCGGTCCGGGTAGCGCGTGGCGAGCATGGTGAAGCCGCCGGCGGGCCCCAGGCCCCAGTCGACGAGGGCCTTGCCGAGCCGGGCGAGCACGACCGGCGAGAACGGCTTGACCACGCCCGAGCTGGCGAGCACCAGCGCGCCGGAGCCAGCGGACACCGCCTTCGCCAGCGCCGCCGAGGGGCGAAGGATCATGCCGGCGTCTTCGGCGCCAGCAGGCGGGTCGCCGCCCAGTCCTTGCTGACCGCGGCGCTGGAGGTCTGCGCGAGACCGGCGATCGGAGCCGCCTCGGCGATGTCGGCCGGGTCGACCGCACCCGGACGCCCCACCTTGGGGGTGAGCAGCCAGATCGAGCCGCCGCCGACCAGGTCGGTGAGGGCGTCCACCAGGCCATCGACCAGGTCGCCGTCGTCCGCGCGCCACCACAGCAGCACCGCGTCGACCACGTTGCCGTAGTCCCCGTCGACGAGATCGGCGTCGACCGCATCCTCGATGGCGATCCTGAGCTCGTCGTCGGTGTCGCTATCCCACCCGAGCTCCTGGATGACCATACCGGTCTTGAAGCCCAAGCGCTCCGCGGGACCCGCAGGGCCTGTCTGGGTGGAGCCTCCACCCGCGGTCGAGCTCACGTCGTCCTCCGCATCCTCGGCAATCTTCGACAACTTCCACCGCGAGCCGCCCGAGGCGGATCACGGTGGTGAGTAGTCCAGCGGAGAACAGCCACGCGCGCAAGCCGTTCGGGCGATCAGGCCGACCGCCGTGCGGCGAACCACGCGCCAACCACCCGCGAACGCCTCGCGCGCGCCCGGTCGAGCGCGGTCGTGACCGAGGGTTGACACGTACTCATCGGTAAATTTCGTGCGCTTGGCGAGAGTGGCACGATGCGAATGTGACCGAAGAAAACACCCCTACTTCCGGCACTCGGGCCGTCGTCATCCACGAGGGCCTGCCGACCCAGCTCCCGGACATCGATCCCGAGGAGACCTCCGACTGGCTCGCGTCCTTCGACGCGCTGGTCGACGAGCGCGGCCGGGAGCGCGCTCGTTACGTGATGCTGCGGCTTCTCGAGCGCGCGCGCGAGATGCAGGTCGGCGTGCCGGCGCTGCGCAGCACCGACTTCATCAACACCATCCCGCCCGAGCGTGAGCCGTGGTTCCCCGGCGACGAGGAGGCGGAGCGGCGCATCCGCGCCTACATCCGCTGGAACGCCGCGGTGATGGTCTCCAGCGCGAACCGCAAGGGCCTCGAGGTCGGCGGTCACATCGCGACCTACCAGTCGAGCGCCAGCCTCTACGAGGTCGGCTTCAACCACTTCTTCCGCGGCAAGGACCATCCCGGCGGCGGCGATCAGATCTACATCCAGGGTCACGCCTCCCCCGGCATCTACGCCCGCGCCTTCCTCGAGGGGCGCCTCACCGAGGAGCAGCTCTTCGCGTTCCGCCAGGAGGTCCAGCACGGACCGCACCAGGGCCTGTCGTCGTACCCGCACCCGCGGCTCATGCCCGAGTTCTGGGAGTTCCCGACGGTCTCGATGGGCCTGACCGGCATCAACTCGATCTACCAGGCGCGGTTCAACCGCTACCTGCACAACCGCGGCATCAAGGACACCTCCCAGCAGCGGGTGTGGGCCTTCCTCGGCGACGGCGAGATGGCCGAGCCGGAGTCGCTGGGCGCGATCCGCATCGCCGCCCGAGAGGAGCTCGACAACCTCACCTGGGTGATCAACTGCAACCTGCAGCAGCTCGACGGCCCCGTCACCGGCAACGGCAAGATCATCCAGGAGCTCGAGGCCAACTTCCGCGGGGCGGGCTGGAACGTCATCAAGGTCATCTGGGGCCGCGAGTGGGACGACCTGCTCGCCCGCGACGTCGACGGCGTGCTGGTGAACAAGATGAACACCACCCCCGACGGCCAGTTCCAGACCTTCTCGGTCGAGACCGGCGCCTACGTCCGCGAGCACTTCTTCGGCAGCGACCCCCGGTTGCGCAAGATGGTCGAGCACATGACCGACGACCAGATCCGCAAGCTGCCGCGCGGCGGCCACGACTACCGCAAGGTGTACGCCGCCTTCGACGCCGCCACCAAGCACGTCGGCCAGCCGACGGTGATCCTGGCGCACACCATCAAGGGCTGGACGATCGACGCCCTCGAGGGCAAGAACGCCACCCACCAGATGAAGAAGCTGACGATGGCGGATCTGAAGAAGTTCCGCGACCGCCTCTACCTGCCGATCTCGGACAAGGACCTCGAGGAGACCTACGAGGCCACCGGCGCGGC
>NZ_DASZUF010000035.1:0-57930 GCF_035547795.1 Nocardioides sp.
AATCCGAGCGCCATCGCCACCACGGCGGTGGCGAGCAGGCCGATCCAGCAGACCAGCACCGGGATCCGGGTCCGGATCGGGATCAGCGCCACGATGGGCGGCCCCGGGCCGCGGCGGCGGCGAGCCAGCCTTGGGTGCCCAGCACGGCAGCGACCACGGCGGCGCCCTGGAGGCAAACCAGTGGGAACATCATCCCGGTCGGGCTGGTGCCGTGCGCGAGTCGGAGCGTGACGAATCCGAGCGCCATCGCCACCACGGCGGTGGCGAGCAGGCCGATCCAGCAGACCAGCACCGGGATCCGGGTCCGGATCGGGATCAGCGCCACGATGGCGAGCACCGGGACCACCAGGCCCAGCCACCAGGGCGCACCCAGGTCCGAGAGCCGGGCGATGATCAGGTGGCCGCCGCCGAGTTGCGGGCTGGGCAGCCGGCCGGCGTCGAGCAGCAGCCCGTCGCCGGCACCGTGCAGCAGCGCCGGCAGCCACCACGGCAGCAGCAGCACCGGGGCGATCACCAGGGCGAGCGCCGGCGGCCCCCACACGTTGCGGTCGCGGATGCTGCCGGGGACGATCCCGAACGCCGCCACCAACACCACCAGCGCGAGCACGAGCGCCACCAGCCAGGCCGAGGGCGTGAAGCACGCCATCAGGGTGAGCAGCAGGCCGGTGCGCCAGGCCGCTCGCCAGCGTCGCTCCGGATCCGGCTCGGCGAAGCCCAGGCCCGCGTGCGCCGCCCAGGGCAGCAGCGCGCCGGCGACCACGGGACCCAGCCGACCATCGCCCCACGCCCCGCTCACTGCGGGGACCAGGGCGTAGGTGGTGGCTCCCCACAGGATCAGCCAGCGCGGCGCCCCTCGGTGGCTGATCAGCCGGCCCACGATGCGCAGGAATCGCCACGCACCCCACCGCGCCAGCGGGAACGCCAGGACCATCACCACGCTGATGGTCAGCGCGGCATGGCCGCCCAGGATGGTGCCGAGGAGCGCCAGCGGCAGCAGGTACGGCGGTGCCGGCACCGCAGTGCCCAGCCCGAGCGCATGCCAGGACTCGTACTGCAGGTGCCACCACTCCCCGACCCCACCGGGCGCCGGGGAGAGCCCGCCACCGGCCACCGCGTGCCAGGCGGCGCGCGAGCCGATCACGCCGAGCACGGCGACCACCGCCAGCAGCACCGCGACCGGGTTGGTGAAGAACCTGACGATCCACCCGTTCTCGACCGGGATCTCGTCCTCGTCCTCGGCGGCGGCGCGCGCGGCCACCTGGCGGGCGGCGAAGGAGGCGGGGTCGGCCTCGGCGGCGGCGATCCGGCGGCGCTCGGCCAGATCGGAGGCCTGGTTGGTGAGCGCGGTCGCGACGTCGCTGACGAAGTCGAGCCCGTGTCGGTAGGGCAGCCACGCCGGTGCCAGCAGTGCCTTGACCTGCTTGGGCGGCGCCGCGGCCAGCCCGCGGCGCCGCCGGCGCGCGGCGAGCACCATCCGGGGCGAGGAGTAGACCGAGACCAGCGCGGCCAGCTCGTCGAGCGCGGTGCCGACCTCGCGCACCAGCAGGAACCCGATCATCCGCCACAGCGTGCCGAGCGCCAGCCTGACCATCTGGAAGGGCAGCGCCCCGCGGCGCGAGTTGGCCAGCAGCGTGTACAACGCGGCCCGGCGCTCGTGGTAGTGAGTGTGCCGCCCGGTCAGCGGGGTGCGCCGTACGCCGCGGTGCGCCGCCTCGGCGTGGAAGACCACCGCCTGTGGGACGACCAGCGTGGTGTGCCCGGCAGTGGCGGCGCGCCAGCCGAAGTCGAGGTCGTTGCCGAACATCGGCAGCTGCGGGTCGAGTCCGTCCAGCTTCTCCAGCAGGCTGCGCCGCACCAGCATGCCGGCAGTGTTGACCGCGAGCACCTGCCGGACCCGGTCGTGCTGCCCCTGGTCGTACTCCCCGTGCTCCAGGCCGGTCTCGCGCCGCCCGGTGCCCGAGATGGTGATGCCGAGCTCGAGCAGCCGACGCAGCGAGGGCCACTCCCGCAGCTTGGGCCCGAGTACGTCGGCCTCGGGGTGCTCGGCCGCCGCGGCCAGCAGCGCCGCCAGGGCACCCGGGTCCGGCGTCGAGTCGTCGTGCAGCAGCCAGACCCACTCCGGAGCGTCCTCGCGCAGCTCGGCCAGACCGAGCGCCACGGCCTGCGGGTAGGTGGTGGCGCCGGAGACGCGCAGCGCCGTACCGAAGGCCTCCTCGAGCAGCGCCGAGGAGCCGTCCTTGCTGCCGGTGTCGATGGCCAGGACCCGGTCGGGAGGCGTCGTCTGCGCCTTGATGCCGCCGATCACGGTGGGCAGCCAGCGCGCCCCGTCATGGCTGACGAGGAGCACTGCAACCGTGGGACGCACGATCGGCAACCCTAGCCGCCGCCCCCCGACCGGGCGAACCGATGCGCACGCAAATGCAGCGGACCCCGGCGATCGCCGGGGTCCTGCTGTGGCGGCGCGGCGCTCAGACCGCCCGCTTCTTGAGCTTGCGACGCTCCCGCTCGGAGAGGCCGCCCCAGATGCCGAAGCGCTCGTCATTCATCAGCGCCGACTCCAGACATTCGTCACGCACCTCGCAGGTCTGGCAGACCTTCTTGGCCTCCCGGGTCGACCCACCCTTCTCGGGGAAGAACGCCTCCGGGTCCGTCTGGGCGCACAGCGCACGCTCCTGCCAACCCCCGTCGTCGGCGTTCGACTCGAGGAGAAACAACTCCCTCATCGACCTCAGCCCTTTCCGACCTTCAGCAGTAGATGTTGTCGCTACAGATGAACTGCCCCACATATCGGCGTGTCGGCTGGACTACTGAGAAGTACTCCTCACCAAAACGACACTGATGAAATTACATGCCTGTCGCAACGCGAAGTCAAGCCCGCCTTCTGCTATAGCACCACCAGTCACATCAGTCACAACCGCGGGCTCGACGGAGGGGTGCGGGCGGCGTCTGAGAGGCTGTCGCCATGGCCGCATCGACCCGCGAAGAAATCCGCCGGATCACCGTCCTCTCGGGCGGGCACGGCGGCGCGAAGTTCATCCAGGGCCTGTTGCACGGGATCGCCGCCGGCGCACTGCCGGGCGTGAGCCGCGAGGCCGAGGTGACGGTGGTGGCCAACACCGCCGACGACCTGTGGATCCACGGCCTCAAGGTATGCCCCGATCTC
The DNA here is from genome assembly GCF_035547795.1 of Nocardioides sp. Classification (GTDB taxonomy): domain Bacteria; phylum Actinomycetota; class Actinomycetes; order Propionibacteriales; family Nocardioidaceae; genus Nocardioides. Next base: position 3,164 of record NZ_DASZUF010000035.1, read on the forward strand.
GACACGGTGATGTACACCCTGGGCGACGGCCTGGATCACGAGCGCGGCTGGGGCCGCACCGAGGAGACCTGGAGCGTCAAGGAGGATCTGGATGCCTACGAGGTCCCCAACACCTGGTTCGGACTCGGCGACCGCGACATCGCCACCCACCTGGTCCGCACCCAGATGCTCGAGGCCGGCTACCCGCTCTCCCAGGTCACCGCCGCGCTGTGCCGGCGCTGGCTCACCCCGAAGTACGGCGAACGAGTCCGGCTGCTGCCGATGACCGACGACCGGGTCGAGACGCACGTGGCGATCGCCGACGCCGACTCCCCCTCGGGCAAGCGGGTCGTCCACTTCCAGGAGTACTGGGTGCGGCTGCACGCCGCCGTGCCGGCCGAGCAGCTGATCTTCGTCGGGCTCGAGGACGCCGCCCCGGGTCCCGGCGTCCTGGACGCGATCAGCGGGGCCGACCTGGTGATCGTGCCGCCGTCCAACCCGATCGTGTCGATCGGCACGATCCTCGGCGTACCCGGCCTGCGCGAGGTGCTGCGCGCCACCGCGGCCCCCGTGGTCGGCCTCTCCCCCATCATCGGCGGAGCGCACGTGCGTGGCATGGCCGAGCAGATGCTCGCCTCGGTGGGCGCCGAGGTGAGCGCCGCGGGCGTCGGCCTGCACCACGGTGCCCGCGTGGCCGGCGGCGTCCTCGACGGCTGGCTGGTCGACACCGTCGACGAGGCCGCGCTCGGGCGACTGCGCGAGGCCGGGCTGCGGGCGGCCGCGGCACCACTGTGGATGACCTCGCCCGCCGAGACCGCCGCGATGGCCGCCTCGGCCATCGCACTGGTCCGATGATCACCGTCCACGCGCCCGACGGCGTCGGCGACGTGCGGACCGGCGACGATCTGGCCGCCCTGCTGCTGCCCCTGGTCGAGCTCGCCGACGGCGACATCGTCGTGGTCACCAGCAAGGTGGTCGCCAAGGCCGAGGGACAGGTGCGCGCCTCCACCCGCGAGGCGGAGCTGCCCGGCGAGACCCGGCGGGTGGTGGCCCGCCGGGGCGCGACCACGATCGTGCGCAACCGTCTCGGGCTGACCATGGCCGCGGCCGGCATCGACGCCTCCAACGTCGAGCCCGGCCATGTCGTGCTGCTCCCCGCCGACCCCGACGCCTCCGCGCGCCGACTCCGCACCGCGCTCGCCGAGCGGGCCGGGGTCAACGTCGGCGTGGTCGTGACCGACACCGCTGGCCGGGCCTGGCGCGAGGGGCAGGTCGACATCGCGATCGGCGCGGCCGGCGTCCTGCCGCTGGAGAGCTTCGCCGGCCGGGTCGACGGCTACGGCAACGACCTCGTGGTCACCGCGCCCGCGATCGCCGACGAACTGGCCGGGCTGGCCGAACTGGCCGGCGGCAAGCTGGCCGGGCGCCCGTTCGCGCTCGTCCGCGGCCGCGCCGACCTGGTGATGCCCGTCGGCGAGGACGGCCCCGGCGCGACCAGCCTGATCCGCCCGGAGGGTCGTGACTTCTTCGGGTACGGCGCACGCGAGGCCGTGCTGCGCGCGCTGACTGGTCGGCCGGAGGACCGCACCCCGTTCGGCGCTCCGGCCGACCACGAGGAGATGGCGGCGGCGATCGCCGAGGCGACCGGTGGCGTCGCCGTACCGGATGGGGAGGGGCTGACCGTCGACGGCGCCGACCCGACCGCGCTGGCCGCATTGGCCTTCGCCTTCGGCTGGACGGTGGAGGCGGCGGATCGGGGCATCACCGCACGTATGCGTCCGCTGACTCCGTAGACTCTGCGCGACCCGACCCGTCCAGCAGCCCGAGGTAGCAGTGGCCAAGCAGCCGAAGTCCGACCGCCGCGCGGTCCTCGACTCGATCCGCAAGCAACAGCGTGGCGCCGAGCGGGCCCGCGGCTACGCCATCGTCGGCGTCTGCGCCCTGGTGGCGGTGCTGATCGTCGGCCTGGCGGCGTACCAGCCGGTCAAGGGCTGGTGGGACACCCGCAAGTTCAACTCGGTCGACCTGGCCAGCATCGGCAAGCCCGCCTCGGTCTGCAAGCCGGTGACCACGATCAAGGCGGACGGCAATCAGCAGCACGTCCCGACGGGCCAGACGGTCGTCTACACGACCGCCCCGCCGGCGTTCGGCGCGCACTGGAACGAGCAGGGCGTGGCGCCGGTGGCGATGAGCCGCAAGTTCTACACCCGCACCGACCGCCCAGCCCTCGAGGCGTTGGTGCACAACCTCGAACACGGCTACACGCTGCTGTGGTACGACGACACCGTGTCGGCCGCGCAGCTCGACGAGATCCGCGCGATCGGGGCGAAGTTCCCCGGCGACACCAACTTCCGCTACAAGTTCATCGCGGTCCCGTGGCTGCCGGCCGACCAGAAGCAGATCGGCAAGGCCTTCCCCAAGGGCACCCACATCGCGTTCACGCACTGGTCGCAGGGCGGCACCGGCATCACCGACGTGTCCAAGCAGGTCGGCGTCTTCCAGTACTGCTCCGACGTCTCGGGCGCCGCGCTCAAGTCGTTCATGACCAAGTACCCCTACACCGACAGCCCCGAGCCCGGCGCGATGTGAGCCGCGGCCGCCTGCTGACGAACAGTCGGGCCGGGGTCGGGCAGTTGCGGCATCTCCAGGCCCGGGTCGCGCCCGAGGAGTACGGCGCGGGTGACGGCGCCGGCGCCGTACTTGTCCCGGACCGCGTCCAGGGCGCCGTCCAGGATGCTGGCGCGGCGCGCCGGCCACTCCAGCGGCAGCTCCAGCTGCTCGGTCCGGGCGTCGACCAGCCCGGAGATGCCGACCCCGATCAGCGTGCAGCCACGCTCCTCGATCAAGGGGAGCGCGCCGCGCAGCAGCGTCCGCGCGGTCGCGACCCACGCCTCGGTCGCGCCGGTGCTGGACCCGATCGTGGCCGAGCGGGTGGCGCGGGCGTAGTCGTCGAAGCGCAGCCGCAGCGTCACCGTCCGGCCGATCCGCTCCCCCGCGCGAAGGCGTCGCGCGACCCGGTCGACCAGCGCCACCAGGTGGGCGTCGAGCTCGGCGGGCGTGCATCGGCGCCGTCCCAGGGCGCGCTGCGCCCCGACCGACCGGCGCCGCCGGCCGACCTCGACCGGGCGCGGGTCGAGCAGGTGCGCCAGCGCCCACAGGTGCCGCCCGGAGGCCCTGCCCACCAGGCCCTGCACGACCTCCTGCTCGCGCCGTGCCAGGTCGCCGACGGTGCGGATGCCGTCGGCATGCAGCTTGGCGGCGGTGACCGCGCCCACGCCCCACAGCCGCTCCACCGGCAGCGGATGGAGGAACTCCCGCTCGCGCTCCGGCTCGACCAGCAGCAGTCCGTCGGGCTTGCTCACCGCACTGGCGACCTTGGCGAGGTACTTGGTACGGGCGACGCCGACCGAGATCGGCAGCCCGACCTCCGCGCGTACCCGCCGGCGCAGCGCCGCGGCGATCTCGACCGGCTCCCCCGCCAGCCGGCGCAGGCCGCCCACGTCGAGGAACGCCTCGTCGACGGAGAGCCCCTCCACCAGCGGCGTGGTGTCGGCGAAGATGTCGAAGACCCGCGCACTCGCCTCGCTGTACGCCGCGAACCGCGGCGGCACGAGGACCAGCCCCGGACATCGTCGCCGAGCCTCGCCGCCGGCCATGGGCGTCGTGACGCCGTACGCCTTGGCCTCATAGCTGGCCGCGAGCACGATCCCGCCGCCGACCGCGACCGGCCGACCGCGCAGGGACGGATCGTCGCGCTGCTCGACGGAAGCGTAGAAGGAGTCGAGGTCGGCGTGCAGAATCACCCGACCATGATCGAACATATGTTCGACAGTGTCTAGGTCAGGTCGTCCAGGTGGGCCTCCTTGAGCCCGGCGACGACCTGCTTGACCTGCTGCGCCCGCGCCCGGGTCGTGACCAGGACGGCGTCGGGCGTGTCCACCACCACGATGTCGTCGAGACCGACCACCGCGATGGTGCGCCCGCTGCTGGGCACCACCAGCCCGGTGCTGTCGATGGAGTGGACCAGCGACTTCTCCCCCAACACGGTCGGCCCCTCCGCGTCGACGGTCATCGCGGCGTCGAGCAGGGTGGCCAGGGAGTCGAAGTCGCCGACGTCGTCCCAGCCGAACGACGCCGGCACGATCGCCACCCGCCCGGCCGCCGCGGCCGGCTCGGCGACGGCGTTGTCGACGGCGATCTTGGGCAGCCGGCCCCACAGCTCCTCGATCTGATCCGGCTTGGCCGCGATCTCCCGCAGGGTGGCGGCGAAGTCGGGCTGCCAGGTGGCGAGGAGGTCGAGCAGCACGCCGGGCCGGACGACGAACATGCCGGCGTTCCAGCGGTAGCCGCCCTCGGCGAGGTAGCCCTGGGCGGTCGCCTCCGACGGCTTCTCGACGAACTTGTCGACCAGGCAGACACCGGGGAAGCCCTCGAGCTCGCCGGCCTCGTGCACGTAGCCGAACGCGGAACTGGCGAACGTCGGCGTGATGCCGAGCGTGACCAGCCAACCCTCGCGGGCCACCCCGACAGCGGTGTGCACGGCCTCGGTGAACTTCCGGGCCCGGGTGATGACATGGTCGGCGGCGAAGGAGCCCATCACCGCGTCGGGGTCGCGGAGCTCGAGTACGGCGGCGGCCAAACCGATCGCCGCCATCGAGTCGCGCGGGGACGGCTCCGCCAGGATCCCGCCGCGTCCGGCCAGCTCCGGCAGCTGGCCGAGCACGGCCTCCTCGTGGCTGGACCCGGTGACCACCAGCAGCCGGTCCTCGGCGAGCACCTGCAGCCGGTCGTAGGTCTCCTGCAGCAGCGACCGGCCGCTGCCGGTCAGGTCCCGCAGGAACTTCGGCGCCGTCTGCCGCGACAACGGCCACAGCCGGGTGCCGGCGCCGCCCGCCGGGATCACCGCCCAGAAGTTCTCGATGTTCAGCCGTCCTGCCATGGCCCAGAGCCTAGGGCGTGTGGAGGGAGCGGGCATGCGGATCCGACGCGACGTCGCCACTCGCTACACCAAGACCACCTGTCCCCACCTCTCCGGCCCCGACCGCACTACGCGCCCGGCCATCACCCCTCGCCGCCGACGATCAGAGAGACGACGTCAGCCTTGGTGAGCTGGTGGCGAGGATGGAGCCCGACCTGATGTCCACGGCGGAACACCACGATGTCGTCGCACACCTTCAAGATCTGTTCGAGGTCGTGGCTCACGAGCAAGACCGCGGATCCGTGATCGCGCAGCCTCAGAATCAGGTCCTCGACCTGACGTGTCTCCCGCACCCCGAGCGCCGCCGTGGGCTCGTCCAGGAGAAGCAGATCGCTGCCACCGGCCAGTGCGCGCGCGATGGCCACACCTTGACGCTGACCACCGGACATCGAACGAACGTCGATGGCTCCGGGCGGGAGATTGATCGCAAAGCGGTCGAGTAGCTCGACCGCCCGCCGGCGCATCTCCCGCTCGCGTCGTACCTTGACGGGCCCCCATCCCCACGCAAGCTCCCGGTTCAGGAAGATGTTCGCGGTCGCGTCAAGATCGTCCGCCAGCGCAAGCTCTTGGAACACGGTGGCGATTCCGAGCCGCCGGGCGTGGGCGGGCGAGGACACCTGCACAGGTCGGCCTCTCCAAAGCAGCCGACCCGCGTCCGGCTGTTGCACGCCGGAGATGATGCGCACGAGCGTTGACTTGCCCGCACCGTTGTGGCCGAGCAGGCCGAGGACACGACCTGCCGCCACGTTGAAGGAGGCACCGGCCAGCGCCGTCACACCACCGAAGTGCTTGGTGATGCCTTCGAGGGTGAGAACCGCCTCGTGGGCGCCGCTGGTGAATTCGTCGTTGGCAATGGTCACGAGACTCTCGCCTTTCGGGCGCGGGATGTCATCCGGTCGAACACACCGGACTGCTGCAACCCGACCGCGACGATCAGGAGACAGCCGACGACGATCTGCGAGTAGAAGGGATTGGCGTTCATCAGCACGAGTCCGTTGTCGAGGACGCCGAGGAGGATCACGCCGAGAACCGCCCCGGGAATGGAACCCCGACCGCCTGTGAGCGCAGCGCCACCGAGGAGCGCGGCGGTGATCGCGGTGAGCCCTTGATCGGCTCCCGCGGTGGTCGCCTCCCCCAGACCGTTGCTTGCGATGCTCAACAGTCCCGCGACCCCTCCGGCGAGGCCCGCATAGGCGTACACACCGAGCCGGTAGCGGGCGAGACTGATGCCCGTGTTGCGTGCCGCGGCCTCATTGCTTCCCATCGCGAAGATGTGGCGACCCGCCACCGTGTACCTGATGAACAGGTGGGTGAGGAGTGCGAAGACGGCGAGAACCCACACCGGGTACGGAATCCCGGCCAGCTTGTTGGTGCCGAGGTCGAGGAAGAACTTCCCGTTGACGGCTATCTGCAGGCCCTTCGACAGCACGTAGGCGATTCCGGCGAAGCCGCTGAAGGTGGCCAGCGTGACGATGATCGCGTTGATGCGCATCGCGATGACGATGAGTCCGTTGACCGCCCCCGCCGCCAGCCCTACTCCCAACGCGATCAGTACCCCCAGCCCGGTGGGGACCCCGTGGTGCAGGGCCATCGCCACGACCACCGTCGTCAGGCTCGTCGTACTGCCGATCGAGATGTCCAGTCCTCCCGAGATGACCACGACCATCTGCGCGACCGCCAGAACGCCGAGGATCGCGACGGCGACGCCGATGTTGATGATGTTCCCCAGGAGAAAGATCTTGTCGCTCTGGGTGCGGATCGCGGCGCACAGGACGACCAGTGCGACCACCAGACCCACGTTGGCCGGACCGATACGCCTGAGGATTCGTGCGCTCAGCGGCGGTTCGTGGGGGGTGGTGGTGTCGCCGACCTCCTCGGCCGACGACGACACCTCACCCGTCATGCGACTGCTCGGCGGAGTGGTCACTTGCACCCCGCGTACTTCTGGTAGTCGGACTTGTCGATCTGGGGCGTCGGGACGTAGACGTTGTCTCCCACCTTGCCCTTCTTCACGACGAGCGTGTACAGGGTCTTCACGGCCGTCGCTCCGATGAGCCCCGCGTCCAGATACGTCGTCGTCGGGATGGCGACCTGCTGGTACGAGTCGGCGTAGATCTGGCAGGCGAGATCGCCACCGAGTCCGACGCCGAGCACATTCGCCGCCGGAAAGTCGTTGCCCTGGAGAGCCTTCGCCGCGCCGACGACGCCATCGTCGTTGCACGACGTGATGAGCCAGTGCTTCGCCTGGGGGTGGGCGGTGATCGCGGTCCTCATCGAGTCGGTCGCCTTACCCGGTGTCCCGTCGTACGGGACGGTGACCACATGGTTCGACGGGAACGAAGGGTTCGCCTTCTGGAACACGGAGACCTCGGCGTTGGTGCGAAGGTTGCACACCTGAAGAGTCGGAGCGGCGACGACTGCGAAGTACGTGTCAGCGGCCGACCACCCCTTCTTGCCGTATTCAGAGGCCAGGATCTTGCCGACCTGCTCACCGGATCCGGTGTTGTCGAGCCCGATGAACGGAGCCTTCTTGCCGCTGGCGTCCGCCAGAGGCGAGTCGGAGGCGACGAGCGGGATCCCCGCCTGGTCGGTGACGCGGAACACCCGAGGCCCGATGTCGGTGTTGCTGGGCACGACGGCGAGACCCTTGATCCCGCCGGTGATCAGCGACTGGGCGAGAGTGACGTCCTTCTGAGGGTCCTGACCGGAGTCGACGACCTGAAGATCAACGCCGAGCTTCTTGGCCTCCGCCTTCGCGCCGTTCGCCTCGACGACGAAATAGTCGCCCACCGACAGTTGGGTGATCAGCCCCAGCTTCACCGCGCCTTGGGTGTCGCCCGAATCGCCGCCGCTACTGCCGCAGGCGGACAGGGCGGTCGCGGCCGCGACCACGAGCCCGACGACCGCCGCGATTCTCCTCGTGATCCGGGAGGATGGATCGAGAACCCTCATGTTGCGTCCTATCTGTGTCAGAGGTCACCAACATCGGCGTCACTATCCATAAAATATTACTAATTGTCAACGGCAGTGCAGCCGGGCGGACGGCCCGGGCGGAAGGATGGGAACCATGAGCACGTTCGCACAGGTCCTCGGCGCCCAGTTGCGCCACCACCCGGGTCGCCCGCTGATCACGTTCTACGACGAGGCCACCGGCGAACGGGTCGAGCTCTCGGTCACCACCTACGCCAACTGGGTGGCGAAGGCCTCGGCGCTGTTGGTCGAGGAGCACGAGCTCGAGCGCGGTGACCGGCTGCGGATCGACCTGCCGCCGCACTGGCTCTCGCTGGTCTTCCTCGGCGCCGCCTGGAACGCCGGCCTCGTCGTCACCGACGCGGAGGATCCGGACGCGGTGGTGTGCGGGCCCGACGGCCTGGCCCGATGGGCGGCCGAGGCGGCGCAACGACCCACCCTGGCCTGCTCGCTGCGACCGCTGGGCGTGCGGTTCGCCGAGCCGCTGCCCACCGGCGTACACGATGTCGGCGTGGAGGTGTGGGGCCAGCCGGACGGCTGGAGGCCCTGGGACCCGCCAGGCGCGGACGACCCCGCCACCGAGTGGGCCGGCGAGACGACCACCCAGGCGCAGCTGTGGGCGGCCGCCACCGGAGCTTCCCTCTCCGGCGGCGACCGCCTCGTGTCGGAGGTGGACCCGGCTTCCCCACCGGGAACCGCCTCCTTCTGCGAGCCGCTCGTCAGCGGCGGCTCGCTCATCCTGGTCGCCCACGCCGACCCCGACCGGCTCGAGGCGATCGCAGTCGCCGAGCGGGCCGATGGTCGCTTCCCACGCGAGGCCCAGGTGTGACCGGCTCTCAGCCGGCCAGGTCGTAGCCTCCGAACCCGCTGCCCAGCAGGACCGGCGCGGCCAGTTGCCCGTTCGCGCCGCGGGCGATCTGGTAGAGGTTGCCGGTGCCCTTCTGTCGCACGATCAGACCGGGGGCGCCGGAGAGACCGACGTTGCTGACCCCGATCACCCAGTCGTACGCCGTCAGGCTGCCGCCGATCGTGACCGCGTTGGTCAGCCCGCCGGGGCCGTTGCCCGGGTAGAGCACCGTCTTCTTCGCCTTGACGAACAGCGCGTCCGGGGCGCCGTCGCCGTCCCAACGGCCGACCGCGACCTGCTGCTGCGCCTTGATCGCCTTGTGCGACGGATAGCCGGCGGCGAGGCCCGCGGCACCCTGGCCGGGCCAGATGTACATGGTGCCGTTCGATTGGCCCTGCAGGTCCGGCCAGCCGTCACCGGTGATGTCCCCGGCGGCGGTCAGCATGGTGACCGCGCCGAAGCCCGTGGCCAGCAGCGTCGGGGCCGCGAAGTGACCCTGCCCGTTGCCGAGGTAGAGGTAGAGGTTGCCGTCGGTGTTGCGGGTGACGAGGTCGTCGAAGCCGTCCCGGTTCCAGTCGCCGGCGTTGAGCAGCAGGTTGGCGTTCGGGATGGCGAGTCCGGTGGGGATCAGCGCCCCGAGGCCGCTGCCGGTCGGCACCGGGCCGGGCGGCGCCGTGCTGACCGGCGCGCCGAACGTGCCCGCACCGGTGCCCGGCAGGGTCACCGTGGCGCCGCTGGACCTGCGGCCGACCAGGTCGGGATGACCGTCACCCGTCACGTCGCCCGGACCGGCCAGCCCGACGACGCCGTGCAGGTTGACCGAGTGCTGCGCCTTGCGAACGAACGTCCCGTTGCCCCTGCCGAGGTAGATGCTCAGCCGGCCCTTGTTCTTGCCCTTCTTGGTGATCTTGGCGACCAGGTCGTTGTGCCCGTCACCGTTGACGTCGCCGACCGCGGTGACCAGGGAGCGGTGGACGAAGTGCTTCTTGTCCTTGGCCACCGGCGCGCCGTAGTGGCCGGCCCCATTGCCGGGCCGGACCTTCGCCACGCCCTTCTTGGTCACCTTGACCAGGTCCGGCTTGCCGTCGCCGGTCAGGTCGGGCGAGACCACGGACTGGGTCACGGCCTTGCGACCGGTGGTCTTCGCGGCCACCCCCGTGGTCGGCACGACGTACACCTGCTTGTTGGTGGCGTTGCGGACCACGATGTCGGGGTAGGCCGAGCCGGCAACGTTCGACTCCAGATCACGGCCCGACCAGCCCACCTGCAGCGAGGCGGCCAGCTTCCGGATCTTGGGGATCTTCTTGTAGAGGTACTTGCCCGGGCACGCCGTCGACTTGGTGTCGCGGTGGCCCATGATCGAGGACACGAAGGTCCGGGGGCCGATGGTCACGTTGGTCGCGGCGGCCGAGACGCCGTACAGGGACAGCTTCCAGGCGAACAGCGCGCCCTCCGCCTGCACGATCGCCGAGCCCGGCTTGGCGATCTCGAAGTTGCCGATCGCCGAGACGCCGAACCCGTAGTCGTTGTAGTTCTCGGTGTGGGCGCCGACCACCGCGCGGTCGACACCGCCGTACCGGCCCTCCCAGATGCGGCCGAACTTGTCGATCAGGAAGTTGTAGCCGATGTCGCGCCAGCCGCGGCTCTTGACGTGGTAGGCGTAGATGCTGCGGATGATGCCCGGCACCTCCGCGGCGGTGTAGTCGTTCGCGTTGACGGTGTGGTGCACGAAGCCGCCGTGGACCTCGGCGTAGCTCGGCGGGGTCTGCTCACGCACCCGCTCGTCGGCACCCCACTGGGCGCGGCTGTAGATCTGCGGCTTGGGGGTGTACGCCGCGGCCGCCAGCACCGCCTGCTCGGCGTCGCCGGACTGCCCGCTCGCCGACTCGCTCGACTCGCTCGACTCGCTCGCCGACACCGTCGCCGTGCTCCGCTGACCGGTCGTGCCGCTCGCGGCGGTCGAAGCGGAGTACGTCGCGGGCGCCGCGGTCATCGTGTCGGGCGCGCTGGCCGGATCGGGGTCGAGCCGGGAGGTGTCGAGCGCCGGCCGCTCCTTGGCCGTCGACGTCGGGGTGCCCGGGTCGATCACGGCGAGCTTCATGTCCGGCGGGACCGCCGCGCCGGTGATGGTCATCCGGACCTGGACCAGGTCGACGTGGCCGACCAGCGCCTCCATCGTGCCGGGGCGCGAGCGCTTGCCGTCGGCGCTGCCGGCATCCGGGCCGTCCGGGTCGTAGTCGGCCTTCTGCCAGGAGCCCCAGACGCCGTCCTTCTTGCTGCGGACCTGCACCCGCACCTGGCTGGGCTTGAGGTCGTCCCCGTGCTGCCAGGTCACGCCGACGGTGCCGAAGCCGGTCACCTTCTGCGGCGTGCTGGTGATGACGGTGGTGTGCTGCCGCAGCCGCAGGGAGGTGTCCTTGGCGACTCGCGCGGCGATCTTGCCGGCCTTCTTCGCCGGCGCCACCCGAGCGTGCGGGGTGGCGGCGCCGGTGGCCACGCCGATGGCGCGGCGGCCCACCAGCGGCGCCGACGGGGCGGTCAGCTGCACCTCGTCGACGGTCGGATCGACGGCCGAGGTCGGCACCACCGAGGGTGTGGTGGCCGCCTTGACGTACGCCGCCAGGGCGCCGCTCGGTGTGGGCGCGATGGCCGACGTGGCGGGCGCGGTCGCGGGCGACGTGGCCGGCGAGCTGGTGCCGGCCGGCTTCTCGCGGACCACGTCGAGGGTCACGATGCCGGCGGCGGGGACGAGGGCTGCGACGACGACGCCGAGCACCAGCAGCTGCTGGCACAGGGCGACGTAGCGCGTCTTTGCGGAGTGCATTCCATTGCTCCAGGTGTGGGGGAAGAGTCACACGAGGGCTCAACTTTCACACCCGTCACAGCGCCCTGGGAAGGGTTTGCGAGTAACTACAGAATTGTAATTTCCACTCGACACGCCGACATATCCGAGATTAAAGTAAAATTACAATCTTGTGATTCCGACCAGGGGCACACACATGCACGCTGCCCGCCCTCCGAGGAGGGCGGGCAGCGTGGCGTGGTACCGAGGGTGGGAATCAGACGTCGGCGCCGAGCTCGGCGTCGTCGGCGGCGAGCTCGTCGCCGTCGTCCTCGTCCTCGTAGTGCAGGAAGCGGATGCCCTCGTCGACGTCGCCGTCGAAGACCAGCCGACCCTTCTCCAGGCAGATCACCCGGTCGCACATCTTCTGCACCGACCCCGCCGCGTGGCTGACGTAGACGATCGTTCGGCCGCTCTCCCGGATCTCCTGCATCTTCGCCAGACACTTGCGCTTGAACGGCTTGTCCCCCACCGCGAGGATCTCGTCGGCCAGGAAGATGTCGCAGTCGACGTGCACGGCGATGGCGAACCCGAGCCGCGAGCTCATTCCCGAGGAGTAGGTTCCCACCGGCTGGTCGATGAACTGCCCGATGTCGGCGAAGTCGATGATCTCGTCGAGCACCGCCTTGGTCTCCTTCTCGGACAGACCGTAGATGGCGGCGTTGAGGTAGATGTTCTCCATCCCGGAGAGCTGGTTCTGGAAGCCCGCGCCGGTCGCGATCAGCCCGGCGATCCGGCCACGGGTGAGCAGCGTGCCCTTGTTGGGCTTCATCACGCCGCTGACCAGCTTGAGCAGGGTGCTCTTGCCGGAGCCGTTGAGCCCCATCAGGCCGACCGACTCCCCCTGCTGGATGGTGAAGGAGACGTCGTCGACCGCGTTGAACCTGTCGACGGTCTGCTCGCCGCGCATCTTCGCGACCGTCATCTTCTTGAACGTCTTGTGGCGACGGAGCACGAAGTCCTTCGTCACGTGCTCGGCGACGATTGCCTCCGCCATCAGAACTGCTCCGGGATCCGCGCCTGGAACTTGCTGAAGAACCACTGCGCGAACAGCAGGATCACCAGCGACGCGGCGAGTGCTTCCAACCCCTGCCGGTACAGGTGCGGCGGGAACTCCGTCTTCAGCACGTGGTGCGGGTGATCGGTCGACAGCGCCCAGAACGCCCGCTGGAAGAGCAGACAGGCCACCGCGATCGGGTTACCCAGCACCACCGGCTGCAGACTGCCCGCGTGCTGCGAGAGCTGGTCGTAGGAGTAGATCATCGTGCAGCCGAAGCGGACGAAGTTGTTGAGGATGCCCACCAGGCTGCCGAAGTCGCGCCAGAACACGTTGGCCACGCTGAAGATCAGCGCCAGCGCGGTGCCCAGCATCATCAGGATGGCGACCGAGAGCAGGCCCCCGATCAGCGTGCCCATGTCCGGGTGCCAACCGGTGAGGATGCAGACGACGAGCAGGATCGCCAGTTGCGGCAGCACGTGCCACAGCGAGACCAGCATGGCCGCCACCGGGAACATCTCCTGGGGCAACGGCATCTTCTGCACCAGCGACTTGTTGCGCATGATGGAGGCCGTGCCGGAGCCGAAGGTCTCGGTGAAGAAGTGCACGATGATCAGGCCGCTGAACACGTGCACCGGATAGTTCTGGATGGTGGCGTGCGCCCCCATCACGATGCCCATGATGTACCAGTAGATGAAGAACTGGGTCAGCGGGTTGATGTAGGACCACAGGAAGCCCAGGAACGAGCGCTCGTAGCGCGCCGAGATCTCCCGCTGCACCAGCAGCTTGAGCAGGTAACGGCGCTTGAAGACCGAGACCAGGCCCAGGTTCGACGACGGCGCGGCCAGCGGAGGCAGAGCCGTGCCGGACGTCGCCGAGGCGGTCGCCACCTCAGTCATCGCCAGCCTCCTTCCACGGCTTGAACGTCTCCTCCCACGCCTGCGGCGAGGTGATGTCGGCCAGCGCGGAACGGTACCGCTCGGCCAGTTGCGGCCACTCCCGCAGGTAGCGGGCGTGCAGCTCCAGTGTGCGCTTGAGCAGCTCGCGGTAGAGCTTCGGGTCACGACGGTAGAGGGCCGCAGCGGTGCCGTCGTTCATCGACACGATCGCGGAGTCGTACGACGAGATCCGGTACCACTTCGCGTCCAGGGCCGGCACCGCCACCTCGGGGTTGGTCCGCGACAGCGGGCGCGGCTTGCGCAGCTGGCGCAGCGGGGCCAGGCCGGCGGTGATGATCTGCGCCTTGCGCGAGGGCACCTCGGTGAGGTCCTTCTTGCTCGGCTTCTCCACCCGGACCGGCGGCAGGTCGTCGGGGTCGGCCACCAGCTGCGCGTCGCTGAACTGGCCGCGGATGGCGTTGATCTCCGCCAGCCGGGTGGCGAGCATGCCGTGCAGCGCCTCGGGGCCCTTGAGGATGTCCTCCATCGCCTGCAGCCGCAGCTCGGCGGTGGAGTACTGCATCGCCACCAGGTGCGCGATCTGGTTGTTCAGGCTCTCCCGCAGCAGCCGGCCGCCGCGCGGGAACGGCGAGTGCAACAGTGCCGCGATCAGCCGGTTGCGCAGGTGGAAGTAGGACTGCCAGTCGACCGCGTCGTTCTTGTCGGTCCACGGCACGTGCCACACCGCCGCGCCCGGGAACGTCACCGTCGGGAAGCCGTGGGCACGCGCCCGCAGGCCGTACTCGGCGTCGTCCCACTTGATGAACAGCGGCAGGCTCAGCCCGACCCGGTCGATCACCTCGCGCGGGATCAGGCAGGAGAACCAGCCGTTGAAGTCGACGTCCTGGCGCTTGTGCAGCCAGCGCGCCGAGCGGATGTTGCGGGTGGCGAAGTCCCACTGCACGAAGGCGTCCTCCGGCGTACGCCACCAGAACCGCCACGGCAGCACGATCTCGCCGAAGCTGTGCAGCCGCGAGCGCGCGTAGAGGCTGAACATGTGGCCGCCCACGATGGTGGGCCGCTTGGCCAGATCACCGAAGGTGACCTGGCGGATGACGCCCTCGGGCTCGCAGACGACGTCGTCGTCCATCATCAGCGCGTACGTCGCGGTGCCCTTGCGCAGCGACTCCAGCTGGCCACGGGCGTAGCCGCCGGAGCCGCCGAGGTTGCCCTGCTCGATGATCCGCAGCTTCTCGCCCAGCGCTTTCTCGGCCGCCGGGAACTCCTCGTTGTCGGCCACCTTCTTGGTGCCCTGCTCCATCACGAAGACGGTGTCGAGGTAGTCGGCCAGGTCGGGCTCGCCGAACTGCTGCAGCAGCCTGGCGCAGAACTCCGGCCGGTTCATCGTGGTGATGGCGACGTCCACGGTGCCGTGCGCGGCCCGGTCCTCGGGGACGTTCGCGGTCCACTCGGCGCTGATCACCACCGGGTGCTCGCCGGCGACGACGTCGTACCAGTACCAGCCGCCGTCGATGAACGGCGCCAGCGGCAGCTCGAAGGTCAGGGTGTTGGCCCCCGTGCTCTCGCTGACCGCGGAGCCGACCCGCTGGCTGTTGCCGTTGGCCAGCGACTTGTTCACGATCACGGTGGCGCCGGCGCCCTCGACCGTCACGGTCAGGGTGACGTGCTCCACGATCGTCCAACGCCGCCAGTACGACGCCGGGAAGGCGTTGAAGTAGGCGCCCAGGCTCAGCCGCTGCCCGGCGTCGACCAGCAGCCGGGTCCGGTCCAGGATCTGGTCGGCGCGGATCTGCTCGCCGCTGCCGGTGGCCTGGCGGATCTTGGTGTTGTTGAGCTCCTTGGCCGCACGCTCCCCGCCGACGACGTACTTGTCCTCGTCCAGGTCGGCGTCGTCGGGGTCGACGTAGAGCGCGAAGACCTCGAAGTCGCGGTCGAGCGGCAGGATCTGCCGCTGCAGCAGACGGGTGACCATCAGGCGTCCACACCCCCGGACTTCAGCTCCGCCCCCTCGGCGAAGTGCGGCTTGATCTTGTTCTCGTACATGGACAGCGCCGAGGCGATGGCCATGTGCATGTCGAGGTACTTGTAGGTCCCGAGCCGGCCGCCGAAGAGCACCATCGGCTCCTTGGTCGCCAGGTCACGGTACTTCAGCAGCTTCTCGCGGTTGTCGGCCGTGTTGATCGGGTAGTACGGCTCGTCGCCCTCCTCGGCGAAGCGGCTGTACTCGCGCACCACGATCGTCTTGCCCGGGGTGTACGACGCGGCCCGCTCGGGGTGGAGGTGCTTGAACTCCAGCTCACGCGTCCAGGGGACCTCGGGGTCGTTGGCGTTGACCACCCCCGTGCCCTGGTAGTCGTCCACGTCGAGGACCTCGGACTCGAGGTCGACCGTGCGCCAGGAGAGACGGCCCGCACAGTACCCGAAATACTCGTCGACCGGGCCGGTGTACACGATCGGGACCTTGCCCTTGAACTCCTCGGCGACGGCGAAGAAATCGGTCTCGAGCCGCACCTCGATGTTCGGGTGGTCGGCCATCCGGGTCAGCCAGGCGGTGTAGCCGTCGGTCGGCAGGCCTTCGTACTTGTCGTTGAAGTAGCGGTTGTCGAAGGTGTAGCGGACCGGGAGCCGGGTGATGATGTCCGGGCTCAGCTCCGTGGGGTCCTTCTCCCACTGCTTGGCGGTGTAGCCCTTGATGAAGGCCTCGTAGAGGGGGCGGCCGATCAGCGAGATCGCCTTCTCCTCGAGATTGGTGGCCTCCTCGGTCTTGAACTCGCTGGCCTGCTCGGCGATCAGCGCGCGTGCCTCGGCCGGGGTGTGGGACTTGCCGAAGAACTGGTTGATCAGCGCCAGGTTCATCGGCAGCGAGTAGACCTGGCCCTGGTACTTGCCAAAGACCCGGTGCTGGTAGTTGGTGAACGTCGTGAACCGGTTGACGTACTCCCACACCTTCTCGTTGCTGGTGTGGAACAGGTGCGTCCCGTACTTGTGCACCTCGATCCCGGTCTCGGGGTCGAACTCGCTGTAGGCGTTGCCGCCCAGGTGGGGACGACGCTCCAGGATCAGGACCTTCAGACCCAGGTCGGCGGCGCAACGCTCCGCGACGGTCAGGCCGAAGAAGCCCGATCCGACCACGACGAGATCGGGAGTATCAACACTGTCTGGCACGATCGGTCAGTCTACGGACGCCCGGGGAACACTCCGCATTCCCCGCGCCGCCCGTACGGCGGAGATCACATTGCCGGCCTCGCGGGGACCGCCCCGGACCGGGCTCAGCAGTACCACCAGGAGCACGATCAGCCAGGGCTTGAGCCGCACCAGCGGATTCTCGCCGTACCGGAAATGGACGGCGAAGAGGTTGCGGTACATGTAGAAGCCCTTCCAGCTGGCCAGGTCGTGCTGCTGGCTGAAGTCGAGCTGGCGGACCAGGACCGCGTCGCGGACCGCCCAGATGTCGAAGCCGGCACGGCGGGCGCGCAGGGCGAAGTCGACGTCGTCGTAGAAGATGAAGAAGCTCGGGTCGGGCAGCCCGATCGCGTCGATCACCCGGCGCCGCACCATGAAGCCCTCGAACGCCACGTTCTCCAGCCGCACCCGGGCGGGCATGTCGGCGCGGGTGGCGTAGGTGGACACGACGCTGGCGGTCTTCGGCTTGATCGCCAGCGGGTTGCTCAGGTCGAAGCGGGTGGCGGCCAGCTCGATCAGGGCGCCGTCGGTGTTCTCCCGCACGCTCATCAGGCAGTCCTCGTCTTGGGCGAGGAGCACCGACAGGCAGTCCGGTGCGGGAACGACGTCGTCGTCCATCAGCCAGATCCGGTCGAAGCCCTGCTCGTAGGCCACCTTCATGCCGCGGTGGAAGCCGCCGGCGCCGCCGAGGTTCTTCTCCGCGGTGACGACCTGCAGGCCTGGGACCCGCGCGGCCGCCAGCACGTCGGCGGTGTGATCGGTGGAGGCGTTGTCGACCACGATCACCGCGTCCGCGGGCCGCTCGAGCGCGGCCAGGCCCTCGAGCATGACCGCGAGCAGGTCGGCGCGGTTGTAGGTGACGACGACGATCGCGACGGACTCGGTCACCGCCGCGACCTCCCTTCGAGACGCTCGCGGCGCTCGCTCGTCAGGAACCGCTCGTGGCCGGTGAAGTCGCCGCGCAGCGCCGCCCACCAGGCCCTCACGCTGAGCACCAGCCGCTTCGGGGAGGGGCGGGTGAACGTGTAGAACCACAGGGTCTTCAGCACAAAGGCCACCGCATACAGCCATCCCTTGTAGTCGCGCAGGTTGAGCAGGTTGTTGCGGGCCATGCAGTAGTGCTTCAGGTCGCTGGGCGTGTGGTTGTACGTCGTCCGCCCGCCCAGCATCGGCGTGCCGAGGCTGCCCACCGCCGGGTGGCGCACCTGGGCGTCGACCACGGTGCCGATCCGAGCACCGGCCGCCTCGGCGCGCAGCCGGTACTCGTGGTCGTCGCCCCAGATGAAGTACTCCTTGCGCGGCAGCCCGATCCGCTCCACCAGCTCGCGGGTGACCAGGACGCCGTTGAACGGGATGACGATGCCGTCGATCCGGCCGTCGGTGGCGGCGGCGCGCACGTCGGCCAGGTCGTGGACGACCCGGGTGCCGCCCGGCAGCCGGATCGGGAAGACCAGCCGGCCCGGGTCGTCTCGATCGACGACCAGCGGCCCCCAGAAGTCGAGGTCGCGCTCCCGCAGCAACCGAGCCAGACAGTCCGGGTCGGGCAGGCCGTCGTCGTCCATCAGCCAGACCAGGTCGGCGCCGCGCTCCATCGCCCAGGCGAGCCCCTCGTGGAACCCGCCCGCTCCCCCGGTGTTGCTGGCCAGCGTGCGGGCCAGCACCCGTGCCGTGGGGTGGTCGTCGGCCGGGTCGGCGCCGTCGATCCCGGCGAGCCATCCCGACGTACCGTCGCTGGAGGCGTTGTCCACGATCAGCACCTCGTCGAGCTCGGCGATCCGGTCGAGGCGCTCCAGCAGCCCCTGCAGCATCTGCAGCCGGTTGTAGGTCACCACGACCGCCACCACACGCACGGGCCTCACCCTACGGGGCGATCGATCAGCAGGCGCCCGCCAGGTCGTCGGTCTGGTTGGCGACGTAGCCGGTCTTCAGCGAGCCGTACGAGCCCTCGGTCATGACGTCCTTGCTGGGCGCCGGGGTGGTCGCGGACTTCTTCTTGGACTGCTTGGCGGCCTTGGTGCCGGCGGCGCTCTTCGGCGCGGGCGGCGGCGGGTTGATCGCCTTGTCGATCGCATCGTGGATGACACCCAGGTCGGGGTGGCTGGTGTCGACCAGCGGCGGCACCAGCGACAGCGTGGCGATCTTCTGCGACTTCGCCTTGAGGGCGAGCTGTGCGAAGTGGTCGACCTCGCTGGTGGGGATGTCGGTCTGGAACAGCGACGCGGAGGCGTGCGCGATGGCGGTGAAGTTCTTCATCACGCTCGCCGGGCTGATCTGGTGCAGCATCGCGTTCATCACGCACTTCTGCCGCGCCATCCGGGAGTAGTCGTCGGAGGTGGCGCGCGAGCGGGCGTACCAGAGCAGCTGCTCGCCGGTGAGCTTGCGCACGCCGGGCTTGATCCAGCCGGTGACCGCGCCGGTCTTGCCGATCGCGATCGGCTGGCGGACGTTGATCGTCACCCCGCCGACCGCGTTGGCCAGGTCGCGGAAGCCGGGCATGTTGATCATCGCCCAGTAGTTGATGTCCAGGCCGGTGATGCCCTCGACGCCCTCGATGGTCGCCTCGACGCCGGGCTGGTCGAACTTGTCGAACAGCGCCTTGTGGTCGGCGGCGTACGTCGAGAGGCTGTTGAGCTCGCAGGTCGAGCAGTTGTAGCCGTGCGGCCACTGCTTGGCCAGGATCGAGCCCTTCGGGAACGGGAAGTTCATCATGTTGCGTGGCAGCCCGATCAGCACCGTCTTGCCGGTCTTGGCGTCGATGGACGCCACCGTCATCGAGTCGGTGCGCAGGCCCCAGCGGGTGACGCCCGAGTCGGCGCCGACGAGCAGGACGTTGTAGCGGCCGTCGTGGGCGTTGGTGACGGTGTTGCCGGCGAACATCGCCATCACCATCCCGCGCTGGACGCCGACCAGGTGCGCCCCGAAGAGCAGCACGCTGGTGACCGCGAGGGTGACCACGCCGGCCACCGAGACGACCGCGCGCCGATGGCCCATCGCCAGCGTGAGCGGCTGGCTGATCCGCCAAGCGTCGTAGAAGAGGTAGGCCCAGCCGACCGCGCCGACGGTCAGGCCGATGCGCAGCGTCAGCAGCACGCTCGGCGTGGTGGCCAGCCAGAAGACCAGCTCGTGCCAGAGCACGGAGGTGACCAGGGTGAGGAAGCCGCCGGCCAGGAGCAGCACCCAGATCCGCATCGCGATCCGGCCGACGCGCCGGTCGCCGGCGACCAGCTGCGCCGAGCCGGGTACGACGAGCGTCATCGCCATCAGGGCGAGCGCCCGGCGGAATCGGACACGCGCGGCGCGCTCCTCGATGGTCCGCATGGAACGGCCTCTCTGTGCTCTGAGGGGAAGGTCAGTGCCTCGCCAGTATCTACAGTCACATCAGTCACAGCCGGTACGACGCGCCGGGTGGGCCGAGCCTGTACCGTCTGGCCCATGCCTGAGCGACCCGATCCCGAGCGCCGCCCAGATCGGCAGGGCTCCGACTTCGGCTGGCTGTACGGGAAGGACGCCCCCGAGCCGTCTGCCGACGCGCCCCGCGAGGACGCCACCCGGCCCATGCCGACGGACCAGCGCCGGGCCCGCGCCGGGGCGACCTACAGCGCCCACAACGGCAGCCGGCCCGCGTCGCGGCCGACGCCTCCTCCGATCGCGCCCACGCCCGGCGGCGCGGGCAGCGGCGGCGGCTCCGGTCGCAGCCGCGGCCGGTTCTGGCGACCGCGTCGGGTCGTCCAGCTGGTAGGGCTGCTGATCGTGGCCTGGATCGCCTACCTGGTGCTGGTGCCGATCTTCGCGTGGAAGAGCGTGGACCAGGTCGCCTTCGCCCCCGGCGGCGACCGGCCCGCGGCGCAGCCGGGCACGACGTACCTCATGGTCGGCAGTGACTCCCGCGCCGGGCTGACCAAGAAGCAGCGCAAGCGGCTCAGCACCGGCGACGCCGCCGGCCAGCGCACCGACACGATCATGCTGCTGCACACCGGCAGCGGCCCGAACGTGCTGATGTCGATCCCGCGCGACTCCCTGGTGCCGATCCCCGGCCACGGCACGGCCAAGATCAACGCCGCGTTCGCCTGGGGCGGCCCGAAGCTGCTGGTGCAGACCATCGAGCAGAACACCGGCATCCGGATCGACGACTACGTCGAGATCGGCTTCGGCGGCCTGGTGAAGACCGTCAATGCGGTCGGCGGCATCACCATCTGCCCCACCACCGCGATGAACGACCCGCTCGCCGGGCTGCACATCAAGGCCGGCTGCCAGCACGCCGGCGGCGTCAAGGCGCTCGGCTACGCCCGCTCGCGGCACACCCAGGCGCTGGGTGACATCGGCCGCGCCCAGCACCAGCGCGAGGTCGTCTCCGCGATCGGCAAGAAGGTCGCCTCGCCGATGACGGTGATCAACCCGTTCCGCTACTGGAAGCTGCTGCACGCGGTGCCCGACCTGTTCACCTTCGGCGACGGCACCTCGGCGTTCCGCGCCGCGGAGTGGGCCAGCGCGATGACCCACGTCAACGGGAAGAACGGCCTGACCTGCGGCATCCCGATCTCGGACCTGGCGGTGCACTGGGACCACGCCCGGGCGCTCAGGCTGATCAACTACATCAAGACCGACCACACCGCCGACATCCCGGCCAGCCTCTGCACCCCCTCGGGCCTCCCGAAGTCGGTGACCGGATGAAGACGCTCAGCCTGAGCGTCGACGCGGACGGCATCGCCACCCTCACCCTGGATCGGCCGGACGCGCTCAACGCGTTCGACGTCACCATGGCCGACGAGCTGCGGCACTTCTTCGAGACCGACGCGTACGACGACGCCATCTCGGCGATCGTGGTCACCGGCGCCGGCCGCGCCTTCTGCGCCGGCATGGACCTCTCCGCCGAGGGCAACGTCTTCGGCCTCGACGAGTCGCTGGACCCGACCCCCGAGTCGCTGCGGGCGCACCTCGACGACCCGGCCTGGGACCGCGGCGTGCGCGACACCGGCGGCAAGGTCACCCTGGCGATCCATGCCCTGCCCAAGCCGGTCATCGCCGCGATCAACGGCCCGGCCGTCGGCATCGGCGCCACCATGACGCTGGCGATGGACCTGCGGCTGGCCTCCAGCGCCGCCCGGATCGGCTTCGTGTTCGGCCGGCTCGGCATCGTGCCCGAGGCCTGTTCGTCGTACTTCCTGCCCCGGATCGTGGGGGTCTCACAGGCACTGGAGTGGTTCTACACCGCCGACATCCTCACCGCCGAGCAGGCGCTGGCGGGCGGGCTGGTGCGCAGTGTGCACGAGCCCGAGGACCTGCTGCCGGCCGCGTATGCCCTGGCCCGCTCGTTCGTGACCGGCCGCTCCGCCGTCTCGGTCGGACTGATCCGGCAGCTGGTCAACCGCAACAGCGCCGCCGGCCACCCGCTGGAGGCACACCTGTCCGACTCGCTGGCGATGTGGCACACCTCGGTCGGCGACGGCAAGGAGGGCGTGGCGGCGTTCCGGGCCAAGCGCCCGCCGGAGTTCACCGGTCGCGCCTCGCGGATCCCGCGGGTCTTTCCCGACTGAGCACCCGGTTTGGCATCCGCCACACGGGCTACCGGCCCGGCATGGTGTTCCATCCACAAGACGACCGGCCGCACCGGTTCGAGGATGTGCCGGCCGAGGAGGACATCTCCGAGGCCGACGCCGTCGAGCGGTTGAAGCTGGACCCGTCCGAGCAGCGGAACTTCACCGAGGACGAGTCGGTGCGAGACGCACGCACCGATGCCGGGCCGGAGAAGGACCTCGACGCACCCGAGTACGACGAGGCCTGACCCCGACCCAGGCGCGGCGGCGCTACCCGAGAGGCGTCACCGCGCCACCTCGTCCTGCGCGCGCCGGGCCGCCAGCTCGACCAGCGCGTCGACCGAGAGCGCGACATCGAGGGTGACACCTGCCTCGTCCGGCTCGAGCGGCTCGAGGGTGGCGAACTGCGAGGCCTCCAGCTCCGGCGGCATGAAGTGCCCCCGTCGCGCGGCCTGACGCGCCGCGATGGTCTCCCGGTCGCCGGCCAGGTGCACGACGTACGCCGAGGGGACCCGGGCGCGGATGCGGTCGCGGTAGACGCGGCGCAGCGCCGAGCATGCCACCACCCCGGCCGGGCGGGACGCGAGCCAGTCCCCCACCGCGTCCAGCCACGGCCAGCGGTCGTCGTCGGTGAGCGGGATGCCGGCGCTCATCTTGGCGATGTTGGCCTGCGGATGCAGGTCGTCGCCGTCCTCGAACTCCACACCCAGCCGGGCCGCCAGCGCCGCTCCGACGGTCGACTTGCCGGAGCCGCTGACGCCCATCACCACGATATGCATGCGCCTACTGTCTCAGTCGCTTTGCCGATCGGCGGATTCGTGCTCAGCCGAGCGTGCGGGCAAGGAGTGCCTGCAGTGCGGTGAAGTGCCGTTCCGCGGCCTCCTCGTTCCACATCGAGGTGTCGGACATGGTGTAGCCGTGCGGCGCGCCGGCGTAGATCTCGTTGGTGTACGTCGCCCCGACCGCGTCCAGCGCCCGCCCCAGCGTGGCGACGTTCTCCGGGGTCATGGAGCGGTCGTTGTCGGCGTGCCCGAAGACGTACTCCGCCTGGTTGGTCACGGTGGTGTGCGGGCTCTGGGGGTCGTCGGTGACCAGGCCGCCGCCGTGGAAGCCACCGACCGCCACGATCAGTCCGGGGAACTGCCCGGCGGCACGCATCGCCAGCCGCGCGCCCATGCAGTAGCCGGTCGTGGCGAGCTTGGTCTCGGTGCCGACGTACTGCTGCAGGGTGCGGACGTAGGCCGCGGTGTCGGTGGCGGCGCGCTCGGGCGTGAGGTTCTCCATATGCTGGCTCACGCCGGAGGTCGCGAAGAACTTCTCCCGCTCCTCCGGAATGCGCAGATCCCCCTGGGGGGCGAGCTCCTCGGCGCTGCCGTCGCGGTAGAAGACGTTGGGCGCGAGCACGGTGTAGCCCCAGGACGCGATCCGATCGGCCATCTCGCCGATACGGGGACGCAGACCGATGGCGTCCATGAACAACAGCACGCCGCCCTTGCTGCCACCCTGGGCGAGGTAGGCCTCGGCCGTGCCCTCGCCGGTGGGGATCTCGATGAGTTCAGCCATATCGGCACGCTAGCCGATCCGTTAGCGCGGCTAACGAGCGGGGCGGCGCTGCGCCGACGATCAGATGGTGCTCTGGACCCCGGCGAGGAGCTGGCGGGCCATCACGATCCGCTGCACCTGGTTGGTGCCCTCGTAGATCTGGGTGATCTTGGCGTCGCGCATCATCCGCTCGACCGGGTAGTCCCGGGTGAAGCCGTAGCCGCCGAGCAGCTGGACCGCGTTGGTGGTCACCTCCATCGCCACATCACTCGCGAAGCACTTGGCCGCTGCACCGAAGAACGTCAGGTCGGCGTCGCCTCGCTCGGAGCGGCCGGCCGCGGCGTAGGTCATCTGCCGGGCCGCCTCGATCTTCATGCCCATGTCGGCCAGCATGAACTCCACGCCCTGGAACGACGCGATCGGCTTGCCGAACTGCTGCCGCTGCTTCACATACCCCAGCACGTAGTCCAGCGCCCCCTGCGCCACCCCGACCGCCTGCGCAGCGATGGTGATCCGGGTATGGTCCAGGGTCTTCATCGCATACTCGAAGCCCTTGCCCTCCTGCCCGATCAGTCGGTCGGCGGGGATGCGGACGTTGTCGAAGTAGACCTCACGGGTCGGAGAGCCCTTGATGCCCAGCTTCTTCTCCGGCGCACCGAAGCTCACGCCCGGGTCGGACTTCTCCACCACGAAGGCGCTGATCCCCTTGGAGCGCTTCTCGGGATCGGTCATCGCCAGCACGGTGTAGAACTCGCTGACCCCGGCGTTGGTGATCCAGCGCTTGGTGCCGTTGAGCACCCACCCAGCATCCGGGCCGTCACCGTCGCGTACGGCGCGGGTCTTCTGATTGGCCGCGTCCGAGCCCGCATCCGGCTCCGAGAGGCAGTAGGAGAAGCCGCCCTCACCGCGCGCCAACGCCCCGAGGTACTTCGACTTCAGCTCCTCCGAGCCGCCGATCTGCACCGGCAGCGACCCCAGCTTGTTCACCGCCGGGATCAGGCTCGCCGAGACGTCGGCCCGGGCCACCTCCTCGATCACGATCACCGTGGCGAGCGCATCGGCGCCCACCCCGCCGTACGCCTCGGGCACGTGCGGGGCGTAGAAGTCGGTCTCCAGCAGGGCGTCGTGCGCCTCCTGCGGATAGCGGGCCTCCTCGTCCACCGCCGCGGCCGCCGGCGCGATCTTGGCGTCGCAGATCTCGCGGATGGCCTTGCGGATCTCCTGGTGCTCCTCGGACAGGGCGAACAGCGGGTACTCGGCGCTCATGGCGCGGAGTCTACTGCCCGGTAACCGGGCCCATCGCAGGTGGTGATCACGCCGGAATGCACCAGGGCGCGCCCCGGCCGGAACCGGAGACGCGCCCTGTGCGCGGATCAGGCGAAGGTCACTTCTTGACCTTGACCTTCACGACCGTCTTCAGCGAGCCGACGAAGACCTTGACCTTGGTGGTCTTCTTCAGGCCCTTCACCTTGAGGGTGGCCTTGCCGTTCTTCAGCTTGGCCTTGGCGACCTTCTTCTTGCCGATCTTGGCGATCGCCTTGCCCTTCTGGGCCGGCGTGGTGACGACCTTGATCTTGGCGACGTGGCCGGCCTTGATCTTCTTGGGCTTGACCGTGGCCTTCAGGGTCGGGGTCACGTTCACCGAGCCGAGCGACAGGTCGCTGCCCGTGACGGCCGTGCACTTCACGGTCGCGGCGCCGGCGACCGAGTCAAGCGTGGCGGTCACGGCCGAGGGCAGGCTGACGGCGTTGGCGCCGGTCTGGCTGGCGGTGAACCCGGCGAGGGTGCCGCTGGCGTCCACGGTCGACGCGGCACCGGCGGTGACGGCCTGCGGCGGGATCGTCAGCGACGCCGCGACGTCGGCAGCGCCGAACTTCGCGTTGCCGTCCACGCTCCCGCTGAGCTTGCCGCCGTTCGCACCGACGCTCGAGATGAGCGTGCTGACCTCGGGCGAGACGGTGATCTTCGCCGTCAGTGGCTGCGCCGGGACGGCCGTGCCGGCATCCAGCTTCGTCGGCAGGGCCGGGGCCACGAAGGCCGCGACGATCTGCGACGGCGCGCCGCTGGGCACGTCGAACGACGACAGGTCGCAGTTGTAGGTGACGGACTTCGAGACGGTCGCCGCCGAGGACGAGGTGCCGGTCGCACCCACCAGACCCGTGGCGGTGATGGCGGCAGCAGCGGTGAACGCAGCCGCCTTCGCGATGAGCTTCATGAAGGGATTCCCTCTCTTGTGACGCGCGCCCTCCCAGACACGCGACGTCAGCGCTGACGCGCCGTCAGCGTACACACGGCGGCGTGCTCCATGTCACATCGGTGGTTACCTTCTGTTCATGAGCCGGTGGGCAGCACGAAGCGATGTGGACTTCCTCCTCGACGAGACCACGACCTGGGCCGTGGTCGGGCTCTCCGGCGACCCGACCCGGACGGCGTACAGCATCGCCGCGCTGCTCCAGCGGCGCGGCAAGCGGATCGTGCCCATCCATCCGGCCGCCACGGACGGCCTCGAGGTGCTCGGCGAGCGGGCCTACCCCACACTCGCCGGCGTGCCGTTCGAGATCGACGTCGTCGACGTGTTCCGCCGCTCGGAGGCGGCCGGACAGTTCGCCGACGAGGCGGTCGAGGTGGGCGCGCGGGGCGTGTGGTTCCAGCTCGGCGTGGTCGACGAGGCAGCGTTCGCGCGCACGACGGCGGCCGGGCTGCGGATGGTGATGGACACCTGCCCCGCCATCGAGTGGCGACGGCGCGGCTAGAGCGTGCCGCCCTAGCCGGGATCCGGCTCGGTCTGCGGCTCCGGCTCGGCCGGATCCGGCGGGAAGACGTCCGGGTCCAGATCGGGGTCGGGATCGGTCAGGGGCGGTGCGTCCGGGTCGGGGAAGACCTCCGGACCCGGCTCGACAGGTGCAGTGGTCATGCCACCCCGGTAACCCTCACCGACGGGCTCACGCCTCCCCGCGAACGACCTTGCCCTTCTCCTGCGCGACCGCCTTGAGCTCGGCCTGGAAGTCGAGCATCCGCTGCTGCAGCGCGGGGTCGCCGGCGGCCAGGATCCGCACCGCGAGCAGGCCGGCGTTGCGGGCGTTGCCGACCGCCACCGTGGCCACCGGTACCCCGGCGGGCATCTGCACGATGGAGAGCAGCGAGTCCATGCCGTCGAGGTACTTCAGCGCCACCGGTACGCCGATGACGGGCAGCGGCGTGACCGCCGCCAACATGCCCGGTAGGTGGGCCGCTCCCCCGGCGCCGGCGATGATCACCCGCAGGCCACGCTGGTGCGCGGCCTTGCCGTAGGCGAGCATCTCCTCCGGCATCCGGTGCGCGGAGACGACGTCGGCCTCGTAGCCGATGTCGAACTCCGCGAGCGCCTCCGCGGCCGCCTTCATGGTCGGCCAGTCGGAGTCCGACCCCATCACGATGCCAACTGACACGCTCATTCGCTCTCGTTCCCCAGGTCACCGCGGAACCACGCCGCGGCATGGCGAGCCCGCTCCAGACAGTCGTCGAGGTCCTCGCCGTACGTGTTGACGTGGCCGACCTTGCGCCCAGGGCGCAGCGCCTTGCCGTAGAGGTGCACCCGCAGGTGCGGGTCGCGGGCCAGCGCATGCGGATAGCCGTCGTAGAGCCGCCCCACCTCGGTGTCCGCCGAGCCGAGGATGTTGACCATCACCGACCAGCGGGCGCGCGGCGCGGGTGAGCCGAGCGGCAGGTCCATGACCGCGCGCAGGTGATTCTCGAACTGCGAGGTGACAGCGCCGTCCTGCGTCCAGTGGCCGGTGTTGTGCGGCCGCATCGCCAGCTCGTTGACCAGGATCCGGCCGTCGCCTCCGGAATCGGACGCCGTCTCGAACAGCTCGACCGCCAGCACGCCGGTCACACCCAGCTCGCCGGCGACACGCAGCGCGAGCTGCTGGGCCTGGCCCGCCAGCTCCTCGGACAGGTCCGGCGCCGGGGCGATCACCTCGTGGCAGATGCCGTCGAGCTGCGTCGTCTGCACCACCGGGTACGCCGCGGCCTGGCCGCTGGGCGAGCGGACCACCAGCGCCGAGAGCTCGCGGCGGAAGTCGACCAGTTCCTCGGCGAGGATCCGCACCCCGGCCTCGGCCGCGACCCGGAACGGCTCCGCGGTGTCGTCTCGGGAGCGAACCACCCAGACGCCCTTGCCGTCGTACCCGCCCCTGGTGGTCTTGAGCACGCACGGGAACCCGAACGCCTCCACCTCCGCCGGATCGCTCACCAGAGCGTTGCGCGGGCACGGTACGCCGAGCTCGCCGAGCCGCTGCCGCATCAGGCCCTTGTCCTGGGCGTAGACCAGGGCGTCCGGGCCGGGCCGCACCGCGACGCCGGCGTCCTCGAGGGCGTGCAGGTGCTGCGTCGGGACGTGCTCGTGGTCGAAGGTGGCCACCGCACAGCCGTCGGTGACCTTGCGCAGCGTGTCGAGATCGCGGTAGTCGCCGACCATGTGGTCGGGGATGACCTGCGCCGCCGAGACGCCCTCCGCCTCGGCCAGCAGCCGCAGCGGCAGGCCCAGCGCGATCGCCGGCTGCGCCATCATCCGGGCGAGCTGGCCACCGCCGATGATGGCGAGGGTGGGAGCGAGTTCCGGCACGGGCCGACCCTATCGGTTCAGCGCACCCGGACCGGCTTCGACTTCTTGCTGGCCGGACCGAACCCATAGAGGTTGTTGGCCTTCACCTTGACCTGCACCTGCTGCCCGCGCGGCAGGTGCTTGAGCACCACCTTGTGCTTGGCGCCCGCGACCTGCTTCTTCTTGTGCTTCGAGCCGACGCTGACCTTGACGACGTAGAGGTTGACCGGACTGCCGTTCTGCGCCGGCGTCTTCCACTTCACCCGGACCTTGCCGTGGCCCTTCACCTTGACCTTGGGCCGATGCACCTTGCCGGGCTTCGCCCCCGGAACCGAGACGTTGCTGCAGCCCAGGTCCTGGGTCGTCGCGCCCGGGGTGGTGCCCAGGACCGTGGCGCACAGCACGTAGCTGCCGGCCGGGATCGGGAGGTTCACCGAGAAGCCGTGGTTGCCGGCCACGCTGGGCAGGACCTCGTTCGTCTGCTGGTTGGCGGGCACGACGAAGGTCGAGCCGCCGGCCGTCAACTGCACACTCACCGGGGCGGCCGAGGGATAGTCCATCGCCCAGCCGTCCACGTGGAGGATGCCGTAGCCGGTGCCGCCGGAGTTCACGATCTGCCCGTTGGGTGCGCAGTCCATCCGCTCGCAGGCGTTGATGCTGGTCTGGTCGACGGTCTTCTCACCCGACGTGGCGGCCGCCTGCGGGACCGGGTGCCCGAGGGAGTCGACCTTGTAGAACGTCGTCGCCTTGTGCGCGGTCGTGTTGTAGCCGGAGAAGACGGCGCCGTTCCTCGGCCGGCTGTAGAGGCAGCCGGCATAGCTGCTGGGGCAGGCGGCGCCCGGCGCGACCAGGGCCGACAAGACGGTGCTGTCGACCGCCTTCGGGGAGCCCGAGGGCGCGGCACTCAGGCCGACGTGAGACCACGCGTGCACCGTGATCGGCGTGCCACCGATCACCTCGTACGTCGACCCCGTCCACGCCCAGTTGGTCACGGTGCCGGCGGAGTTCTTCACCGCCTTGACGCCGCGGATGAAGGTGCCGTCCGCGGGGACGACGGGCAGGCTCTTGCAGGACCGCTTGGTCGGCGTGGGGTGGCTCGGACCACCCGAGATGTCGTAGCCGAAGTTGGTCCAGGACTGCACATGCAGCGCCGCCCCGCCCACGAGCACATAGACCGCCGACGTCGAGCCCTTGTCGGTGCACTGGATGAACGTTGCCGCCGGTGGCGCCGTCGGAGCCGCGCTCGCAGGCGCCACCTCCACCCCGACCAAACCCGCCACCACCAGGGCACCCACCAGCACGCCCCGCCGTACGAACTGCCACATCCTCACGCCGAGAACCATCCCCATCATCGCGTCGTCTCAACCTCAACGATGACGGGCCGGCGGGGTCACTGTGACGCGGCTGTGCCCTTCTCGAAGCGCAGACCCTTGCCCCGGATGGTCGTGATCAGATGCGGCCGGCGGCTGTCGTCGCCGAGCTTGCGGCGGACCCAGCCGAGGTGGACGTCGATGGTCTTGGAAGAGGTCCAGAACGTCGCGTTCCAGACCTCGCGCATCAGCTCCTCGCGGGTCACGATGTCGCCCGCACGGGCGATCAGCGCATGCACCAGATCGAACTCCTTGCGCGAGAACGCCACCTCGTCGACACCTCGCCACACCCGGCGCTCGACGGGGTCGAGCCGGATGTCCTGCACCTCGATCATTCCGGCAGGGTAAAGACGGTAAAGGGGCACCGCCAAGGAATTGGCCTAGAACGGCCACTGACAGGTTCCTGCCAAACGGTCAGGTTCGAGTCAGGCGGCTCAGTTTCGGCGTACGGCGACCGGTTCCACGATGCCGAAGCCGCGCACCGGCCGGGCCGGCAGCCGGCGGGTCTCGAACTGATCGGCCGGCAGCAGCCGCGCCGTCTCCTCGTCGATGATGATCCGGTTGCGTCGGGCCACCGCCGTCAGCCGCGCGGCCATGTTGACCGGTGGGCCGTAGACGTCGCCGAGCCGAGTGACCACCGAGCCGGTCGCCAGGCCGACGCGTACGTCGGGCATCCGCGGGTCACGGCCGATCACGTTGATGATCCCCTCGGCGGTGTCGTAGGCCCGGATCGGGTCGTCGTTGACGAAGAGCACCGAGTCGCCCAGCGACTTGATCACCCGACCGCGCTGCACGGCGACCACGTCGGCGCAGCGCGACTCGAAGAGCTCCACCAGGTCGCCGATCTTCTCCTCGGTCAGCGTGTTGGACAGCGCCGTGAACTGCACGATGTCGGCGAACCCGATGGAGAGCTGGGTCGTGCCCGGGTCGCCGGAGCGGGCCGCCTCGAGTCGGCCCAGCGCCGCGCCCATGTGCCGGCGCCAGACGTAGACGAGCAGCTGCTCGAAGGTCTCGTTGAGCTTCTCGGCGGTGTCCATCGCCATCCCGAACACGCCGGCGCGGGACTCCGGCTCGCCCTCGGACGCGGTGCCCAGCTCCTCGGCGCGGTGCAGCATCGCCGCGATCTCCCAGTCCGAGAGCCGTGCCATGGTCTGGCCCAGGCCCCGGGTGAGGTTGACCGCCAGGTCGAAGTCGATCAGCCCCGAGCCGACCACCCCGGTCAACTGGCTCAGTGCGGTGATGTCGGAGTCGTCGAAGACGGTCTCGTCACCCACCTCCGGGAAGCCCAGGGCCCGCCACAGCCGCTTGGCCTGCTCCAACGGCACGCCCGCTCGCTCGGCCACCTCCTGAGCGGTGTACGGCGAGCTCCCGCCGTGCTCGAACAGCGACACGCTCAGTCCACGCTCCCGTGGCCGGCGGGCTCGTCGTGCAGCAGGTCGTTGATCTTGCGCTGGACGTCCTCGACGTGCGGGATGTCGGGCAGCACGACCTCGCCGTCGGTGCTGGCGTCACTGATCCGCAGCGTGCCGCAGCCGAGCATCCGGTCGATCAGGTCCATCTCGTAGGCGACATCGCTGATCCGGCTCAGCGGGATGTCGTGTCCATGCCGGGTGAGCACGCCGCGACGGGTGATCAGCCGCCGGGTGGTCACCGTGTAGGAGGCGGCCGACCACACCAGCAGCGGCCGCACGAACCACCACAGCGCCCCGATGAGCACCAGCGCCCACACGATCCAGCTCAGCGCGTTCACGCCGACCCAGACCTGAACCGCGACGCCGATCGCGAGCAGCACCACCAGCGCGAGCAGGGGCAGCAGCAGCGCCTTGGGGTGGGTGCGGGTGCTGACGACGACGCTCTCGCCCTCGTTCAGCAGCTTCGGTGAGATGGCCATGGCGCGATCATTCCACCGATCGCAGGTGCACGACATCGCCCGCGCCCACCGCGTTCTCGCCGTCGGGGCCGGCGACGACGACGCGACCGAGCTCGTCGATCCGGGTGGCGGTGCCCTCCAGCACCCCGCCACCGGGCAGCTCGGCCCGCACCCGGCGACCGAGCGTGATCGAGGCGGCCGTATAGGCGGTGGCGATGCCCTCGGGGTCGGCCAGCCAGGCGTCGTACGTCGAGGTCAGCGACGTCAGCAGCGCCATCAGCACCTGCGTCCGGTCCGGCTCGGCGCCGCCCGCCACCGCCAGCGAGGTCGCGGTCGCCAGCGGCAGCTCCTCGGCGCTCATCGAGCTGTTCAGCCCGATCCCGATCACCGCGGCCGGGCCGGTCGGCGTCTCCACCCGCTCGACCAGGATCCCGCATACCTTCCGCTCGCCCTCGGGCAGCGTCAGTAGGACGTCGTTGGGCCACTTCACCCCGGCCGGGTAGCCGAGGTCGCGCAGCGCCCCGGTCACCGCCAGCCCGGTCACCAGCGGCAGCCACGGCCAGCGTGCCGGCGGCACGTCGGGTCGCAGCAGCACGGAGAACGTGAGGGCCGAGCGCGGCGGGGTCTGCCAGGTGCGATCCAGCCGCCCCCGCCCGGCGGTCTGGTGCTCGGTGACGATCACCAGGCCCTCCGCGGCCCCGGCGCGGGCGCGATCGGCCAGGAGCGGGTTGGTCGACGGAGTCTCGTCGTACACCTCGACGTCCAGCCGGGGCGCCAGCGCCGCCAGCCGCCCCGGGTCGAGTGATGGGTGTCTCATTCCGTCGCCGCTCATGGGCACTAGATTGGCGCACGCCCATTTCTCACCTCCGAGGGAGTCAGTACGTGAGCGCCCAGCCCGACGACGGCATCCAGCCCAGCCCGGACCTGCACACCACCGCCGGGAAGCTCGCCGAGCTCGACCGGCGCCTCGACGAGGCGATCCACGCCGGCTCGGCGAAGGCGGTGGAGAAGCAGCACGCCAAGGGCCGCCAGACCGCCCGCGAGCGGATCGAGATGCTGCTCGACGAGGGCTCCTTCCAGGAGCTCGACGAGCTGGCCCGGCACCGCTCGACGGCGTTCGGCCTGGAGAAGACCCGGCCCTACGGCGACGGCGTGATCACCGGCTACGGCACCATCGACGGCCGCCAGGTGTGCGTGTTCTCCCAGGACTTCACCGTCTTCGGCGGCTCCCTGGGCGAGGTGTACGGCGAGAAGATCACCAAGGTGATGGACCTGGCGATCAAGACCGGCTGCCCGCTGATCGGGATCAACGAGGGCGCCGGCGCCCGCATTCAGGAGGGTGTGGTCTCGCTCGGCCTGTACGGCGAGATCTTCCGCCGCAACGTGCACGCCTCCGGCGTGATCCCGCAGATCAGCCTGATCATGGGCAACTGCGCGGGCGGCCACGTCTACTCCCCCGCCGTCACAGACTTCACCGTGATGGTCGACCAGACCTCGGCCATGTTCATCACCGGCCCCGACGTGATCAAGACCGTCACCGGCGAGGACGTCACGATGGAGGAGCTCGGCGGCGCCCGGGCGCACAACACCAAGTCGGGCAATGCGCACTACATGGGCGCCGACGAGGCCGACGCCATCGAGTACGTCAAGGCACTGCTGTCCTACCTGCCCTCCAACAACCTGGACGAGCCGCCGGCGTACGACGAGGTTGCCGACCTGGAGATCACCGACGACGACCGCGTCCTCGACACGATCATCCCGGACTCCCCGAACCAGCCCTACGACATGCACGAGGTCATCGCCAAGGTCGTCGACGACGGCGACTTCCTCGAGGTGCAGGCCCTGTTCGCGCCCAACATCCTGATCGGCTTCGCCCGGATCGAGGGCCGCCCGGTCGGCGTGGTCGCCAACCAGCCGATGCAGTTCGCCGGCACGCTGGACATCGACGCCTCGGAGAAGGCGGCCCGGTTCGTGCGCACCTGCGACGCGTTCAACCTGCCGGTGATCACCTTCGTGGACGTGCCCGGGTTCCTGCCCGGCACCGACCAGGAGTGGAACGGCATCATCCGCCGCGGCGCGAAGCTGATCTTCGCCTACGCCGAGGCGACCGTCCCACTGGTCACCGTCATCACCCGCAAGGCCTACGGCGGCGCCTACGACGTGATGGCCTCCAAGCACCTCGGCGCCGACATCAACCTGGCCTGGCCCACCGCCCAGATCGCGGTGATGGGCGCTCAGGGCGCGGCGAACATCATCCACCGCCGCGAGCTCAAGGCGCTGGCCGACTCGGGCGCGAGCACCGAGCAGGTCGAGAGCCGCCGCGCCGAGCTGATCGACGAGTACGACACCACCCTGGCCAACCCCTACATCGCGGCCGAGCGCGGCTACGTCGACGCGGTCATCCCGCCGCACGAGACCCGCGCCGAGATCACCCGGGCGCTGCGGCTGCTCAAGACCAAGCGCGAGACCCTGCCGCCGAAGAAGCACGGGAACATCCCGCTGTGAGCGCCAGCGAGCGAGGCGGCACCGTGGGCGACCACTCGTCGGTCGAGCCTGTCGAGACCCAGCCGACCCTGCGGATCATCGACGCGCACGCCACCCCCGAGGAGGTGGCGGCGATCGTGGCCGTGTTCTCCGCGCTCGGCGGCGGGGCAACGGCCCCGAAGCCGCCGCGCTCGACCTGGGCGTCACCGGCCCGGCAGGTGGGGCGGCCGCTCGCCCACGGCGCCGGCGCCTGGCGCGCCAGCGGCCTGCCCCGCTAGCACCCGCTGGGCGTCGTGGTGCGCGGGTGGTGGCCGGTCGCGCTGGCCTGGCTGACCACCCGCGTGCTCGTCGTCGCGCTCCTGGTCGGCGTCGAGCACGACGTCGTCGGGGACCCGCGCTACTACGCGTTCAGCCTGGCCCAGCTGCCGCGGCTGGGCATCGGCCACACCCTGGTGGAATACCCGGTGCCGGCGCTGCTGCTGCTCGCGCTGCCCTACTGGCTGCTGCAGGCGGTCGGCGCGGTCGGGGCCTACAGCGGCGCGATCGCGGTCTGCGGGCTCGCCACGGACGCGCTCTTCGGGGCCGCACTGGTGCGCACCCGCTCCTGGCGCCCCGGCGTCGGACGTCTGCTCGGCATCCGCCCCGCGGAGTGGGTCTGGCTGCTGGCGGTGCCGGCGCTGGGCGCGACGGCGTACGCGCGCTTCGACCTGGTGCCCGGCATCCTGGTCGGGCTGGCGCTGCTGTACGTCGCCCGCCGACCCCGCGTGGCCGGCGTGCTCGCCACGGTGGCGGCCGGCGCCAAGTACTGGCCGGCCATCGTCCTGCCCGCGCTTCTCGGCCCGCGACCCTCCCGGCGTCCGCTCGCGCTGTGGTCCGGGATCGCGGTGCTGTGCCTGGCCGTCCCGACCGTGGCCCTGGGCGGCTGGCACCGGGTGTGGACGCCGCTGTCGTTCCTGCACGGCCGCGGGCTGCAGATCGAGTCGGTGGCGGCCACACCCGCGATGCTCGGCTTCGCCCTGCACCCGGACCGCTACTCGGTCTCCTACGCCAGCTCGCACGCCTACGAGGTCGCCGGGCCGGCCGTCCCGGGCCTGCTGCACGCCGCGACGGTCACCACCGTCGTACTCGCGCTGCTGCTGCTCGGGCTGTGGGCCCTGGCCGCCCGCCGCGACGCCTCCCTGGACGCGACGGTCTGGCTGGTGCTGGCCTCGGTCGCCGGCTTCGTGGTCACCGGCAAGGTGTTCAGCCCGCAGTACCTGCTGTGGCTGCTGCCACCCGCGGCGGCGGGACTCGCGGTGGCGCGTGGCCCCGAGACCCGGCGCCGGTTGCTCGGCTGGTCGGCGACGCTGCTGGTCACCGCGGTGGCCACGCAGGCGATCTTCCCGCTGCGGTACGGCGACCTGCTCCTGCACACCGACCACACCCTCGGCACGGTGCTGCTCCTGGCCGCCCGGAACGTCGCCGCGGTGGCGCTGTTCCTCTACGCCCTCACCGAGGCGCTGTGGCTGCTCGCACCGGTCGCCGACCGCGCCCACGCGGATCTGACTAAGGTCGAGCCATGACACGACCCGTCGATGCTCGGACCGACACGTTCGTCGAGGAGATCTGCGCGCTCGATCCGCTGACTGCCACCTATGCCGGGGTTCCCGGCCACGACCATGAGCTGCCCGACCTGTCGCCCGACGGGTACGCCGCCCGCGAGGAGCTGACCCGGCGCGCCATCGCCGACGTCGAGGCCCTCACCCCGACCGACGAGCGCGAGGCCGTCGCGCGCGAGGCCTTCTTGGAACGGATGGGCCTGGAGGCCGAGTTCACACAGGCCGGGCTGAGCCGGCCGATGGTCTCGGTCATCACCAGCGCCATCCACGAGATCCGCGAGACCTTCGACCTGATGCCGACCGCGACCGAGGAGGACTGGCGCAACATCGCCGCCCGCCTCGCCGCCGTACCCGATGCGGTCGACGGCTACCGCGTGACGCTGGCGCAGGAGGCCGCAGCCGGTCGCGTCGTGGCCGCGCGGCAGTACGTCGAGGTCGCCGCCCAGATCCGCAACTGGACCGGCCAGAGCGGGGCCGTCGGTGACTTCTTCGCCGGCCTCGTCGCCGGCGCACCGGAGCCGATGCACTCCGAGCTGGAGCGCGCGGCCGCAGGCGCCAGCGCGGCGTACGCCGACTTCGGGACGTTCCTGGAGACCGATCTAGCGCCGCGCGGCCGGGAGAAGGAGGCGGTCGGACGCGAGCACTACGCGCTGGCCTCGCGCCGCTACCTGGGCGCCGTCGTCGACCTCGAGGAGACCTACGCCTGGGGCTGGGCGGAGCTCAAGCGGCTCGAAGACGACATGGCCGCGACCGCGGACCGGATCCTGCCCGGCGCCTCCGTGCGCGAGGCGGTGGCGCACCTGGACGCCGACCCGACGACCAAGATCGCCGGCAAGGAGGCGTTCCGCGACTGGATGCAGCAGCTCGCCGATCGCACCATCGAGGAGATGTCGGGGGTGCACTTCGACATCCCCGAGCCGATCCGGCGGATCGAGTGCATGATCGCGCCGACCAACGACGGCGGCATCTACTACACCGGGCCTTCGGAGGACTTCTCCCGGCCGGGCCGGATGTGGTGGTCGGTGCCGGACACGGTCAGCGAGTTCAGCACCTGGCGCGAGGTGACCACCGTCTACCACGAGGGCGTGCCCGGACATCACCTCCAGGTCGGCCAGACCGCCTATCGCAAGGAGCTGCTCAACCGCTGGCAGCGGCTGCTGTGCTGGGTCTCCGGACACGGTGAGGGCTGGGCGCTGTACGCCGAGCGGCTGATGGACGACCTGGGCTACCTGGCCAACCCAGCCGACCGGCTCGGCATGCTCGACGGCCAGGCGTTCCGGGCGGCCAGGGTGATCATCGACATCGGCATGCACCTGGAGCTGAGGATCCCCGCCGACAACCCGTTCGGGTTCCACCCGGGCGAGACCTGGACGCCGGCGCTGGGCCGCGAGTTCATGGGCCAGCACTGCCTGATGGACCCGGCGTTCATCGACTTCGAGGTCAAGCGCTACCTGGGCTGGCCGGGCCAGGCGCCGTCGTACAAGGTCGGCGAGAAGATCTGGCTCGAGGCCCGCGACGAGGCCCGCGCCCGGGCCGGCGACACCTTCGACCTGAAGGCGTTCCACACCGCGGCGCTCAACCTCGGCTCGCTCGGGCTCGACCCGCTGAGGGCGGCGCTGGGGCGGCTCTGACCCGCCTTCCCCACCCGCCGCCCTCCACCCAAAGTGTCACCGTGATAGTTCGGGTGGCGGGTGACACTTCAGAGCTGTCACCCAAGACGCAAACTGTCACGGTGACAGTTTGGGAGCGGCAGCCGCCAGGCGGCGGACCGCCTCCTCGAGTACGTCGGCCGAGCAGGCCAGATTGAGCCGCGCGAACCCCCGGCCCTGCGTGCCGAACGTCGGGCCGGGGTTGAGCGCGACCCCGCGGGTCAGCGCCAACCCGGCGGGGTCGTCGCCCCACTCCGGCAGGCCGCGGAAGTCCAGCCAGGCGAGGTAGGAGGCGGCCGGCGGGCGGTAGCCCACCCCGGGGAGATGCTCGGCCAGGAGCCCGACGAGTCGCGCCGAGGACGCCTCGATCTCGGCGACGGCATCGGCGAGCCAGGCGTCGCCGCACTCGAAGGCGGCGAGGTTGGCGTGCAGCCCGAGCAGCGAGGTGCGGAAGGTGACCTCGTCCCACATGCCGTCGAGCAGCGCCAGAGTGGCCGCCGATCCGGCGACCATCAGCGCGCACTTGGTGCCGGCGATGTTGAACGCCTTGCTCGCGCTGGTCACCGTCACCCCGACCGCGCGGGCTGCGTCCGAGACCGACAGGAACGGCGTGAACGTCTCGCCGGCGTGCACCAGCGGCGCATGGATCTCGTCGGAGACCACGACCGCACCGTGCCGGGCGGCGACCTCGGCCAGCTCGCCGAGCCGCCTCGAGAGCATGCCGAGCGGGTTGTGTGGGTTCGCGATCAGCACCGCCCGGGCGCCGTTCACGAGCGCGGCGGAGATGCCCTCCACGTCGAGGTCCCAGGCTGTGCCGTCGTCCAGGAGCGGCACCTCGACCACCCGGCCGCCGGCCTCCGGCACCAGATCGAAGAACGGCGGGTAGATCGGCGGCGTGATGACCACGCCGTCCCCGGGCCGGATCGCGCGTCGCAACGTCTCCACGATGGCCACCGAGACGTCGGTGGTCGTCCGCACCGCCGCCGGGTCGACCGCCCAGCCCCAGTGCCGCTCGGCGAAGCCGGCGAAGGCCGCGCCCATCCGGCCGGGCGCGAACGCGTAACCCAGGTCCGAGGCGGCCACCCGGGCCGCGATCGCCTCCCGGATCGGCTCGGCCACCGGGTAGTCCATCTCCGCCACGAACAGCGGCAGCACGTCCCCGGGATAGGCGCGCCACTTCACCGACTCACGGCGACGCAGCGCCGCCAGCGGCTCGATCTCCATCCGGTCGCTCAGCTGCCGAGCCGGGCGAGCTCGTCCTCGATCACCGCGGTGTCGAGCTTGGTGAAGATCCGCTCGGGCTTGGCCACCGGCGTACCGGCGACGATGGGGTGCCGCTCCCAGGACGGCACGTCGGCATAGTCGCCCGTGATGATCGGGTAGGGCGCACCGCCGTCGAGGTCCTCGACCTCCTCCAGCCGCGGCAGCGGGGCGATCCGGCCCGCGCCCCCGAAGATCCGGTCCACTGCGTTGGCCGAGAACGGCAGGAACGGCGAGAGGATCAGGTTGAGGTCGGCGATGCACTGCGCGATCACATGCAGCACGGTGCCCAGCCGCGCCTGGTCCGCCCCAGAACCCGACTTGGCGATCTTCCACGGCTCGCTGTCGGAGACGTACTTGTTGACCTCGCCGACCACGCGCATGGCCTCGTTGATCGCCTGCTTCTGCCGGTGGCCGCCGATCAGGCCGCCGACGGTGGCGAAGGCCCCGTCGACCAGGTCGAGCACCGCCCGATCGTCGCCGGTGAGCTCGCCGAGCGCGGGGATCTCGCCGAAGTTCTTCGCGATCAGGGTGGCGGTCCGGTTGACTAGGTTGCCCCAACCGGCGACCAGCTCGTCGTTGGTCCGGCGCACGAACTCCGCCCAGGTGAAGTCGGCGTCGTTCGTCTCCGGGCCGGCGACCGCGACGTAGTAGCGGAACGCGTCGGCCTGGTAGCGGCTGAGCAGGTCGCGCACGTAGATCACGATCTTGCGCGAGGAGGAGAACTTGCGGCCCTCCATGGTCAGGTACTCGCTAGAGACCACCTCGGTGGGCAGGTTGAGCTCGCCCAGCTCACGTGGGCGGCCGCCCTTGTCGCCCTTGCCGTTGTAGGCGAGCAGCTCGGCCGGCCAGATCTGGCTGTGGAAGGTGATGTTGTCCTTGCCCATGAAGTAGTAGCTCAGCGCCTCCGGGTCGTTCCACCACCGGCGCCAGGCGTCGGGGTCACCGGAGCGGCGGGCCCACTCGATGGAGGCCGACAGGTAGCCGATGACCGCGTCGAACCAGACGTAGAGCTTCTTGGTGGGGTTCTCCCGCCAGCCGTCCAGCGGTACGGCGATGCCCCAGTCGATGTCGCGGGTCATCGCCCGCGGCCGGATCTCCTTGAGGATGTTCTGGCTGAAGCGGATCACGTTGGGCCGCCACAGCCCGGTCTTCTCCCGCTCGTCGAGCCACTCCCCCAGCGCCTCGGCGAGCGCGGGCAGGTCGAGGAAGAAGTGCTGGGTCTCGACGAACTCCGGGACCTCGCCGTTGATCTTGCTGCGTGGGTTGATCAGCTGGTCGGGGTCGAGCTGGTTGCCGCAGTTGTCGCACTGGTCACCGCGGGCGCCGTCGTACCCGCAGATCGGGCAGGTGCCCTCGATGTAGCGGTCCGGCAGGGTGCGGCCGGTCGAGGGCGAGATCGCGCCCTTGGAGGTCCGCTCGACGAAGTAGCCGTTCTCATAGACCCCGAGGAACAGCTCCTGGACGACGGCGTGGTGGTTGCGCGTCGTCGTTCGGGTGTAGAGGTCGTAGGTCAGGCCCAGGGCACACAGGTCCTCGGCGATGAGCCGGTGGTTCCGGTCGACCATCTCCTGCGCGGTCAGTCCTGCCTCGTCGGCCGCGATCAGGATCGGCGTGCCGTGCTCGTCGGAGCCGGAGACCATGAGCACGTCGTGACCGGCCATCCGCATGTAGCGGGAGAACACGTCTGACGGCACGCCGAACCCGGCAACGTGTCCGATGTGACGCGGGCCGTTGGCGTACGGCCAGGCAACGGCCGACAGGACATGACTCATGCGGTGAATCCTAGTGAAGGGCGGGTGTCCCCCTGGGAGCCGGCAGCGCCGTCACCTTTGCCCGACGCTCTCGTTGATGGACCGGGTGACCTGGGTCACGCCTTTCCAGCAGCAGCCAGCACCGAGGGGTCTTGATGAAGAACGCTCGTCCCACCAACCGCACGATCCTTAGGCGCGCCGGCGTCCTGATCGTGAGCGGCGCCGTCCTCGGCGTGCCCGTGCTGATCGTCGGCACTCAGGCCGACGCGCAGAGCACCGGCACCGCCGCCACCTCCGCCTGCCCGACCACCGCCGCGGTAGCCCAGGCCCGGGCGTACGCCGCCGGGGCAACCGGCGCCGACGCCGTCTCACCGGCCGCGCTCACCGATGTTCTCGACCCGATCCTGGGCGGACTGCTCCCGAGCGGCTCCGCCACGGGCCTGCCGACGGGCAGCGTCCCCACCACACTGCCGACCAGCCTTCCCGCGCCACTTCAGAGCGCCCTGACCACCCTGATCGACGCCCTCGAAGGCGGCGCCAGCGGACTGCCCACCAGCATCCCGACCAGCATCCCCACCGACCTGCCCGCACCGCTGCAGGAAGCCATCACCACGCTCACCAACGCCCTCCAGGACGGCGCCAGCAGCCTGCCGGCGACCCTCCAGGACGCCATCACCACCCTGATCGACGCCCTCGAAGGCGGGGCCAGCGGGCTGCCCACCAGCATCCCGACCAGCATCCCCACCGACCTGCCCGCACCGCTGCAGGACGCGATCGCCACCCTGATCAACGCCCTCGAGAGCGGGGCGAGCAGTCTGCCGACCGGTGTTCCCAGCGGGTTCCCGACCTCCATTCCCACCGATCCGAGCGGCCTGACCAGCGATCTTGCGGCGGCGTTGGACAGCATCCTCGGCTATCTCCCGCAGCCGCTCTCGGGCACGCTGCAGCAGGCGATCGACACGATCCTGTCGTACGTCCCGGGCGGGAACCCGTCCGGACCCGGTGACGACTGCACGCCGTCCGGTCCGGCGGGTCCGTCCGGTCCGGCGGGCCCGGCCGGCCCCGCGGGTCCCCAGGGCCTGGCCAACCCGGCCGGTACGCCGGGCGCCCAGCGGCTGACGGTGGTGCGGGCGCCGCACCTGGTCGGCAAGAAGAGGACCCACGTCGGGCAGAGCGACAAGGTCAAGGCCGGGCGCGTGTCGCCGTACGCGAACTCCGTCGGCTACCAGTGGCTGCGCAACGGCAAGGCGATCCGGGGTGCTACGCACCGCAAGTACACGCTGGTGAAGAAGGACGCGGGCAAGCGGATCGCCGTCAAGGTCACCTACCGGGTGCCCGGCTACACCAGCCTGACGGAGAAGCTGCACGTCATCAAGAAGGTCAAGCGCTGATCGTCGCGGCAGCCGGACGGTGACCAGGGGCGCCACTCGCCCGAGTCGGCGCCCCTGGTCGCGTGTCGAGGCGTCAGACCTCGCGCCCGGCGTACGCCGCCAGGTGGGTGTAGGCGTCCGAGCCGGCCGGTGCGGACCGGGCGTCGGCGAAGGCGCGGCCCTTGCGGGTCGGGCCCAGGATGCGGTCCATCGCCACCAGCGCCCGCTGGGCCACCGACTGGTCCAGCCCGTCGGTGGTGCGGCCGAGCGCCCGGGCGAGGTCCCAGGTGTGCACCGCGATCTCGACGGCCTGCCAGTCCGGGTCGAGCATCGTCTCCCCGGTGGTCTCGCGCCACAGGTTGATCAGGGTGTTGCCCCGGCTGCGCAGTTCGTCGCCGAGTGCGGTGTCGTAGTCCTCGTGGCCGTTCCACCCCGGCGGCGCGCCCTGCAGCATGGTGACGAAGACCCGTGGCTGGGCGATGAGGTGGTTGGCGAGGCGGCGCACGTCCCACTCGGAGCACGGCGTGGGGCGACTGAGGTCCTCGGGAGTGACGGCGTCGAGCAGGTCGGCAGCCTGGGTGAGCGCGCGCTGCAGCGCCAGGGTGCCGACCTGGTCGACCGGCATCAGCTGAAGTCCAGCTCGTGCGTGCGGGCGCGCTTGAGCTCGTAGACGTAGGGATACTCGGTGACGAGCACGAAGCCGTCCCACAGCCGGCCGGCGGCCTCCCCCTTCGGCGCCTTGGAGATGACCGGCCCGAAGAACGCCTGGCCCTCAAACGCGATCGTGGGCGTGCCGACCTCGTTGCCGACCTGGTCCATGCCGAGGTGGTGGGACTTCTTGATCGCCTCGTCGTACGACGAGTCGTCCATCGCGTCCGCGAGCTCCGTCGGCAACCCGACCGAGGCGAGCGCGTCCTCGATCACCTCGCGGGTGAACTCCTTCTTCTCCACGTGCCGGCGGGTGCCCAGCGCGGTGTAGATCTCGGCCAGCTTCTCCTGGCCGAACTGCTCGTTGACGGCCATGCACACCCGCACCGGCTGCCACGCGGTCGCCAGGAACGCGCGGTAGTCCTCGGGGATGTCCTTGTCCTGGTTGAGGTAGGCCAGGCTCATGATGTGCCACGTGACGTTGATGTCACGGACCTTCTCCACCTCCAGGATCCAGCGCGAGGTGATCCAGGCGAAGGGGCACGCGGGGTCGAACCAGAAGTCAGCGTTGGTCATATCCGCAGTCAACCACCGGACACCGACGGTTATGCCGTGGGCCCGGCCTCGTCCAGGACGGGACCGGGCCCACGGGGCGTCGCTGTGGGTCAGCGGCAGGCGGCGCTGACCGCGGCGTTGGCGCTGCTCACGCCGGTGGTGGCCGCGCTCACCGCGTGCTTGTCCGACTTGACCGTCTTCTTCAGCTTCTTCTGCTTCTTCTTGAGCTTGCTCTTCGCGTGGCCCTTGGCCTTCTTGACCTTCTTGCCGAGCTTCTTGAGCTTGCCCTGGTCGCTGTGCAGCTTGCCGTTGGCGCTACCGAGCGCGGCGGTGGCTCGCTGGGCCGCCGCCTGGGCGCTGGTGCAGGCCGCGGAGGGGCCACCGGTCACGGCCACCTTGCCGAAGACGGCGTCGACGCCGGTCATCTGCTGACCGGCCACCAGGGTGATCGTCTGACCTCCGGCCTCGGTGGTCGAGCCGTTGTACCAGAGCGTGCTCGGGTGGTCGGCGTCACAGTCGTCGTAGAACTCCACGTGGTAGGTGCCGGCCGCAAGGCCCTCGACCGTGTAGTGCCCGTTGTCGTCCACGTATCGCGTACGGTCGTAGTCGTCGTTGTAGACCTCGGCGCAGGCGTTGTCGAGGACGGCGCCGGACGCGTTGGAGATCGTGCCGCTGATGCTGGCACCGCGAGCAAGCTGGATGTTCGTCCCGCTGGTGTTCTCACCCGCCGTCACTGCCACCTGGGTCGACCCAGACTCGTCGGTCGTACCGCCGTAG
This sequence comes from Nocardioides sp., assembly GCF_035547795.1. Classification (GTDB taxonomy): domain Bacteria; phylum Actinomycetota; class Actinomycetes; order Propionibacteriales; family Nocardioidaceae; genus Nocardioides. The sequence goes on from NZ_DASZUF010000035.1 coordinate 46,855, forward strand.
TAGGTGGTCATCAGGCCGTCGCCGCCACAGTCGCTGAACTCGACGTAGTAGCTGCCGGTGGGCAGATTGTTGATGGTGTAGGCGCCGGTCCCATCGGTGTCGGTGCTCTCGTCGACGCTGTCGTCGTCGTTGTAGGCCTCCACGCAGACGTCCGACGGGATCATGCCGTCCGGGCCGGTCACCGTGCCGCTGATCGAGCCGGCCGGCGGCATCTGCACGTTGGCGGTGACGGTGGCGTGTGCGCCCACGACGATGCCGGTCTCGTCTACGTCGAGCAGACTCGTGTCGCTGCCGCAGCTCGAGACGTGCAGGTCGTAGGTGCCGGCGGGCAGGTCGAAGGAGTAGGAGCCGTCCTCGTCGGTCGACGTCTCGGCGTGGTAGGTCGAGGACGAGACGTCGACACAGGCGTCGGCGACCGGCGAGCCCGACTCCTCCGCGGTGACGGTGCCCCTCAATGTCGCGTCGACCTCCGCGATGGACAGGGCGATGGAACCGGTCTCGGGTCCCTCGGAATAGTGGTAGCCGTCGACCTGGACGTAGTAAGTGGTGCCGCTGGTCGCGTCGAACGTGAGCAGACTGGAGCCCTCGGTGCCACCGTCGTCGTCGGAGCCGACCAATGTCAGCGCGTCGAGGCTCGCGCCGGTGTAGACGTCCAGGTAGGTGTCGAGGCTGTCGCCATCGGTCGTCTCGCTGCCTTGCGTGGACACCGCGACCGTGGCGTCGGCCGGCGCCGTCCAGCGGTACCAGATGGTGGCGGCGGGCCCGTTGCCCTGCTCGGACGGCTCACCGGCCTGGGCCGTCGCGTTCACGTTGGAGCCGGTCACGGCCACCGGCAGCGTGGGGCCGACGACCTGGGCCTGGGCGAAGTCGTCGTTGCCCGGCGTCGAGGCCTGGGCCGCCGGCGCGATGAGCGTCAGGGACGCCAGCGCCAGTGCCGGTACGGCGACGAGCGCGGCGATACGCCGAAAGAGTCATCTAGGGATCCCTCTCACGAATGAATGCGTGGTGGTCCCGAACCCACCGGTCAGGAAGGAATCATGGCGTGACCGTGCCCGCCGCGTCGTGGAATCGCCGATATCGCCCCCGGCATGCCCCAGATGGGGTACGGCCGGATCTCAGCGCCTCACCTTCACGATCGCGGTCGTCGAGTCGCCGAGGACCGTGGTCGTGCCGCGGTAGAGGATGGTGATCTTCCGCTTGCCCGGCTTGAGGCCGGCGACGCGCAGCCGCACCTTGTGCTTGGCCGCCAGGGCCTTCACCTTGTGCTTGCCGACCTGCACCACGATCTTGCCGCCCTTGACCGGGAGGCCGGCCGTCTTGAGCTTGATGGTGAGAGTGGCCGCGCGCCGCGCCGACCGGGCCGCGACCTTGAGCCGGGGCTTGGCCCTGATCGTGCCGGCGGCGTACTCGTTGATGCTCGGGAAGTGTCCCGGCGCGGTCAGCGTCACCTGCACCGACACGCGGTGCCCGGCGTCGGCCTTGGTCGGCGTGTAGGCGGGCGTAGTGGCGCCCGGGATGGGCCGGCCGTCGCGCAGCCAGGCGTACGTCGTCGACGCCGGAGCCGGGTCCGTCACGCCGGGGCTCGCGGTCAGCGGCGAGCCGACCTGCGGTGCGCCGGCCACCGAGCCCGGGGTGGTGAACTGGATCGGTGGCGCCTGCACCGGATCGCTGGGTGCGCTGGTGGTCGAGAGGTTCGCGAACGACTGCCGGGTCCCGGTCACCTGGACCGTCAGCCGCTTGCCGGCCAGGTCCGCGCCGGCGTTGAGCGTCCAGGACGTGGCGCCCGGGATCGGCACTCCGTCGGCGTACCACTGCACGGCCGAGGCCGTGGGGGCCGGCGACGTCACCGGCGGTACGGCGGTGATCGTCTCGCCGATGGCCGGGGTCCCCTCGATGACCGGCGGCGTGGTCACCGCGATGGTGCCGGCGATCGCCGGCGCCGTCGGAGCCGAGGTGGCGGTCACCTTCTGCCCGCCCGTGGTCGCGGTGACCTGCACCGAGATGCTCTTGCCCAGCCGGCTGCGCCCGACCAGGAACGTCCGGCCGGTCTCGCCGGAGATCGCCTTGCCGTCGGCAAGCCACTGGTACGTCACCGTCTGTGCGGCCGGGGACCAGCTGCCGTCGGTGGCGGCCAGGGTCTGGCCGACCTGGACGGTCCCGGTGATGGTCGGCGGGCTGACGTTCCGCAGCACCGTGGCCGGCGGAGTCGTGGCCGGAGGCGTGGTGACCGGCGGCGGGGGCGGCGTGGTCACCGGGGGCGGTGTCGTGACCGGCGGCGGGGGCGGCGCCCCGTTGTCGACCAGGTGGATGAAGCCGCTGGGCCAGTTGGCCGCGGTGGTGATGTGGCGCCAGTCGAAGTTGCTGCCCCAGTTCGACTCGGACACGACGATGTCGGTGGGCGAGTTGACTCGCTCGACGTAGGCCAGGTGGCCCTCCGCGCTGGCGCCCTGCGCGCCTCCCCGCCACCAGGCGATCGAGCCGACGGTCGGGATGCTGTTGTAGCCGAACGAGGTGCCCCAGTACTCGGCGTTGCCCTTCCCCGGCTTGAGCTGGGCGGGCCGGGTGGCCGACATCCCGGCCTTGATCATCCGGTAGGCCACGTAGTTGGTGCACTGCTGGCCCGACGCCATGTTCCAGAACGACGTGTTCCAGACGGCGTGGTAGCCCTTCGCGCTCATGCCGGCGTCCGTGCACGGCCCGAAGCCGGTGCACAGCACCGAGGACGAGCCCGACATCGTCCTCAGGTCGGCGGTGTGCGTGAGCGCCGGGACGAGTGCCGTCGCGGTCGCCAACGACGCCAGGATCACCGTGAGAATTGAACGCTTCAGTGACCGGCGTGGCGAATGTGACGGATGAGGCACGGGAGAACCGTAGTGAAAAAAGTCAAGTACCGATACCGGCGTGGCGGAATTACATTTTTGTACTTTTTCCGACGCCGTCGGTGGCCTCACCCCGACATCGGCCGCACCGAGGCACGGGTGAGAGGATCGGCCGCATGCCTGGAACCAACCTCACCCGGGACGAAGCGCGCACCCGCGCCGCCCTCCTCGACGTCACGTCGTACGACATCCAGCTCGACCTGACCACCGGGGACCAGACCTTCGCATCGACCACCACGATCGCCTTCACCTGCCGGCAGCCCGGCGCGGCGACGTTCGCCGACCTCGTCGACGCATCGGTGCGCGAGATCACCCTCAACGGCCGCACCCTGCCGGCCTCGGCGTACGCCGACTCGCGCATCCGGCTCGACCAGCTGGCCGCCGAGAACGTGCTCATGGTCAGCGCCGACCTGCCCTACTCGCACTCCGGCGAAGGCCTGCACCGCTTCGTCGACCCGGCCGACGGCCGCGTCTACACCTACAGCCAGTTCGAGGTGCCGGACGCCCGCCGGGTCTACACCACCTTCGAGCAGCCCGACCTCAAGTCGGTCTTCACCTTCCACGTGACCGCGCCCGCGCACTGGAAGGTCGTCTCCAACAGCCCCTCCCCCGAGCCCGTCGACCTGGGCGACGGCAAGGCGCGCTGGGACTTCGCGCCCACCGCGCGGATGGCGACGTACATCACCGCTGTCGTGGCCGGTGAGTACTACGAGGTGCAGGACGTCTACGAGGGCAAGAACGGCACCATCCCGCTGGGTCACTACTGCCGCCAGTCGCTGGCCGACTCGCTGGACCGCGAGGAGCTGGTGACCGTCACCCGGCAGGGCTTCGAGTTCTTCGAGTCGACCTTCGAGGTGCCCTACCCGTTCGGCAAGTACGACCAGCTCTACGTGCCCGAGTACAACATGGGCGCGATGGAGAACGCCGGCTGCGTGACGCTGCGCGACGAGCTGATCCCGCGCTCCAAGCAGCCGCGCTCGTTCTACGAGAACCGCGCCAACACGATCCTGCACGAGATGGCCCACATGTGGTTCGGCGACCTCGTCACGATGAAGTGGTGGAACGACCTGTGGCTCAACGAGTCATTCGCCGAGTGGGCCGCCTACCACGCCGGCGCGACGGCCACCGAGTTCACCGAGGCCTGGACCGGCTTCACCAACGCCCGCAAGCAGACCGGCTACCGGCAGGACCAGCTGGTCACCACCCACCCGATCGCGCCGGAGATCGAGGACCTCGACGCCATCGAGGTCAACTTCGACATGATCACCTACGCCAAGGGCGCCTCGGTGCTCAAGCAGCTGGTCGCCTGGGTCGGGCTCGAGCCGTTCCTGCAGGGCCTGACGGCGTACTTCAAGGAGTTCTCCTACGGCAACAGCGAGTTCGCCGATCTGCTGCGACACCTGGAGCAGGCCTCCGGCCGCGAGCTGACCAGCTGGGCGGCGGAATGGCTGCAGACTGCGCAGGTCAACACACTGCGTCCCGAGTTCACCGTCGGCGAGGACGGCCGCTACACGTCGTTCGCGGTGCGGCAGACCGCCCCGGCCGACCACCCCACCCTGCGCCGGCACCGACTCGGCATCGGGTTCTACGACACCACTGACGGGGCCCTCGTACGGCGCCGCTACCTCGAGGTCGACGTCGCGGGCGAGCTGACCCAGATCGCCGAGGCGGTCGGCGAGGTCCAGCCGGACCTGCTGCTGCTCAACGACGACGACCTCACCTACGCCAAGATCCGTCTCGACGAGCGCTCCCTGGCGACCGCGTTGACCAGCCTGTCCTCGATGCCCGACTCGCTGGCCCGCGCGCTGGTGTGGGGCGCCGCCTGGGACATGACCCGCGACGCCGAGCTGTCGGCGCACGACTTCGTCGAGCTGGTGCTGGCCAACATCGGCGCCGAGACCGACGCCTGGGGCATCTCGCGGATCCCGCACTACGCCGAGCTAGCCGTCAACGCGTACGCCGACCCGGCTCGTCGTATCGCCCTCAAGGAGCGTTGGGAGGCCGGGCTGCGCGAGCTGATCCTGGCCGCCGAGCCGGGCAGCGACCTGCAGCTCAGCCTGGCCCGGCGCTACTCCGGCGCGGGCAGCCAGCTGCGCGGGGGCATCCCCGGCGTCCCGGTCGCCGCCCAGACCCACGCCGACCTCCAGGCGCTGCTGGACGGCTCGTGGTCGATCGAGGGCCTCAGCGTCGACCAGGACCTGCGCTGGTACTTCATCATCGGCCTGTGCGCGGCCGGTGTGTTCGGCGAGGCCGAGGTCGCCGCCGAGGAGCGCCGGGACAACACCATCACCGGCCAGGAGAAGGCCGCCGAGGCCCGCGCCGCGATCCCCAGCGCCGAGACCAAGGCGGCGTCGTTCGAGCGTGGCTGGATCGACCCGGCCACGCCCAACGAGACCCAGCGGTCGATCGCCAACTCCTTCTCCCGCGTCGGGCAGGAGGAGCTGATCGCGCCGTACCTGCCGAAGATGCTGGAGGCGGCCAAGACGCTCTGGGACCGGATCGGCCCGCAGAAGGCGTCGGTCGCGCTGGAGTACGGCTTCCCGTTCGCGCTCATCTCCACCGAGGCGCTGGCGACCATCGACGCCGCGGTCGCCACCGGGGACATTCCCTACGGCGCCCGCCGGTACGTGCTCGAGGGCCGCGACGAGATCGCCCGCGCGCTGGCCGCCCAGGCGAAGGACGCCGCCAGCGCCTGAGCCGGACGCGTGAGCGGATGCGCCGGCTGCACGAGGCGGCCGGCGCATCCGCTCACCGCCGTGGGCGTTGAAATGAGAGATCGGCGCATCCGCAGCCGCGGATACGCCGATCTTCTGGGAGGATCAGTGGCCCTGCGAGGGCGGCTGGCTGCTCGGCTTGTGCGCGCGCGGAAGCAGCCCCTCACCGCGGAGCAGACCCGGCAGCAGCACCAGCCCGGAAATGATCAGCGCGACACCGACCGGGATGAACAGCACGAACGCCAGGAAGTGCAGCGGGTTGACGTGTGACGGGTTGCTCCAGCCGTTCGGGGTGTCGGCGGCGGCGGGGCCGACGACGGCCACGGTGACCGCGGCGACGGCGGCGCCGAGGGTCAGGGCGCGGCGTGCGATCGAGTTGCTCACGAGGGTCAGCCTAGCGGTTGCCCGGGCCTGTTAAGAATGGGGGCCATGTCCGCGCTCACCGCCGTCTTCTCCGCGAAGACCGACTGGCACCACGTCGCCGACGTGGTGATCGGCAAGCCCCTCGCCATCCTGGGACTGGTCGTGCTCGCGCTGTGCATCCGCTGGGTGCTCGGCAAGCTCGTCGACCGGATCGTCCGCCACGCCGAGGAGGGCGTGCTGCCCGACCGGTTCAGCACCGGCACGGCCACCCGCCGGGTGCAGCGCGCCAAGACCATGGGCGACCTGCTCAAGAGCATCGTCACCGGCGTCCTGGTCGCGGTCTTCGGGACCATGATCCTGGGCGAGCTGGGCGTCAACATCGCCCCGATCATCGCCAGCGCCGGCATCGTCGGCGTCGCGCTTGGCTTCGGCGCCCAGAGCCTGGTCAAGGACTTCCTGTCCGGGGTGTTCATGATCTTCGAGGACCAGTACGGCGTCGGCGACGTGGTCGACGTCGGCGTCGCCTCCGGCACCGTGGAGGCGGTGTCGCTGCGGGTCACTCGGCTGCGCGATCAGAGCGGCACGGTCTGGTACGTCCCCAACGGCTCGATCCTCAAGGTCGGCAACATGAGCCAGAACTGGGCGCGGGCGGTGGTCGACGTCAGCATCGGGTACGGCGAGGACCTCGCCCGGGTGCAGCGCGTCCTCAAGGACGTCGCGCACGACCTGTGGCAGGACGACGACTTCCACGACGTGGTGATCGAGGAGCCGGAGGTCACCGGCGTGGAGACCATGACACCCGACGCGATCACGGTGCGGGTGCTGATCAAGACCGCGCCGATGCGGCAGTGGGCGATCGCCCGCGAGCTGCGGCAGCGGATCAAGGCCCGCTTCGACCACGAGGGCATCGCGATGCCCTTCACCCAGAAGGTGCTCTTCCCGACGCCGCCGTACGCGGGCGGAACCGCTCCGACGACAACGCCGTCAGAGGCCGAAGAAGCCTGAGACTCTGAGACGCGAGGCGGAGCCCCTGGCAAGGCGGAGGAGCGAAGGCGGCCTTTGAGCGAAGCGGGCCGTCGAGCGACGACAACGCCGCCAGAGGCCCGCTTCGCGTCTCAGATCAGGCCAGGGCGGCGTCGAGGGTGATGGTGGTGCCGGCGAGCGCCTGGCTGACCGGGCAGCCGGCCTTGGCGGCCTCGGCGAGCTCGACGAACTTGTCGTTGTCCAGGCCCGGCACCACACCGCGGACGGTGAGCTTGATGCCGGTGATGCCGGTGCCGGGGGTGAACTCGACGTCGGCGGAGGTCGTCAGCGACGTGGCCGGGGTGTCGTTCTTGGCCAGGCCGTTGGAGAACGCCATCGAGAAGCAGGCCGAGTGAGCCGCGGCGATGAGCTCCTCGGGACTGGTCTTGCCGCCGGGCTCCTCGGCCCGGGAGGGCCAGGACACGTCGTACGTGCCGAGGCCGGAGGAGTCCAGCGTGACCTTGCCGGCGCCCTCGAACAGGGTGCCTTCCCAGACGGTGGTTGCAGTGCGAGTGGTAGCCATGGCCCCATCCTGACGGGTGGGGTCGGTCGGCTCAACGGGCACCCCTCACAATGGAGGGGTGACGTTCTACGACGAGATCGGCGGCGCCGAGACGATCCGCACGATCGTCTCCACCTTCTACGCCGGCGTCGCCGAGGACGACGTGCTCCGCGCGATGTATCCCGAGGAGGACCTCGGACCGGCCGAGGAACGCTTCTTCCTCTTCCTGTGCCAGTACTGGGGCGGTCCGACGACGTACTCCGAGACCCGGGGCCACCCGCGGCTGCGGATGCGGCACGCGCCGTTCGCGGTGACCACCGAGGCGCGCGACCGCTGGCTCACCCATTTCCGAGCGGGGCTCGACGCGGCCGCGCTGACACCCGAGCAGGATGCGGAGTTCTGGAGCTACATCCTGCGCGCGGCCGACTTCATGGTGAACGCCTGAGATTCTCCGCGGTCCGGCGTAACGCATCGTGGCCCCCGTGACAGGGAAAGGGTGACACTGCCCCCGAGGGGGCCTCTTTCTCGGAGAGGAGATCACCATGCGAAGCATCCGCATCGCACTTGCCTCCGGTGCCGTCGTCGTCAGCGTCGTCGCAGGTGCCTACGCCGCGCAGGCGTGCGTGGGCGGACCCGGCAGCGACGTGAGCCATGCCCCGCACGGGCAGTACTACCCCGCCGCCCACTCCAGCGTCGACCCGAGCGCCGTGCCCGCCTTCGCGCACCACTACCGCGGCACGCACCACCACTACGTCCGGCACCACCACCGCCACTTCGGCTGGTGGCGCGGCTGGCACCTCGGCTGGTTCTGGCACCACGGCAAGCCGGTGCGGCAGCACCCCACACCGACGCCCACCCCTACCCCGACCGACACCGCGACGCCGACCCCCACGCCGGCACCGGTCTCCTGAGCTAGCACGGACCAGCCATGGCGAGTGATCGCATCGCACGACTCCGCGTCGACGTACCGACGCTGGAGCCGGATGCCGCGCTGCTCGTCCGGCTGGTCGATCTCAGCGTCAGCACGACGCCGTCGCGGACGACATCTCGGGCGTCGTCGGCGAAGGTCCTGCTGGTCGCGGCGAGCGTGGCCGCCATCGCGGCGGTGACCTGGCTGGTCGGCGCCCTGCCGGGTACGTCGTCCCCGATCATCCCGGCGCACCACCCGCACGGGCCGACCGTCGTCCCGACCGCCCCGCCGTCCCCCCACGGTGCGGCACGTCCACGCACCCGGACGCCCGGTGTCCCCAACCCCACGCGGGGGACACCGGGCGCCACTCACTCCACCTCGGATGCGGAACACTCCCGCTCGACCGGTGCGGCGACGCCGCCCGATCACCCGGTCGGTACCCGCACCGCGGCCGCTCACACGGGTCAGACGAAGCGGCATCGCCACGCCGCCCCGACGTTCGGCACATACTCCCGCCATCACCGGCGTCACCACCTCGAGCCGCCGTTCCGGAACCCCAGCTGGCCGGGCACGCTCGGTCACGGCCCCGGCCCCGGCCGCCTCGGGAGTGGTCGGTCGCCGTGAGCGCGAGCAACCGCGGGGACGAGCGGGACGACCCGCTCGTCTCCGCGGCGAAGCAGAGGGACCCAGACGCCTGGCGTGAGCTGTACCGAGCCCACGCCGGGCGTCTGGTGGTGTGGTTGGCCCACCGCTCCCCCGGCGACGCCACCGCGGCCGCCGAGGATCTGGGTGCGGAGACCTGGCTGACCGCGGCGGGCAAGATCCACGACTTCCACGGCAACCGCGAGGAGTTCGGCGGCTGGCTGTTCGGCATCGCCCGCCGTCACGCCGCCAACGCCCGCCGCACCAGCGGCCGGCGGGCCACCACCCCGACCGACCACGACACCATCGCACTGCTGCATCCCGAGCCGGTGCGCGGCCCCGACAGCGTGGTCCCCGAGCGGGCCTGGCTGCGCGAGGCGCTCGCCGCGCTCTCCGCACGGGAGCGGGACGTGATCACCTGCCTGGAGGTGATCGGGATGGACGTCGCCGCGACCTGTGCGGCGTTGGGCATGTCGGCGGTCGCCGTACGCGTGACGCGGCACCGGGGGCTCAAGCGGCTGCGCCGGCTGCTCGGTGAGGCACCCCAGCGCGACCGCGGCCACCCGGTGTTCCAGCACGGCAAGTAGTGGATACCGGCGGCCGATGAGGCGATTTCCGGCCGTCCTGCTCCTCACCCTCGCACTCTGCGCGCCGGCCACGGCCCATGCCGCGTCACCGGTCACGGCCAGGCCCGGCGCGGCCTCCGACCACGCCTGGCTCGCGCCGAGGCTGCACCGGTGGAGCACCTGCCACCCGATCCGCTACCGGCTCAACACGAGCGGGATGCCGAGGCGCTGGCGACACGAGGTACGCCGCGCGCTGCACCGGGTGACCACCGCCTCCGGCCTGCGCTTCAGGTACGCCGGCAGGACCTCGTTCGTCCCCGACGGCCGACGACCCGACCCGCGCGGCACCGACCTGGTGGTCGCCGCCACCGATCACACGATCGAGGGCGACGCCACCGCGGTCGGCGAGGGCGGCGCCGTACCCACGACGGTGCGGCACCATCGGGTGTTGCGCAGCGGCTTCGTCCTCGTGCAGCACTCCCTCTTCGCCGGGCTGGCGGCCGGCTTCGGCCGCGGTCACCGCATCGGCGAGATCGGCAGCCAGGGTCGGGCGCTGATGCACGAGCTCGGCCACGCCGTCGGCCTGGGGCATGCCCAGCACCCGGCCGAGATCATGTACCCGGTGCTCACCCGCAAGCCCGCCCGCTGGGGCGCCGGCGACCTGGCCGGCCTGCGGGTGCTCGGCTCCGGCCCGTGCGTGCGGGGCGCCTGATCGCCCCTAGCCGACGTGCACGTGCGGCCGGCGGGAGCGGTTCGGCTCGGCGCGACGCAGCACCTCGCGGGTGGTCGGTGCGACCTCGCCGACTCCGAAGAACAGGAACCGCAGCAGGTTCAGCACCGGGCTGCCCTCGGTCCATTCGAAGTAGATGTGCGGCGTCACACCGGTGAGGTCGCGGATGCGCAGCAGCAGCGCGGCCAGCGCATTGGGCACCGTGGCCGACTCCAGCCGCAGCACCCGGCGATGCTGGTGGACCACCTCGCCGTGCACGTGCAGGGTGTTCTCGAAGTCGGACGGATCGGTCACCGTCACCTCGACGAACACGATGTCCCCCTCGTCGTCCAGGTCGTTGTCGGCGACCACCTGGCGGATCTTGTCGTCGTACTCCTGAGCGTCGAGCGCGTCCGGCTCGTTGGCGACCAGCCGGATCCGGCGCCGGGCGCAGTCCCGGACGAACCGCTCGGCGGTGGCGTCCAGCTCGACCGAGGTGACCCGCAGCTCGAAGGAGCGGCCGATCCGGGAGACGAGCGAGACGAGGATGATCGCGGCGATGAAGCAGGCGCCGATCTTGACGCCGTCGGGCCGCTCGACGACGTTGTTGACCGTGGTGTAGGCGAAGACCACGGCGACGGCGCCGAAGCCGATCGTCCGGCGCCGCTGACCCGCTCGGTACGCCGCCAGCGTCACCGCCACCGCGGCCGAGCTCATCAAGACCAGCACCCCGGTGGCGTAGGCGCCGCCCTGCGCGTCGACGCCGGC